>CAYXVU010000146.1:0-11648 GCA_964468725.1 uncultured Clostridia bacterium
TCGCCTCCTCATTGTCGGACTTGCGATAGGCCAAGTCGCCGAGGCTACGAATGCAATCGGCAGCATTTTGCTCATCGTTATTACCGCGAGCCTTCGTTATCGCTTGCTCAATGATTGCTATGCTTCCTGTGCCGGTATATTGAATAAATTTTGACCAACCGAGCGCGGCAACGGCGATCTCTTTTCGATATTCACCAAGCAAAGCAAGCTCCAGACAGGATTGCAGGTTGGAACTTTCAGCCGTCATTCGCTGCATGATCTTTGCGCCTTCCGACCAGCCGAGTTTTTCCCCATCCGCAGCCAGTTTGAGAAAGTGCGCCACCACACGGCTCTGATCGGCAGCCTGCGGCGGATAGTCGCGGCGCACGTATTCGCGTAGCGGCACGGGCAATCGCAGATGGCCATGCTCATCATAACCGAGCCGCACAGAACGCAAGGCGCTGGCCGCCGCATCGCCTTCGTCGGGCATCACGGCGGGAATATCGCCAAAAGCCAAACCGTCGGGCAAAATCGCCAACACCGCCATCAACCGCCGCGCTGTGTTTGTCATCCGCCCACTATCAATAGAAATTTTGTAGGAAATCTCGATGTTATCTTGTTTAGTGATCGCGTCGAGGCGTCTTAATAACGCCGTTCGCTCTTTATCCCATCGCCGCGCTATGCTTTCCAGATTCGTCTCGGCTTCACAGGCCGCAGCCAGCAAGCTGATGGCCAACGGGACGCCATCCAAAAAGCTCAACAGGTAATCAAGGCGCGAATCATTTTCAAACTTGTCTCCAGCGATCTCTAAAAAAATCTGCCGCGACTCCGGATTCGTCAACGGCAGCGGCTCGATTGCTCGTCGCCACCGCACGCCTCGCGGTCGCTGCCCGCCGCGCAACGAAGCAACCAAGGCTAACCCGCTAATATCTGTCAACAGGCCGAGCAGTTCTTCAACCGCTTCGTGGTCAGCCTCCCACGTCGTTTCCAGATTATCGAGGATGAGCAACGTCCGCCCCTCGCTCAATGCGCGCAGCACGGCAGGCTCGATGCCCTGCCCCAACGGGATGCCGACACGCTCTGCCATCGCGCCGACCAGAGTTGCGCGATTCGTTATACCTTCACAGCGAATGAAGAAGCGCCGCTCGCCATAGCATTGCGCGATGCGCTCGTCGTAAAAAGCCGTGATCGTAAGCGTCGTCTTTCCGATGCCCGCTTGCCCCATAACGGAAGTCGGTTCGGGTTTGTCAGACAGCAGATTTTCGATCAAGTCTCGCAACTCCGCATCGCGTCCGACAACGTGGAGCGGTTTCGCAGGGCGGTCTGCCACTAGCGGCGCGATGGTCGCCTGCGCGGGCGACGCGATGGCCGAGCCGCTCGATGACGAAGCTGGCGGCGCGAGGCTGCGAAGAAATGGGGCGAGGTCTTTGTACTCAGCGCCGTAAGAGAGAACGAACAACGGCAAATTCGCGGGATGCTGGCGTTGAATCTTTTCGACTTCGGGCTGCCGCGCCAAACAATAGAGGCGGCTATCGCTCTTTTCATAAAATTTTTCGACCCATTTGAGCAACTGGCCAAAGTTCGGGTCGAGCAACCCATCCGCACAGCCGACGAAGAGAATCGTTTTGACCGCCGCCAACGCCCGTAGCAAGTTCTGCGCGTGTTCGGCCTGCAAAATGCGCTCATAGGAACGCAAATCGAGAATCACCGACTCCGGCTTCTTCCAATAGCCGTGTAGATGCAGAACTGTATTAGTCGCTTGAAGCAGACCTGTATCGGCGCGTTGATGCAAAAATTGCATGGCCTCGCGTCTATCCAGCCAAGTGATCGGCTCAAACCTCCGCCGTTGTTGAAATGCTACCTCTTCGATGAGGCCGTCGTAATTGGTTGTCGCAATCGGCGCGCGCAAACTGAGCAAGGCTTCGATGACCTCAGAGGATTCGACCTGCAACGTTCCGATAGTCAGTTCGAGCCAAGAGGCAAACTCTGCGCCCTCTTTCCCGCCCAGTTTGGCCATAACCTTTCCGGCGGCGCTGAGCAGATCATCCATATCGCTCGACGCTATCTCCGCTTTGGCGCGTTCAGCCCAATCCGCAGGGAGCGAAGTTTTAGCAACCTTGCAGCAGTGCTCGACGCCGTGTTCGAGCATACCTTGCCATGCTGCGCAGGGATTCGATGTAGTGCTGCGGGAAACGCCTGTGCCAACGATCAAGAGAGTTTGACCGGCAGCAATCTGCTTTTTCAACTCAGTTTCCAGATAGCTCTGATCGTGCATCCCGTCTCCCCGAAGAAGCGTGTTTTGAACTTGCTTGTAACTGTTTTCTCTAACCGTGTCAGCCTTGAGCGACGCGGAAATCAGGCGCGGTAGCAGAATACCGCCGAAACAATACACGAATGGTAAGAAATCTGCACGAATATCAGTTCGCGGAATTTTATGGATGGGGTTTCGGGATTGGTTTCAAGAAAGCATGCCGACAAGAGGAAAGATCAACCGCGAAGCGCGTGAGTGAAGGTTCATCATCGTGATGACTCGTTTGTGAAAACGCAAGACTCACACGCTTCGCGGAATTTCGATAATCGGAGGTTCTCTTTATCTTCTTCGCCTCTCTCTCCCTTTAGGCATCGAAGTACAACTGAAACTCTAAGGGGTGCGGACGCATGCGAACCGGATTGATCTCGCGTTCGCGTTTGTATTCAATCCATCGCTTGATGAGGGCTTCGCTGAAGACATCGCCTTTGAGCAAGAAGCCGTGATCGGTTTCGAGCGCCGCCAACGCCGCATCGAGCGAACCGGGCAGGCTTGGCACTTCGGCCAGTTCTTCGGGGGCGAGGTCATAAATGTCTTTGTCGAGCGGCTCGCCCGGATCAATCTTATTTTGAATGCCATCCAATCCGGCCATCAACATCGCCGCAAAAGCGATATAAGAATTGCAGGTCGCATCGGGGAATCGAACTTCGAGGCGTTTGGCTTTCGGACTCGATGAATAGACGGGGATGCGCACGGCTGCCGAACGATTGCGCATCGAGTAAGCCAGATTGACCGGCGCTTCGAATCCGGGAACCAGACGTTTGTAGCTGTTCGTCGTCGGCGCAGCAAATGCTGCCAACGTAGGGGCATGTTTGAGGATGCCCCCAATGTAATGCAACGCCATCTCCGAAAGCCCCGCATATCCGTCTCCGGCAAACAGCGGCTTTTCGTCTTTCCACAGCGATTGATGGCAGTGCATGCCATTGCCGTTGTCGCCATAGAGCGGTTTGGGCATAAAGGTCGCTGTCTTGCCATGCCGCTTGACGGTGTTCTTGACCGTGTATTTGAAGATCATCAGATTGTCAGCCGTGCCAAGCAGAGTCGAAAACTTGAAATCAATCTCGCATTGCCCGCCGGTCGCAACTTCGTGATGATGGCATTCAACCGTCAGCCCCATCTGTTTGAGCGTCGCCGCAATATCAGAGCGAATGTCGTGAATCGAATCGAGCGGCGGCAGCGGCACATAGCCTTCCTTTGAACGAATGCGATAACCGGCATTACCCGCACTGTCGCCGGTATTCCAAATGCCTTCGTCGCTGTCTACCGTCGCGCCGCAGGAATAGTTTTCATTGTGAAAGCTGACGCGATCAAAGATAAAGAATTCAGCTTCAGGGCCAAAATTCACGGTATCTGCGATGCCGGTTGACTTCAAATAGTTCTGCGCCCGTTTGGCCAACGCGCGCGGGTCAAGCCAGTAACTTTCGCGCGTGATCGGGTCGGCAATGTCGGCAAACAGACAGAGCGTTTTGTGCTGCATAAACGGGTCAATCCAGTATCGGGACGGGTCGGGCAGCATCAACATATCGCTTTCATTGATCGCTGCCCAACCGCGCAGGCTGCTGGCATCAAAACCAAAACCGTCTTCGAAAGAGTCGGAGGTCAGTTGTTCGATGGGAAAGGTGAGGTGGTGCCAAGCGCCCATCAGATCGGTAAACCGCACGTCAACGAACTCTGCCTTTTCATCGGCAGCAAACTTCAAAACATCTTTTGGATTCATCATCCCTCCAGTCATTTGGTGTTTTGCGGAAATTACTAAGAGCCTCTGGCACTATGCCGTGGAGCGCAGGCTCGTTAGAAAAATTCTTAGTGCAATATCCATACCGCAAGGGGCATTGAGAAAAATAGAGCAAAAAGCTATGTTTTTTCGGCTTTTTCGAAAATGAAACGGATGGAGACAGCAAATCGGTTTCTAACAAAATCGTATCGTTAGCCTGAAATATCTTACAGAATTGTAAGATAACAGCACGGCCTCTCCTCTCTCAGACTGCCATCAGCATATCGCAATTGACGGCAGGTGCGGGCAACCATTGGAAGCTATGGTTGGTTGGTTTCTCCTCGCTTATGTGGACAGAAGCCTATCGCAAGACAAACTTGAGGTTGACTCAACCTATCCCTCTCATCCTACAATTGCGTTCTCATTTTTGCTGTCTCATACAATTTTGTAAGATTGAAAAACTTGCCGTACCTAAGCAGCGTGGAAAGGGTTATGTCCGATCAAATCAGTGAAGTGAAAAAGCTCTCCACTTTACTCGAAATCAGTCAGGCGCTTTCAGGAACAGTGAATTTCAAAGCGGCACTGCATCGAGTATTGGAAATTCTCGAAGATCACCACGAAGTCATACAAAGTTCGGTCAATCTATTGCAAGAAGAGACCGGAGAATTACACACCGAAGCTGCCAATGGCATCACCTCCGATGGCGTGAAGTCGCGTCATAAATCGGAAGGCAGCATCACCGGCAAAGTGGTTGAAAGCGGCAAGCCTGTCACCATCCCGCAAGTCAGCAAAGAGCCTCTGCTCGCACATCCACACACACACCGCAAAGACGCCCGTACGCGCGAAAAGACCTTTATCTGTGTGCCTGTCATTCTGAATCGCAAGGCGGTGGGCGCACTGAGCGTTGATTTATGGTTTCAGAAAGACCGGGATTACGAACGCTTTGTGAAATTTTTACGCGTCGTCGCTTCGATGATCGCCCAAACCTTGAAAGTCCAACATACGATTGAAGCTGAACGGCGACGATTATTGGAAGAGAACACGCACCTGCGGCAAGAGTTGAAAGAACGGTACGACTTTTCACAGATCATCGGCAACAGCGGCCCGATGAAGCAGGTTTATGAACAGGTGGCGCAAGTGGCGCGCACGAACACGACGGCGTTGATTCGCGGCGACTCGGGAACCGGAAAAGAGTTGATCGCCCATGCCATCCACTACAATTCGTTGCGCGCCAAAAAGCCCTTCGTCAAAGTAAGCTGCGCGGCGCTGCCGGAAACCTTGATTGAATCGGAACTCTTCGGCTACGAAAAAGGCGCGTTTACAGGGGCGCACGGGCGCAAGAAAGGTCGCTTTGAGATGGCCGAGGGCGGAACTCTGTTTCTGGATGAAATCGGCGATCTGAATTTTTCTACGCAGGTAAAACTCTTGCGCGTTTTACAAGAGCGCGAATTTGAGCGGCTGGGGGGCACCGAAACCCTCAAAGCCAATGTGCGACTGATTGCAGCAACCAACAAAGACCTTGAAAAGGCGATTGCCGAAGGCGCTTTTCGAGAAGACCTCTTTTATCGCCTTAATGTCTTCACTCTCTTTGTGCCGCCATTGCGCGAACGCAAGGCCGATATCTTGCTATTGGCCGATCACTTTTTGCAAAAATACTCACGCGAACAGGGCAAAGCGATCAAGCGTATCTCCACACCGGCAATTGATATGCTGAGTTCATATCATTGGCCGGGCAATGTGCGCGAGTTGGAAAATTGCATCGAACGTGCCGTCTTGCTCTGCGACGGACAGGCGATTCACGGCCATCATCTGCCGCCAACCTTGCAGACGGCGGCGGCCAGCGGCACAGTGACCCGTCTATCCCTAATCGCCGCCGTCGAAGCCTATGAGAAAGATTTACTGATTGATGCGTTGAAGACATCGCGCGGCAATCAGGCACGCGCGGCAAAGCTGCTCGACACCACAGAACGCATACTCGGTTATAAGATTAAAAAGTATGGCATTGATTGCCGTCGCTTTCGTTAGCTCTCATCGGTTAGGAGATCGTCAGGCTTGGCAATTCCCTTTCGAGTGGTACAATCGCAGCCATGATTGCTATCGTCAATTACGGTGTCGGCAACCTGCGCAGCGTCGAGAAAGCGTTCGCCGCAGCAGGGGAAGAAGCGCGGGTAACTTCTGAGCGTGACACAATTTTGGCTGCTACTCATGTTGTGCTGCCCGGCGTCGGCGCTTTTGGTGAATGTGCGCGACGGTTGCGAGAGGCAAATCTTGAAGAGGTCATTTTAGAGGTCGCCGCGCGAGGCAAACCGATTTTGGGGCTTTGCGTAGGGCTGCAACTCTTATTTGAAGAGGGACACGAGTTCGGCATTCATAGGGGGCTAGGGTTACTGCGCGGAAGAATTACGCGGTTCCCTGAAAATGGCTTGCGCGTCCCCCAAATTGGTTGGAATCAGATCGAAAATTTGATTGCTCACCCGCTGTTTACCGACATTGCTGAGGGTTCGTACTTTTACTTCGTCCACTCCTATCGGATTGAGACAGAAGACCCGTCATTGGTTATGGCCACCACCGAATACGGAATCACCTTCCCCTCCATTTGCGGCAAAGAAAAGATATTCGGCGTGCAATTTCACCCGGAGAAGAGTCAGCAGATGGGCTTGCGGCTGCTGGCAAATTTTGCCGCTCTCTAAGCAGAAAAAAAATTTCAGAAAAATTTTTTTTCATGCATTGCAAATTGGATTTTCTGCGTCATCTCTTAGTAGCAGCGATTCGTTGCTGCTAATCAATTTCCTTTTAACAGTTGTTTGTAAACAGAGGCAGAACTATAACCGCTCAAGCAAAGGTCTGCCACATTTGGTCGGTTCCCCAATAAACCGACCACCGATTCCTAAGGGTGAAGAAGATCCCCTCCTCACGCTTAGGACTTGAGCCTCGACCCTGCCCAAATCCGACTTCCGCCTGAAAGTCGGGAGGCTCAATCGGGTACGGGAAGCCGATCCCCTCCCCGTACCCAACCCACTCCTCCATGAAGAGTGTCCTGCCGCTTGTCTTTTCCATGCCTCGCTCATAAACTAGGCCACTGTGATGATCGAGGTGATTCAGCAAATAGTTGCCGAGAGTCTGGAAACCAAACGCGCGTTTTTCGCTTCTTCTACAGACCGACTCGCCCGCGCAGCTAAGATGATGATTGAAGCCGTGAGCGCGGGCGGTAAAATCCTCACGTTCGGCAATGGCGGGTCGGCAGCCGATGCCCAGCATATCGCCGCTGAGTTGGTGAACCGGCTCAATTATGATCGTCCGCCGATTGCCGCGCTTGCTCTGACAACTGATACTTCAATTCTTACTTCTATTGGTAATGATTCCGCTTTCGAAAATATCTTTGAATTACAAGTACGCGCCCTCGCACGCGCCGGTGATGTCGCGTTGGCGATTTCGACCAGCGGCAATTCCCCAAATGTTTTGCGCGGCGTGGTAGCAGCACGCGAACTCGGTGTCCAAACCATCGGCTTACTCGGTCGAGATGGCGGGAAATTGGCTCCGCTCGTTGATTTACCGCTGATCGTCGAAGTTCACTCAACCCAACGCATACAAGAGACTCATATCACCATCGGCCATATCCTTTGCGAACTAATCGAATCGGCGCTATATCCCAAAGAGGAGGCGAGCTAAGGATGTCTCGCTATCGCTTCACCCCTCTCGACCTTTCGCAACTCAGCACCTATCCGCTCGCAACGCGTCCGAGTAAAGTGACGACGCAAAACTTTGCCCGTCCGCTTACTCCTCCATCATCACTTGGGGACTTTCTCGCTTCGCTGCCTGACATTCTTGCTGCCCGTGAGTTGCGAGAATTGGCCGCCCTCATGCGCTCAGCCAAAGAAGCTCAACGAGCCATCATTGTCGGCATCGGCGGACATGTCATTAAGACCGGACTCAGTCCCGTTTTGATTGATCTCATGCAGCGCGGCTTAATAACGGCTCTCGCGATGAATGGCTCGGCGATGATTCACGATTTCGAAACGGCGCTCGTCGGAGCGACCTCCGAAGATGTCGAGGCAACTCTCCCTTCAGGGCAGTTCGGCATGGCGGAAGAGACCGGAACCCTTATTAACGAGGCAATCAACGCGGGCGCGAAAGAGCAACTCGGCTTAGGCGAAGCGGTTTCACGCAGCTTGCACATCAGGCAACCTCCCCATAGAAGCGCTTCCGTACTGTACTGCGCTTATGAATTGAACATTCCGGTCACTGTGCATGTCGCAATTGGAACGGACATCATTCATCTTCATCGCAATGCGGATGGCGCAAGTTTAGGGCAGGCGTCATTGCAGGACTTTCGGTTGCTTTGTGACATCGTCAGAGAATTGGATAAGGGCGGCGCGTATTTGAACATCGGCTCGGCAGTCATTATGCCGGAGGTATTCTTAAAGACCGTGACAGTAGTTCGTAATCTAGGCTTTCCGCTGGAAAACTTCACAACGGCAAATTTCGATTTCATTCAACACTATCGCCCGTTGACCAATGTAGTGCGGCGTCCGGTCGCCGGAAGCGGGCGCGGGTTCTCCTTCATTGGGCATCATGAGATTATGGTTCCCCTGCTCGCGGCAATGGTACTCAGCGAATAGCGTGCCCGCTGGCTTATGCACATTGAGCAGTTCGATTGCAATCTTCTGGCGGTCAAATGGATTTGCGGATGCTCTTGAAGAATGATCCGAGCACGTCCGTTGCCGTGTGGCTTGACGCTCCGACCCATAGCCCAATGAAAGCCGCTAGCAGATAACTCCGCTTGATGGGCGCGAGGACTTCCCAAACGCGTAGAAACGCATCTTTAACCTCAGATGCCCCCCACTGCGAACTGTGCAGATAGGTGTCACGCACATACAGACCTGCGGCGCAAAATAAGGTCACAACTAATAGAAAATAGATGACGCGTATCAGCGTGCCAAACAGCACGCCGTGCGATAGGCGCGAACGATGCGGCAGACAAACCTTGTACGGCCACCACAAAAATCGCAGCGGCCCCCAACGGGTGTATTGTCGGCTTTGAATATCGAGATCAGGGCCGAACATCAGCCCGCCAAATACCATCGCCGTCGTCGTAATCGCTGTCAATGTCCAATCCCCCGTAATATAGTAGGTGAGCGCGGCGGTGGGCAGAATCAGAAGGAAGGTTACGAAGTCGTGCGTGTTCGCGTTTGGCATGAAATCATCGGCTCAGAGAGTGGATTCAAAGATACTCTTCGACAATGCGCTTGCGGTCTCGCAGCTCTGCAATGCGCCCGGATTCCCACGAAGAGGTTAAACCATAGCGGTCGCCTGCATAAGCCAATCCGTCAACCCGATTCGACCCGCAGGACGGGCACATCATTCGCAAACCGCGCGCGCTATGCCCGCAGGCATAGCAGATAGTAAATTCGGGGCAGAAAATTAAACCGGCGCACGAGGTTTGATAAAAGGCTTGCGAAATCAAACGTCCTAAATCATCCGCATCCGGCATGGATTCTCCCATCCATACATCGGTCGCCGCATTGATGAATCCAAACTCATGAAACATCCCTTCCGTGCGAACGCGCTCCAATACCGAAACCGCACAGGTTGCGGCAAGTCGCGCGCCATCCGTGTAGTAAGCCGCATCATGGTGCGGATCGCCGCAAACCGTTTTGGCAGCCACATCGCCAAAGAATCGCAAGTCCATACGCGCCAATCGGTGCGCCGTCACTTCGGTAGATTGCCCGGTCAGAATGAACTGCACTTTATGCTTGTTGGATAGTCGCTCCGCTTCGCGCCTCAAATGCAGAAGGACTTTTAACCCGAACTCCATGCTCGATTCGGATTCGTGTAGGTCAGCAAGGGCGATGGCGCGGCACAGTTCGTTCAATCCGACGATGCTAATCGCGTGCGTCGTCCAACTCAGTTTCAGGAAAGGAGCGCCGCTTGCCCTTGTGGTCAAGGCGGCTAGTGGCCCACGTTCACCGAGAGCGAGTAGCTTCTCTAAAAAGACTCGTTTCTCAAGATGCGCCAGCGCTGCCGTCTCCATCAGGCGCGTCAGTTCCTCAAAGACTTTCAAATGATCGCCGTTGGCCAGATAGCCGACGCGCGGCAAGTTCAGAGAGACAATCTGAAATTGCGCAGCGCGCAACGCATGGTTTTGTGAGCGCGCCAGCCCCTTCTCGTCATCCAATCCGTAGCGTCTCGCAAAGGTACTTTCATCATCCCGGTCAAATGCAATCGTCAAGCCGCCGCGTTCGACTGCCAACCGGCTGGCCAGTTCCAAAATGACTCGATAGCCTGCAATCTCATTAAAGTGCCGGTTGATGTGCAAGATCAACCGGGGCGTTAAGAAGGCGCGTCCCTGCCCATCGCCTTCGAGGTAGACCTCTAACAATGCCTGCAAAAAGCGGTGTGCCTCATCGGTCAATTCGCCATAGGTCTGTTCAGTCTCTTCACCACCAACGCCAATGGTGATGCGATCTTTCAGGTAAGCGGGTGCATCCCAATCGAGATGCAGATCGGAAAAGATAATCTGCCCGCCGCGCGCCACAGCCGGAGCGGAAAATTCAAACACTAAGTTTTGCGCCAACTGCTTGACAGTACGATCATCCAACCCTTTCAAAAAAGGTGCGAGGCCGAAATTCAACGAGTCCCAAACCACCGGCCCGGCTAGGTAACCTTGCAAGGTCGCCGACTGTTTGACGATGTGCGCAATCAGCACTTCAGCGCGGCGTGCGGGGCGCGAACTGGCAAAGCCTTGCGGCAAGGTGATGCCGAACTGCTTAACGTGATCAATGGTCGAAGTAATTGAATACGGGCGATCAATCGCGCCAATGCTGTGAATGTGAATATCCCCAACCAAATGGGCTTGCGAAACCTGATCGGAGAAGACGGTATTGATGGCGTATTCGCGTTTGATTGATTCGGCAAGGATTAAGCTCGTCCCTTCCGGGCCAAAGGGCTGTGCCGTAGATTCACGCAAGGCGCTGTGAATCAACCTGTCCACATCATAGAGCGGGACGCCCAACCGCGTGTGATTGCGGTGCGCGTCTTCCAACCCCATCTCCAACAACTTGGCATCTACCAAACCGCGAATGAGCGCCGAACTGAGGGTTCGCAGTCCGAGTTTCTTGATGTACTGTTTGATCTCCTGACTGATTTGCAGCGAGAGGTCGGCATCCAACTTGGCCTCGCGCACCAAGGCTTCAGCGATGTGACGCTCATCGAAGAGGGCAATGTCTTCATCCGAGCGCCGCACGAGAATGTCCAACTCGTTCGCCTCTTCGATAAATCCCAATTGGCTGTCTATGGGGTTTTGTTCGGGCTCCATCAGGGCATAAAGATACTGGTTTTACTATTGGCAAGCAACTTTCGATTGCCCGTCGCTTGCACGTCGAAACTGCATCAGGTATGTTCCGCGCCATGAGCAAGCAAAGAATCGGCATTCTCCTCTCGGGTCGCGGTTCGAATATGGTTGCCTTATTAGAGGCGATGGAGGCGGGCGACATTCCTGCCGAACCGGCACTCGTCATCAGCAACATCGAGACGGCTTTGGGTGTGGGAAAGGCGCGCGGCTTCGGCGTCGAAACCCTCTTTCTCGATCACCGAGGCCGGTCACGGGATGAACATGATGCCGAGATGGTAAGCGAACTCAAACGCCGC
>CAYXVU010000146.1:11658-15652 GCA_964468725.1 uncultured Clostridia bacterium
CCGCGAGGTCACCCTTGTTTGTTTAGCCGGATATATGCGACTGGTCAGCTCGACGTTTGTGCGCGCCTTTCCGAACCGTATTCTTAACATTCATCCTTCCCTCTTACCTGCCTTCCCCGGCCTCAATGCGCAGCAACAAGCGCTCGATTACGGGGTGAAGATAACAGGTTGCACGGTTCATCTGGTTGATGAAGAGCTCGATCATGGCCCCATTGTTATGCAACGCGCGGTCGAAGTATTTGAAGGAGATTCGCTGGAACAGCTCTCGGCGCGCATTCTCCAGCAAGAACATCGCCTCTATCCGGAAGCGGTCACGCGAATGCTTACGAGAGCGTATCGCATAGAAGGCCGTCGAGTGATCTTTGAGGATTGATATTCAAGTAAGGATAAGGGCAACGACCCAAGTGTCGGACTGCCTCGAAAGGATGATTCTACCAGCGTTATGTTTCTAAGGGTCGTTGCCTGCGAGTTAGATACTTCTGCACCCCATTGCGCGTTGCCCGCAAAAAAAAGATTCTGAAAAATTTTTCCTCAACTCTTCGCCCCAGCAGCAAAGATTCAAGATCACTCTTCGTTTTCCCTCTATCGTGACGATACCATTGAGCCGAAAATGATCGTCGAACCCGGGTGGGGAAAATCGCTGATCTGCGCATCAGCTTTTTAGCAAGACCAATCTTTGTCTCTTTGAGTTTACACATGTTAAATGATTGTAATTATTTGCCTTCCTGTGAAACCCCAACCTCCAAACTGCGTTCTTACCGTTGAGCCCGTTAGTGCATCAAGATTGTTTGTAGTTGATACATCCGACTTACATTCATAGCAAGTAAGCTCAAAGAATTGGGAGTAAACAAAATGTCCGCAAAGATCATAGAAAGACATCCGCTCTTCTTCGCACCTTCCAACTTACCGGAGACCGAATTCGACATCCTCCGAACTATTAAAGAGAACCTCCCCGGCCAAAGCCGTTGGGTCAGCGAGGCGCGCGCCCTCGTCGCTTCGCATGCGGCGCATCACAATCCGCTGATTCTGAGCGGCGAACCGGGCACAGGGAAAAAACATCTTGCGCGTTTGATTCATGATTGCAGCGAACGTCGCAAGGAACCATTTGTCTCCATTTCTTTTGGTGAAGTGTCGGAGGAATCTCTTGACGCCGTCTTGTTTGGAACCATCAAAACTCTGCCCTCCGGGCGTTTCTACACCTACAAAGGGTTAGTCGAAAAGGCTGCCGGAGGCACGCTATACATCGAAGGGGTATTGAACTTCCCGCCGGTTTTGCGTGCCAAGATATCGCGTTTGATTCACCTGCATGAGTTTACGCGCTATCAAGACCAATTGGCCGACTCGGCTGATGTTCGCGTCATCATTGGCCACACACGCGAGCCAAGCTCGGAAAATGGCGATACGGTTTTCGCTGAACTCTCGTTATCCATTAATGATGTCATATTGCTGCCGCCGCTGCGCAATCGCCGCGATGACATCGAAGCCCTTTCGAAATACTTCCTCAAGGAGTGCTGCGCGTCAGGGGGCAAGGAGTTACGCGAACTGGCACGCGACACCAGTACCTTGCTGCGCAGTTACGATTGGCCGGGAAATGTACGCGAATTGAAACGAGTAATCGAGCATGCAGTAATGCGTTCGACTCCGCCGCCGATTGAAACCGACTTGCTACCCGAATACCTGCAACAGCCTTCGGCCTTCAACGGCTACTCAATTCCGCAATCGGGGATAGATTTTAATGAAGCCGTTAAGCAGTTCGAAATTGCAGCCATCAAAGCTGCCTTAAAGCAGTGTCGCGGCATTCAAGCGCAGGCGGCGCAGATGCTCGGACTGAAACCGACTACCTTAAATGCAAAGATCAAACTGTACGAGATCAACCCGGAAGACCTCAGAAAATTGGACGAATGATTCGCCCCTTGCAGGTTTATAAATTGAACCGCGCAAGGTTCTTTACCTCTGGAGGGTAAGAGTGAATGGTCACGATCATCATGCTCTTACCCTGCCTCTCATCCTCTCCCAACCACTCTCTCCGGCTGAAGTTGAATCCCAATCGTACAAAGATTCGGATCTTCGTTTGTATGTATGACCGCTCGGACAAACTTTGGTTCCTACAATTTTCATCCAACCCACCTTCTCCCTCTATAAGCTCTCCAGTTAGTAGACTTGCCCCTATGATCCCTATTCAGAATTTTGTAGGTTCCTACGAGATTTCAGAGGCACAGAGGTTGACTACTTCATCTCCAAAGCGTCCCGTTACGATTACAAAGTAGCTGACTCACTGTTTGGCAAGGCTGTCAGAAGGAAATGGACGCAGCGCCGGAACCAACAGTGCCGCAGGCTACTCAAAGATGAGAACCAGTTAGGAAACTGGCTAAGAGGAGAATATCTTATGGAGGCAGTTTTTAGTAGATCCCCTTTTATCCACTTCAAGCAAAAAGTCCTGCGATCCTTTACCTCTCTGTTGTGTTGCTTGCTGCTCGCTCCAACCGCAATCTTTGCGCAAGGCGTGCGCGGCGCAATCAGCGGCGAAGTGAAAGACCAAACCGGCGCCGTCATTCCTGGCGCATCCATTCGCCTCGTCAGCGTCACCAAAAACATCGAAGTTCGCTCAGTACATGCCGATGAGAGTGGCGGTTATCAAATCCTCGAAGTCGAACCCGACATTTACGATCTCATCGTATCTGCCGAAGGCTTCGCTGAAACCAAACTCACCAATATCAAAGTCGAACCGAATCGCAACCTCCGACTCGATGCCGAACTCGGCGCGGCGGGTACGAACATTGAAGTCAATGTCACCGCTTCGCAAGAGTTGGTTGACCGCGAATCTTCGACGCTCGGAACTACCGTCGAACATCGTCGCGTTGAAGGCTTGCCGCTCAACGGACGCAATGTCTTGAACTTGGCCTTGCTGCAACCCGGCGTCGTTGCTTCCAATCAGAACACGGCGGCGACCTTCGGTTCAGGCGTTGGCATTCGCGTCAATGGTCAACGCGGCGTCGAAAATAATGTCCAACTCGACGGCTCGAATAATAACGAAGTTGCCGTTGGCGGTTTGGTCGGCGTGCAACCGCCGCCGGATGCCGTTGAAGAGTTTCGGCTGTTGACTTCGAACTTCCCTGCGGAATTTGGTCGCAACACCGGCTCGGTCATCAATTTCGTGACCAAAAGCGGAACCAACGATCTGCATGGCAACGCCCGATTCTTCTGGCGTCCAACGGCGCTCTCTGCGGCACGCTTTTTCGACAAAGCCGTGCCCGGCGCGCAACCCTTCCGGGGCGAGGACGACTTTCGTCGCCCCTTCGAGCGCAAAGAGTTCGGCGGCAATATCGGCGGTCCGGTCTACATCCCGAAACTTTATGACGGTCGGGAACGCACCTTCTTCTTCTTCGATTATGAAGGTCGGCGGCAATTGATTGGCGCAACCCAAACCGTACAAGGATTGCCGTCACTTGCCGAACGTCAAGGCGATTTCAGCAACCTCGGAGCTACGATCACCGACCCGGTGACCGGATTAGCCTTCCCCGGCAATCGCATTCCGGCATCGCGGGTTTCGCCCATTGCCCAATTCTATCTCGGCTTCTTGCCGGAGCCTGATGCCAGCGGACAGGCGGTCGTCGCAGCTAATCAGATCAATAACTTTGACCTGTTCACGACGCGAGTAGATCATCAATTGACAAAGAACCAGACGCTGAACTTCACCTTTACCTACTTCGATCAAGCGGTGGAAAATCCCTTTGCCTTTGGCGGCGCATCGGTTCCGGGATTCGGATCCCTCGATCTGCGCACAACGCAAAACTACGTCGCGCGGCATACGTGGGCGCTCTCTCCGGTGTTGATCAATTCGTTACTCGTCGGTTATGCGCGTAATAATCAACCGGGCGTCGCTCCGGAGAATCAAACCACTCCGGCAGAGATTGGCTTTGAAGGAAACTTCGTCGCCAATGCCGATTTCGCAGGGCCGCCGCGCGTCGTCCTCTTTGATCGCGGCATCATTCTC
>CAYXVU010000147.1:0-15397 GCA_964468725.1 uncultured Clostridia bacterium
CAATACGACATACTCTGCCGTTCGCCTGACCCACTTGCCAACGAACACCGTCGTTTCCATGCAGGACGAAAAATCGCAGATCAAAAACCGCGAAAAGGCTATGCGGATTTTGCGTTCGCGCCTGTTGGAGATGGAGCAGCAGAAACAACACGACGCGATTGCCAGCGAGCGCCGTTCGATGGTTGGCAGCGGCGATCGTTCGGAAAAGATTCGCACCTACAACTTCAAAGAGAACCGCATCACCGATCACCGTATCGGTTTTACAGCGCACCAGCTTGATCTGTTTATGGAAGGCTCAATAGAGGAATTGATCGAAGCCTTAGTCTCGCATTATCAAGCTGAAAAGCTCAAAGCCGAAACCGAAGTCGCGGCATAGCGCGAAGCACAGGCGGATAAAGAAGCGACTCGATAACTCGCCCTCTCTTTGTCTCCTCGTGGCGATTCTTGGCGCAACCCTCGTCATACCGAATTGTCCAACAAAATGAGAACCGTTGGTTGAGAGGCGGTCTCTGACCGCCGACCTTTCGTACGAGCACGGCGGTCTCTGACCGCCTCTCAGCGAAGATATCTTATCTGGTTTTGCAATTCCGTATTATATTGATTCGCAACGCGGTATAACCCTCAGCCGCTCAATGGCCGTTATCAACACGCTTTTGTGGTTCGGTAAAGCTCTTTCGCTGCCACCGCTTACCCTCCCACTCCCACGTGTCGCCGAATATGAACTCCCCCTCATGCCCGCCAAAGAGCACCACTCGTCGCCGCGCGCGATCATAGACCATTGCCGTGTGATTGCGCGCCGATGGAGCTGGCGCAGCCAGCCGCCGCCAACTCTCGCCGTCATACTCCCACATCTCGTTGACGCGCCCGTTGCCGTTCCAGCCGCCAAAACGGATCACTCGGCTGCGCGCTTCGTCATAGCACATCGCTACGTTAAAGCGCGGCTCCGTCTTGGCGGAAGCGATTAGATGCCAATTGCGCCCGTCCCATTCCCAGGTCTGGTCAGCGCCGTCGTTGCGAATGTTGCCGCCAAAGAGGACAACCCTACCGCGTTTGTGGTCATAACTCATCGCTACGCCATTGCGCGGCGATGGGCCAGCGTCGCTCACCTTCACCCAGTTTCGCCCATCCCACTCCCATGTATCGCCAAGCCGATGGGTCTTGCTGTCTTGGATGAAGTAGCCGCCAAATAATACGGCGCGTTGGCGGCGCTCGTCGTAAGCAAAGGCAGCTTCGGCTCGGGCTGGCGGACTATCGGCCATCAATCTTCGCCACTGCTTGCCGTCCCATTCCCACAAATCGTTGTAGAAGGTGTAATCGGTATCGTCTTTGCCGAAGAGGACGCGATTGCCGCCAAAGAGCAGGATTCGCCTGCGGGTGTGGTCATAGGTCATAGCGGCAAAGGTGCGCGGCGACGGCCCGTCTGTACTGACCTGCGCCCATTTACGTCCGTCCCATTCCCATGTGTCGCCGCGTACTTGTTCGGCATCCGCACCGCCGAATAGGACAACGCGATGGCGCGCATCGTCATACGCCATCGCGTGTGCATTGCGCACGCTCAGAGTCCGCGTAGCAGGCTGCGTTGCTGCCGCGAAAGCGAACGTGGCGGTGAAGATCAAAACAGTCGCCAAACTGAACGGCTGCACAAGTGGTCTCCTTAACGAAACGGGGCAAACTTGGACGGCTCCACATTGACCTGCAACTGTGCGCTGAGTCTCCAACCGCCCCAAGCGATCTTCCACGTCGGTTGGGTCGGAGCGTCGGCAGGGCTTGAGAGCACCATCTTCAATTTGGGTTCGACCTCGGATGCTCTCTCTACCTTCAACGGCACCATAAAGGCGATGGGCGCTTTCGCCATCATGACCGCATCCAGCAATAGACCGCGGGCCTTTGTCGGATCAACGAAGGCGAGGTTCCACGTCTGCCCGTCCGCAGAGCGTTGCAAGCCAACATACCAACTGCCAACGGGAATCTCCTTATCGGCAATCTTGATCGGGATATTGGTGTCGAGCGTAGTCCAGAAATCGCGCCCAAAGCGCCAGGTCTTGCCTTTCGTTAAAGCATCGAATTTGGCCTCGTCCTCATAGTCCTTTTTCCATTCCGGCTCGCCATAGTGGATGGCGACTTCGCCGATGAATCCTTGTTGAGTTGCGTAAATTAACCTCGTCGTCGCGCGCGCTACCACGAGGTTATTGCCAAACACGCTGATCTTCGGAGCCGGTTTCTCTTGCGCAGCCACCGTCAGGCCAGCGAGCAGGCAGCCGAGCAAAGCTATGCCAATCTTTTTCATCGTTACCTCTCTAGAGCGGAATCAAACGCCTCATTATGGCGACTTGAGGCTGGCTGTGCCACCGCTTTAACAACTTTTTACATCCTTCCTATTGGCCTTTGTCTTTACTCTTGCGGTTGGCGCTCTCCGCTTTCACTTGGCTGAAAGGGGTGACATTGTTGTGGACACCGGCAACGGTTTCGACATTCAATTTGAGCTTTTCGATCTGGCGAATCAGGTACTCCGTTGTTTGATTGACCGGCCCGATGGGCACATTGTACAGGTCGCCTTGAAACAGAAGTTTTTCATTCGGCAGATAGATGATGAACATATCAGCGGCGTGCGGCGTTGGGCCGATGTTGTAAATCTCCACCGTCTGTTCGCCGTCGCTGATACGCTGATGCTTGTCAACGAGCAGGAAGTTAGGCGCTTGCGGTTGCTTGGCAAGAGCATCAGGCGCAAGGGCGTATTTGGCCTGTGCGATCTGCTCGAAGAAGTGCTGGTTGCGTTTCGTGGTGACGATCTGTGCGCCTTCGACAATATAGGGGCGCAACCCGCCTGTGTGGTCATCGTGGTAATGGGTGAGTACCAAATACTTGATCGGTTTGTTTGGCAAAGTCTGTTTGATTTGATTGATGACGAAGGTCGAGATTTGGCTGTTACCCGGCGCTTCAACCACCAAGACGTAGTCTTTGAAGGCAACGAACATAGCGCGATAACCGCCTCCGGAGAGACCTTCAACCAGATAAACATCTTTGGCCAGCGGTTTCACGGCAGGTGATAAGCTTTGTGCCGCAGGGATGTCTGGTAAGCGAAAGGCATTGTCATCCATAGGCTGATTGGTCTCATACCGGCTGAGCGATGAATCCCGCACCACGCGACCGGAGCGTACATTCGTTGAACGATGGGGCAGCAACAAGCCATTGATGGGGCGGAAATCGGCATAATAGACTTCATTCACATCAACGCCCGCCCAAGCATCTGGCACAGAGACTTCGTACTTACTGGGCAACTTCGTTTCGGCATCAAGAAAGAGCTTATACTCCGTATTGAGTAGCGTGAACTTCACAACCTGATGTGGGCGATTATGGAGCGGCGCTTCGCCCAGATACGTTAGAGGGCTGTTGGCATCAAGCACACGCTTCAAAAACAGAATCGGTACCATGCGAGTCACGGCCATGCGTACCGGCGCATTGGCTGGTAAACGAGTATAGTTCTTCATCAATAAGTCCAGGTTGAACCCTCCATCGCGTTGCAAAGCGATGCGATTGGCAAACCGGATGCCGCCGGGAAACTGCGTGCGCTGCTCCCACAGCAGCCGATCATTTTTCCAATCTACCCAGACCGTCGTGCTGGCCGGGAACTTGTCGTAGGGAGTATCCGGGCGCAGGCTTTGGTTACGGGCGAAGAGGTCGCCGGACATAACGAAAGCGAGGCTCTCGATGGCATTAAGCCGTTCAATGCCACCCATCGCTTCGATGCTGGAGGTAAGAACCTCTTTGGCGCGCGAATCGTTCGGCGCAGTTTGCAATCGGATAGTGGGCAAGCCTGCTGAAAAGGCTTGAATGGATGTCAGTAAGATGGCTGTCAAAATAGTGATGATCGGTCTTTTCATGTCGCTTTCCTCCGTGGCGTAAAATCGGCACGCCCCATTGCTTTGGGACAGAAAAAATGCTACCTAAGAATGGCCTTAAGACAAGAGCCACTTTTTGCGAACTCATAGAGCCACTTTGCCAGGAGAAAAGAGGCAAGTAATGAAGAAGACAAATTCCAGCGTTATCGTGCTGCTCGCTGCCTCCTTGAAGCGTCGTAGCCCGGTTCCGGTCTATAAACAGATTTATGAAGACCTGCGCGAAGCGATTCTCACCAGACGCCTGCAATCTGGTATGCGGTTGCCCTCGACGCGCGAGATGGCTGCCGAACTGCAAGTCTCTCGCAACACCGTGATGAGCGCTTTTGAGCAACTCTTGGCTGAAGGCTACCTGATTGGTAAGGTTGGCGCAGGCACGTACGTAACCGAGCAGGTTCCCGACGAGTTACTGGGCGTGCGTGCCAAAACTGCCAGCGCTGACAATCAGAGAATGGCCGCTCGTCATCTCTCAAAACGCGGACAGTTATTAGCCCAGGCTCCAGTCAGCGCGGCGCAGGGGTTTCCTCAACCGCGCGCTTTTCAACCGGGTCTTTCGGCTATTGATATGTTTCCGATTGAGACCTGGGTGCGGCTGGTTTCGAGACGACTGCGGCACTTGCCGAGGCGGGCGCTTGATTACGGAGACGTAGCCGGGTATTGGCCGCTGCGGGAAGCTTTGGCGTCATACCTGGGGGCGGCCAGAGGCGTCCGATGCGAAGCCGCGCAGATCATTATTACTTCGGGTTCACAGCAAGGGCTTGATTTGACAGCCCGAGTATTACTTGACCCCGGAGACGCCGCCTGGATTGAAGACCCCGGTTATATGGGGGCACGGGGGGCGTTGTTAGCCGCCGGGGGGCAACTGGTGCCCGTGCCGCTGGATGCTCAAGGCATCCAGGTCAAGGCAGGAGAAAAACTCGGCGCGCAGGCACGGCTGGCTTACGTCACGCCTTCGCATCAATTCCCTCTTGGCGTGGTTATGAGTTTGGCACGCCGTTTGGAATTGTTGAAATGGGCAAGCCGCGCCGGGGCGTGGATTCTCGAAGATGATTACGATAGCGAGTACCGTTATGAGGGGCGACCGCTCGCCGCCTTGCAAGGGTTGGATCGAGAAAGTCGAGTCATCTATATGGGGACGTTTAGTAAAGTGCTATTTCCGGCTTTGCGATTGGGCTATTTGGTTGTGCCGCTGGACCTGGCCGAAGCTTTTAGTACGGCCTTAGCGCATACGGCCCTGCACGCGCCAATCCTTGAACAGGTTGTGCTGACCGATTTTATTGCCGACGGCCATTTCGTTCGTCACATCCGCCGCATGCGCTCACTCTATGCTAGCCGACAGGCGACTCTGCTGGAGGCTGCCACCAGAGAATTACAAGGGATTTTGGATGTCCTCCCCACCGCTACAGGGATGCACGTGATTGGTTGGTTGCCGGAGGGCGCGAACGATAATGAGGTAGCCCGACAAGCCACACGGGAAGACTTATGCACTCCGCCGTTATCCTTCTACTGTTTGAAAGAGAGGTTACCCCCTGGCCTGTTGCTCGGTTATACGGGGGTCAGCGAAAGAGAGATTTGGCAAGGAGTGCGGCGCTTACGGCAGGCTTGCCTAGCCCCCCAATCGTAACCGATCCGACAGGCAAGCAGGGTTGCACCGATAGCCATTGGCAATTGCGTGTGTTGCCGACAAATCTTTTGGCGGTGGATCCCTATCCGATCATCGCCAATCGCAAACTGCTGGAAATCGTCCAAACTCAGCTTGCGGCCATGCAATAAAGTTGTAAAAAGGGTTTCCCTCCTTTGTCTTCTTTGATCCCGCCTGCTCATACTTGAGCGGGGAAATACAACATCTATCTCATCGGAGGAAACCGACAATGAAGGTAAAAGTTTTTGCAGCTTGTCTATTGGCGCTCAGCCTAACCGCTCCGCTTCTGGCACAGGGTGGGAGAGGTAAAGCGGAAGTGACGATCAACGGCAAAGCGATTTCGATTGATTACGGTCGCCCGAACTGGGGCGGGCAAGATCGTTTGGCAGCAGCGCCAGTGGGTACAGTTTGGCGGCTAGGCATGAATTTGGCCACTCACATCGAAACGTCCGGCGATTTGAAAGTCGGCAGCACTACATTGAAAGCAGGGAAGTACACCTTGTGGGCAAAACGAACCGGCGCTGACACCTGGGCGTTACTGTTTCACCCCAAAACTGGTGCCTGGGGAGCCCCCTCGCCAAGCGATGGCTTCGTTGCTGAAACCCCTTTGAAAGTCTCGAAAGCGGGCGCGGCGGTCGAGCAACTGACGATCTCGCTCAGCGATAACAAAGGCAAAGCCGGAATCAAGATCGAGTGGGGCAATGCCGTGTTAAGCGGCGAGTTAGGCGTGCTGTAAACAAATCACAAACTTTCACCCTCGCAAGGGAGAAACTGCTCCGATCCATCCGAAGGAATGTCTGACTATCAGATGGTGAGGGTCGGCGGCTTAACAAAGCGAGAAAAGCAAAAGGGCGACGCAATTGCCGTCGCCCTCTTCTATGTTTGCCGTCGTGCAGAGCCGGGTTATTTGCTGCCTTTCGATGCCGTGCTCTCCGGTTTTTCTGTTGCCGGATTCGAAACGATGATGTCGAAAAAGCCGTTCATCATCTCTTCCCAAGTCTGTTCGCCGAAGCGCACTTCCTTATTAGGCTCCGGGTTGAGCGGGTTGCTAGTTGAATTGTCATAGTGGGCGATGGCCTCAATGCGCGTGCCTTTAGGCATCTTCAACGGCTTCTTTGGGTAGTAATAGACCTGCCAGTTGAAATCGTATTTCGGCACCGAGAGGATAATCTCCGACCGCCCGTCAGGATAGATGGCTTTGTAGGTGTAATCTTTGCCGCGTACATGCATGTGCGGCATCAAGCTGATAATCTCCGCGTCCTGTTCAAATTCGTAAGAGGCGCGGACTTCGTGATTGGCCGCGCCCGGCGGAATCACAAACCGCACATCGAACGCGCCGGTCGAGGTAATCAGGCGGTTGACCGGCTCTTTGGCGAATTTCAGCCCGAGATAAGAACGATCTTTGGTCGCGACGCCGTTGGGCGTGTAGTGCATTTGAAAGATCAACTGCGAACCGGCTTTGATGAGTTTTGCTGTACCGGGTTCAGCCATAAAAGGCGTCTGCCCCGGCGACAGCGCGCCGAGAATGCCATCCCCCAAATCGAGTCGGCGGCTCTGTTTCTTGCCCGGCTCGCGCACGTAAATGACGATGTGATGTACGACGCTGAGGTTTCCGGCACGCGCTTCCAGGCCGACGAGATAAGTATCTTTCGGAAAGCTAGTCGGCACGGGGAAATACTGATAGGGCACAGCCCCTTCGGCGGGAACCGTGAACTCTTCGGGCATGTAGATGACCAAGTCCGGCTCGCCGATCTGCCAGCCCTCAGCAAATTTCGGCATCGTCGGCAAATCTTTGGCGGTGCCTTCGGCGGCGCCCTGATCAATCCAGGAAATGATGGTATCTACCTCTTTTTGGCTCATGCGGCGATCATTGGCCCATTCGCCGTGTTGCGGGTCGGCGTGCCAAGGCGGCATCTCGCGGGTAAGCACCTTTTCCCGGATGGCCTTCGCCCACGGGCGCACCTCTTTGTAGCTGATGAGCGACATCGGAGCGATCTCACCGTTGCGATGGCAGGTCGCGCAGTTTTTATAAAAGATCGGTGCAACATCTTTGCTATAGGTGAGCGATGATTTGCTATCGCTGCTGGCCGGAGTTGTGGCCGATAAGGCGACCGCACCGCCGATAGCAAGCAACACAAAGAGCAAACGAGCCTTTTTCATCAATGGCCTCCTCAAGCGCGTGATGCAATTCTGATCTGCATAATTCTCTCTGCCGCAACACCGGCAAAGCCGTTTTGTTTTGGTGGATGTACGGTTCCACTGGAGCCCTCATTCTATGAAGCCCTGTGGCGCAAGTCAACGATCAAGAGATGAGTGTCTGCTTTCGTTTGCGCATAGCCTGATGGCTTGGCGGAGGGGGTCGAGCAAAAAAGGCGAGGTCTCTGCCTCGCCTTTTTTCGCTTGCTTCGGTCGCTCCTTGCTCGTCGCCTCATTGGCACATGCAAGAAGCGGCGGATAGGTTCTTATCGGAAATCGAACAGAGCAGCGCGTTGACAGGCTTTTGTATCGAAGCCGTGCCTTTCTGAAGTCCGATATCGGCTTTGATGAGCACGCGCCGGTCTGTCGTGTTGTCTTGAATCGTGACTTGACAGCCGGTCTTCGTCACTTTGCCTACCCCGGTTGCCACTACCGTTCCATTACAGCAGAAACGGTAATCGCCGGTGTTGGGGTTAAACAACACCACCTTGCCTGCCGCCGAATCGTCTTGTAAGCAAGCCGTAAACAAGGTCACGCTGAAAGAACAAGTCGCCGTGTTCGTTGCTGCATCGGTTGCCGTGCAGACTACAGTAGTGGTTCCGGGCGGGAACATCGAACCGCTGGCCGGTGTGCAAACGACGCTCACTCCGGGGCAGTTGTCGGTCGCGGTCGGCGCTTTAAAGGTAACCATGCTGCCTGCCGCACCGGCACAGGATTGCGGCGCAACGACCGTCAGGTTAGCCGGGCAAGTAATCATTGGCGGGGTCATATCGTTGACCATCACGGTAAACGAGCAACTGGCGCTGTTGCCTGCCATATCGCTGGCGCTGCACGTTACGGTCGTGACTCCGGCCTGAAACGTCGAACCGCTCGGCGGCATACAGGTTGGCGTCGGATTCATCGGCGAACAGTTGTCCGCTGCCGTCGCCGTAAACATGACGGTTGCCGTACAGCCGCCCGGATCCGCATTCTGCGAGATGGGTGACGGGCAGGTAATCGTCGGAGGTTGGGTGTCACTGATCGTCACAGTGAAACTGCAACTCGGCCCGGAAGAGGGTGTGCACATGACGGTTGTCTGTCCGACGGGGAAGAACGAGTTGGCAGGCGGCGTACAGGTCACTGTGCCGCAACTGCCGCTCATCGTGGGCGCAGAGTAATTCACCACCGCCCCGCACTGATTGGCATCATTGGAGCCGGTGACATTCATGGGACAAGTCAGCATGCAGGGCGTGCCGACGGTGATTGTAAAGGTACAGAAGCCTTGATTGACTCCCAGACAAGAGACGGTTGTTATGCCCGGAGGGAAAGTGCTGCCAGAGGCCGGAGTACAGATAATCGAGCCGCAACTGCCTCCGCCGATGGTCGTCGGGTTGGAAAAGTTGACGACTTCACCGGGTGCTCCCATATCGGCTACCGACATATTTGCCGGACAAACCAACTGACAGGCATTGGTTGAAACGATGATCGGAGCCGACGACGTGTTATTGAACATCAGGAATTCCGGCGTCGAAGTGGTGACCGAAACGGTGTTATCAATCTGAGTGTTATTCGGCACGCCAGCGCCGATCTGCACAGCCAATTCGAAGGAGGCAGAGGTATTAGGGGGGAGACTGGCAATCGTTGCCGTAACGTTGCCTCCCGTCGGGCCGCTGAGGACAAAAGCCGGGCCGCTTTGTTGTGTCCACGACAGGAAGGTCGTATTGGCGGGCACGGTCTCTGTCAACACGACATTAGCCGCAGCATCCGGGCCGTCGTTCTGCAAGGAGATGCGATAATGGGCCGAACCGCCAGGCGGATAAGCCTGATTGTCGGTCAGGTCTTTAAAGAGGGATAACTCGGCGATGGGATTATTGATATCGTGGACTTGAAAATTCTTCTGACCTCGCGTGTTCACCGCTTGATCTTGCAAGACGGCTCGCCAGCGGCCTCGAATATCCGTTGTATTCATGCCAATAGTACAAGCCGCCGGAATCTGAGCATTGGATGAAGGCAAAGTGACCATCAGGGTTTGGGTTTCTGCCGTGACGTTGAGAGGGCCAAAGAAGGTGCATTCGTTAGGACTGCCACCGGCTACTAAGACTCTCCACGGCACACCCGGTGTGCCCGCCGAACCGACGACCCGTATGCAAACGGTTTCGCCGACGTTAAAGAGCGTCTTCACCGTTGTACAGGTCGAATCCAGCGTTTGAATGCCGGGGCTGTATTGCGCGGTGAAAGTATGGGCTGCGTCGTCGAAGCCTTGAACACAGATCTGGGTGTTGTTGGTGTTGGGAATGGGAGTGAAGTTGCCGCCGGTCGGGCTGGTCCAGCCGAGCAGTTGGCCGTTTCCATCAGAAAATTGCGGCGCTGTCAGAATCACCGAATTTGCTGCTGTGATGTTGAAGGTGTGACCGGCTCCCGAATTGACGTTGGGAACCGTCGTCATCATCCCGCCACCGGTGCTGCAATCGGTTGAGCCGACAAAGGTCTGTTTGGTCAGCGTGAAAGTGTCGGAGGCGGCAGGAACAAATTGGCCGACCAACTTGACGGTGATGGAACCGGCTGCCAATGCGCCGCCGAGCCGTCGGGCAGCAGGCTTCGAAGCTGCTGAAGAGGCCGGGAACATCGGGAGTAAGGCAATGAAGAAAAGGGCCAACAGCGCGCCGCAAATGCTGAAGAGAGCAGGCAGCCCCCGCCGGATTGTGGTGGAATTGGTTCTGCCTCTTCTCTGATTTCGAGTGGCAGGCATCTTGACACAGTCTGAGTGGTGATTCATCAGTGCCATCTCCTTGTCGGTTCTAAATTTCGTGGAAATAGAGACACATTTCCCTTCGGTTCAGGTGTCAACTGATCGGGCTATGGCTCATCCCCTGAAGGCCTGTTTGATTGGAGCCGCCACATCCTACAATTTGCTGTGAGTCCGGTCAAGTATAACCTCATGGAGTCAGCGCAGCCGCTCGCGGCCTGAGCATATCGGGTAGCTGACGCACGATATGGGGCGCAGGCCGTCGCCACTCTGTATTCAAGGCGTTTACCCGTTGCTCGTTCGGAGCGAAAAATGCAACTGTCAAAGCAATTATCGGAAGGAGAGCAAGAGGGTTGGTACTGGCAGGCGATTTGCTGATTGAACCCTACTATCTCAATACTTCGACGGAGGAAAAGCTGATGAAGAAGTTTGTTGTTATCTCCCTGCTCGCACTCTTGACGGGGCTTGCAGTTGCGCCGGAAACCTATGCGGATAACCGATGCAACGGCAATCGCTTCGGTGTGCGCGGGCGCACCTATTATAACGGTGGCTATCGCGCTGCGCGGTCTGATCGAGGCCGCCGATATGGGGTGCTCGGTCGCACCTACTACGACGGTCAGCAGTTTCACAATGGGCGCAGGGTCTTCAATAATGGCTATCGGGATCGCTTCGATGGTCGGCGTTTTGATTCTGATCGTCGGGGTCGCAGGGGGCGAAGCTCGACAGGACGGGCAGCCCTTTCGGTTGGCGCGCCTGCGGCGATTGGTGCGGGCGTCGGCGCGCTATTGGGTGGCTGGAAAGGTGCAGGCATCGGAGCGTTGATCGGTGGCGGCGGCGGCGCGGCTGTCTACCTGCTCAAAAACCGCAAGAACAACCGACGATTCAGAAGGTAATCAAATGACTTGGCGATCTTCAGCAGAAGGCGGGCGACCGTGAGCCATACATCCAGGGACACAATTCGCAAATTCGGTGACGGCTCACGACTGCCTGCCTTCTGCTGAGAGGCTCCTTACCCGGCCATAGCGACGACCTTTTCCGCAGCATCTTTCATGGAAGTCGCGGCGACAAAGCCCAATCCCGATTGCTCGATCACCTCGCGCCCGCGTTCGACGTTTGTGCCTTCGAGCCGCACCACGACCGGCACCGTCACGCCAATCGCTTTTGCCGCTTCGACCACCCCCGCCGCCACCATATCGGTTCTGACGATGCCCCCAAAGATGTTGATGAGCACCGCTTTCACATTCGGGTCGGAGAGCAGGATGCGGAAAGCATTCTCAACGCGCTGTTGCGATGCGCCACCGCCAACATCCAAAAAATTCGCCGGTTCGCCGCCCGCCAACTTGATGATGTCCATTGTCGCCATCGCCAACCCCGCGCCGTTGACCATGCAGCCGATGTTGCCATCGAGTTTGATGTAGTTCAAATCGAACTTCGAAGCTTCAATCTCTAACGGCTCTTCTTCGTGCAGGTCGCGCAGTTCGGCATACTCTTTGTGGCGAAACAGGGCGTTATCATCGAAATTGAGTTTCGCATCGAGGGCATAGAGGTCGCCCTCTTCGGTGAGCAAAAAGGGATTGATTTCGGCCAACGAGGCGTCCGAGTCCACATAGGCTTGATAGAGCGCCAGCATGAATTTTACGGCTTTGTTGACCGATTCGTTAGGGATGCCGATGCCGAAGGCCAGCTTGCGCGCTTGAAAAGCCGTTAGCCCAACTGACGGATCAATCGCTTCTTTCAAGATTTTTTCCGGTTCGTGCGCGGCGACCTCCTCGATGTCCATGCCGCCCGCTGCCGATGCCATAAAGACGAGCCGCGAAATCGCCCGATCCAGAACGATGCCGAGATAGAACTCCTGTTTGATCTTGAGCCCCTCTTCGATCAGCACAGTGCGCACCAGGCGGCCTTCCGGCCCGGTCTGATGCGTGACCAGTTGCATGCCGAGTATCTGACCAGCGAGTTGTTCGGCTTCTTCAAGGGTGCGCGCCAATTTGACGCCGCCGCCTTTGCCGCGCCCGCCTGCATGAATCTGCGCTTTGACGACGACGGGCAAGCCCAATTGTTCAACGGCTGCGCGCACTTCGTCAGCAGAGGTGATGACCACGCTGCGCGGAACCGTCACGCCATATTTTGCGAGAATCCGTTTACCTTGATATTCGTGTATTTTCATAAGATCGTTGTCCGTCGCCCGTCGTCCGTCATCCGTCGCTTGGCAAAATCCGTTAGCCGCGACCGACAACCCACAACGGATAACTGGCAATTAGCGATTGCTGGAACTGGCGGCTTCGCGCTCGACCTTGAGCACATAGACGCCGCTCGAAAAACTGCCTGCATAAGCTTTGTCCCGATCAAAGGGGTCGAACGACACCGTCCACACGCGCGTCGTTGGCAACTGAGTGATGATCTGTTCGTCCATGCGCTCCCACGAATACCCGCTGTCGGTTGAGCGATAGACGCCGCCGCGCGAGTATTCGCACGCCATCACTTCATCTGGGTTGAGCGGATTGAGAACCACAGAAGTGAAGTCCCCGGCTTTCAGTCCGCCGCCGCGCCGTACCCAGGTGCGCCCGCCGTTGGTCGTGCGATAGATGAATTGATTGGTTCCGAGCAAGATCAGATTGGCGTCGCGCGGGTCTTGTGCAATGGCTTTGACGGTGACATCTTCCAAACCGCGCCCGACAGCCAGCCAATTCGCACCGCCATCATCGGAGACATATAGACCTTGTTTGGTTCCGGCATAGACTTTGCGCGGCTCCGACGGATGGGTGGAGAGCGAATAGACCGGCGCGTCCGAACGATAGTCTGCGATGAAGACTTTGAGCCATCCGAGCGCCTCATCCGTCGTCACATACAGGCCATCCATGGTCGCCGCCATCAACCCACGCCGCCCTTCGGGAGTGGTGAATCCGGTGAGATCGTTGACCTGTTTGGTGATGTTGACGTAGGGAGGGCCGAGCGGCTCTTCGACGACCGGCACCGCCTTCTTCTTCGGGGCAGCCTTCTTTTTACTCTGCACTGCGGTCGGTTTCTTCTTCGTTTTGCTTTTCGAACTCTGTGCTGGAACAGCGACGAAATTGCCGACCTTCGTCAAGTTGGCAGCAACGCTTACGACCTCTGCGTCGCGCCGGTCGAGAGCTGCACGTCGGCGCGGAGTCGGCTTTTTCTTTGTTGGTTTCTTTTCGACGGGGACTTCGACTTTGCCAGCGAAAGCCCAACTGACGCCGCGATCACTTGACCGAAAGACGCCGGTGTTGGTTCCCGCATAAATGACATTGGCATCCTCTGCCGATTGATAGAGCGCAAAGACGTCGCGTGCGCCCAATCCTTTCGCTGAAGTGCGCCACGATTCGCCGCCGTCAGTTGACAGATAGACACTGCCAGCCGTGCCGTCGTGATAGACGCTGGCAAGGATGCGACCGCGCTCGTGCGTATCGGGCAGTAGGGCGAGGATATGGCGATGGATGAATCCAGCGTTGGCCTCGGTGAAGCTATCGCCATTGTCATCGGAAACCTGCACGCCGAAATCATCCGATGCGATGACGACGCGCTCCGGTTTAGCCGGATGAATAACGATGGCGCGCAAGACTAAGGTTTTGGAGGTCAACAAGCGCCATTTTTTGCCGCCATCATACGCCCGCCACAATCCTTCGCTCGTACCGGCAAAGACGGTGTTCGGCTGGGTCGGATGAACGGTCAAGGCATAGGTGCGTCGCGCCGTGAACGGGATGCCGGGAAGCTTCGACCACTTATCCCCGGCAGTGTTCGAGCGATAGATGCCGCTGCACGCATTGATATGTGCGACTTTGCGATCCGCGGAACTGATGCACACGCCCATGATGTCGGAATCGTCTATGAGGCCGTCTTTGTGGCTGATCCCTTTCCACGTCTGCCCGCCATCGGTAGTTTTCCATGGCAAGTGATGAGTGCCGACGATCATAATGTCTGTCGTCGTCGGGTCAATGGCGACCGAGTTGATGCCGCGCATCTCTTTATTCTCTTCGGGCGAGATGCGATCAAAGGACTTGCCCGCATTGGTCGAGCGAAAGACGCCCGCTTTGCAGCCTGCGATCACAAAGTTCGAATCGGTGGGCGCGAGCGCGACTGAGAGTACGATCTGACCTTTCGTGTCTTTGAGCAGAGACCAGCTTTCGCCGCCGTCGTCGCTCTTATATACGCCCTGCTCTTTTTCGTCCTGCCCGACCGCCCAAACGCCCGCGTAGATCACTTTCGTATTGGTGGAGTCAATGACGAGATTATCCACAGACAGCCCGCGCAGCCCGAGCCCGGGTTTGAGTCGTTGCCACGAACGCGCGCCATCAACCGAGCGATATATCTGCCCGTCGCTCGTGCCGAGATAGAAGAGGTCAGCATTGTCGGGCGCAACAACCAGTGCGCGCACATCACCGCCCCATGGCCCGGTAATCTCCCAATGTCGCACGCTGCCTTTAGTGGCGCTGCTCGATAAGGTATCGCGCAGGCGGTTGTCGCTGCGAACGGGAAGGGCGCAACACAAAAAGAATAGGGTGAGGCTGACGACCAAACGTTTGTACTTCATCACGGGGCGTTGTACTCCTTAGCAACAGATTGTCGGGGCTTTACTGACCCTCTCTAGGCTAGTTCGACATGAACGATTTTGGAAGGGCAACTATACTATGGGGCAACTGCGCCTGCCAACTTGATGGGTCTGACAACGGTGAGCGAGGCACGAGCAGAGCCCGCCGATTTTCTAATTGGGTGAGACGCTCCGTAGAGAAATAGGGCGCAGATGAGTGAGCAGGGCAACGGTTGATTGATGATGCCCTGCGTCCTCCCCTTCGGGTTTTAGTGGTCTCCGCTCTCTGCGGATTTGACCGCCGGAGAGGCGGAGACCTTCGGCTAATTGGTGACGATGAAATCGGCGCTCCGCACAATGGTTTGCCGAGATTTGGTCGCCATCGGATC
>CAYXVU010000148.1:0-11373 GCA_964468725.1 uncultured Clostridia bacterium
GAACAACAGGGGGCAGACATCGCTTTGACGCTTTACGACTGCAACGATCAAAAAATAATCAGCGTCAACAACGCGCTTACGATCAGAGGGCAAGAGACTATTTCTTTGATCGCCAACCAATCCGGCTTATACCGCATTGAAATCCTCATCCCCCTTAAAATATCGCCGCCGGGAGCCTACACATTGACGCTCTCCGACACCCGGGTGGCAACTGCAAAAGATCGCCGTCGCCTGCTGGCCGACTATGCTGTTGCCGAAGGGTTGGGACTCGAACAACGGGATGACTCGCATCATCGCAGTTTGGCTCTCACAAAGTTTGAAACCGCCCTGACCATTTATCGAGCAGAAGGCGACCTCAGCAACCAAGCTCGCACCCTGAATAAAATTGCCCTTCTTCACCGCCAGCTCTATCGCTCGGAGCAAGCGCACACGCTCTTTGCCGAATCCTTGCAACTCAGTCGCCGGGCAAGTGATCGCTTCGCGCAATCTGATGCTCTGATCGGACTTGGCTTTGCTGAATTGTCGGCTTCAGAATTGCCCAGCGCTTGGCGTTACTTGCGGGAGGCCGAAGCGCTTAAAAACGCCCTTGATGACGAGGTGGGGCTGGCGCGAATCTTCAGTTACTTTGGCAGCACGGCACGCATGGCTAGCGACTATCAACGAGCACTGGATTATTTCAAACAATCTTTGATGCGTTTTCGCGCCCTCAATAGCTTTAACGAAATCGTCTCCGTGCTTACGCAAATCGGGATCACCCATACCACACTCGGCGACCCCAAACAGGCGATTGACTACTTCCAAGAAGCACGCAACCTCAATCAACACTTAAACAATCGCAAAGATGAAGGCTGGCTGTTGAATAAGATTGGCGAAGCCAATTACGCACAGAGTAATTATGTGGCTGCGCTCGATGCATACCGCCGCGCTTTACCTCTGATTCGAGAGTCAGGAGATATAACCTGCGAAGCCGTCATATATGCCAACTTCGGCACCTCAAAGATGGAGCTAGGCAATTACTCCGAAGCGATTGAGGATTTGGAGCAATCTCTCAAACTCTTTAGGGAGGTGCGCAATATTAGTGCCGAAGCGAACACCCTGGCGAAAATGGGTAGAGTCTACAGCAAAGTCGGAGAGCTACAAAAAGCCCGTGACGTTTGCGCACTGGCATTGCGTCTGCTGCGCGAGAGCGGTAAGTTGCAGGGTGAATCGCTCATCCTTTACTCATTGGCCATGATCGAACGCGATCATGGCAATTACGCAATCGCGTTAGACATTATGGCTGAAGCCCTGCAAGCCGTCGAAACAACGCGCGCTATGCTTACCAACCATCATTTGCGAACCTCCTACAGTAGCCGCGTGAGAAATTATTACGACACATATGTAGACATCCTCATGCAACTCGACAAAGAGTCACCCGCCGGTCAACATGCTCACAGCGCCTTTCGCGCCTGCGAACTCAACCGCGCGCGGATCCTCAATGAGATTCTGGACGAAGCACATGCAGACATTCATTCAAACAGCGACCCAAATCTGCTAGCCGCCGAACAGGCTTTGCAAGAGAAACTAAATGTCAAAGCCAACGCCCTTCTACGCGCGCAAATTCAGAAGGCTGACAATGAAATCACTCAGGCGCTCCGACGGGAAATCAACGAACTCACGATTGCCTACCACGAAGTGCAGGCGCAAATCAGCGCCGCCAGCACGCGACGCTTATCGCTTGCGCAACCCGCAACGCTCACTCTGCAAGAGATTCAAGAGCGCATACTCGACGATGACACCTTGTTGCTGGAATACACACTCGGCAAGCAACGCAGCTATCTTTGGGTCATCTCGAAAACAACGGTGAACACTTTCGAATTAACATCTCGCCAAATCATCGAACCTCTCGCTTTGCAGGTCTCCGAACTCCTGACCGCACGTAACAAAATTGTGCGCTTTGAGACGCCAGGTGAAAGGAGCGAGCGCATCCGCGTTGCTGATGCAGAGTTTCTGCAAACCGCAAGGCAGTTGCGCGATCTCATCATCCAGCCTGCGGCAGCGTATCTGACCAAGAAGCGGTTGTTGATCGTCAGCGACCGCGCATTGCATTACATCCCGTTTGCAGCTTTGCCATCCGTGAAAGAATCACCATCGGCGCAGCTCTACCGTCCGTTGATCCTCGACTTTGAAATTGTCAATCTCCCTTCGGCCACGACATTAGCAAAGCTACGACAGGAAACCGCAGGCCGCACCGTCGCCCCGAAGACCTTGGCTATTTTTGCAGACCCGGTATTCAGACGCGAAGACAAGCGTCTCAAAGCAATGTCATCCCCGCTTTCACGCCACAACAAAACCGTAAGTCTACGCCGTGTCGCTCTCGAACTGGACAGTTCATTCGATTGCAGCCATGCTGAGACCCGCGCTGCATCTGACGAGTTCGAACGCATTGCGCGCCTCCCTTTTACACGTAGCGAAGCCGAAGCCATCGCCGCGATGGTGCCGAATGAGATGAAAAAGGTAGCGCTCGGATTCGACGCCAACCGCGAGAATGCCTTGCGCCAGGAGTTGAGTCAGTATCGGTATCTCCACTTTGCCACTCATAGTTGGATTGACAGCTCGCACCCGGAGTTGAGCAGCATCATTCTCTCCACAGTCAACGAACAAGGTGAAGAGCGGAATGGATTCCTACGCGCCCATGAGATCTTCCGCTTACATTTGCCTGCCGAACTGGTGGTCTTAAGCGGATGTCAGACCGGACTCGGTAAAGATGTCAAAAGCGAAGGATTGATCGGTTTGACGCGCAGTTTTATGTACGCCGGAGCCGTACGCGTCCTGGTCAGTTTGTGGGATGTGAACGACGAAAGCACGGCGGAATTGATGGCGCGTTTCTATCAACGGACACTGGGCGCGGAGCAATTGAGTCCGGCAGCCGCATTACGCGCGGCGCAAGTTTCAATGCTTCATGATCAACGCTGGAATGCGCCCTACTATTGGGCGGCTTTCGTTCTGCAAGGCGAGTATAAATAGCGACCGGAAGCGTCGTTTCATCAGGGGGTACGATTAATGGCATAGAGCCGCAACTCTCCCATATTCTCCCCGAAATCATGCTGGCCGCGTTCGACAAACCGGATGCCGGAACCGGCGACCAAATCCCGGACGGTGCTTGATACCAACACTTCGTCGGCGATGGCTCTGGCAACGACGTGGCGAGCAATCTCTACCGCTAAACCGCTAATGCCAGTCTCCAGCAGATCACACTCGCCTGTATGCAGTCCAGTTTGCGCGACGACGCCAACGCGCCGCGCGATTTCATTGATCGCCAAGGCGCAGCGAATGGCGCGTGCAGGGCCATCAAAGGTCGCCAAACAACCGGCTGTACCGATGGCGATTTCTCTGCCCCGAAAGAGTTGAACCTCTTTTCTTATGTAAGCCGTGAAACGGCTTAATGTCTCTGCAGACAGTGAATCCGCATTCACAACCTGAGTAATCAGCACCGTAGCCAAGACGCGGTCATAGAAACCATGATGCCGCATGCCGGTTAAAAACTCCTCAATCTCGTCGAGAATCTCGTCCTGTTGCCCGACAAATGGCAGATGATCCATACCGGGCAGTTCGATATATTTCGCTCCGGCAATACGCTCTGCCAAATAGCGGCCTTCTTCGACTTTCAAACAGAGATCGCCCGTCCGATGCAGAACCAGCGTCGGCACGCGAATGGTTGGCAAGATATAACGAATATCAATCTCGGCATTCATCTGAGTCAGCGCCAACGCCGCACCGGGGCTAGCACCCATTCGAAGGTAGGTTGCCCACCATCTCTGAAATTGCAGGTCATCCGCCATGCTCGGCGCTCGTTCAGCAAGGCCAACCGGGCCGCCCCAATTCCTCTGTATCTCTTCAAAAAAGTGGTGCCGCTGATCGGCAGTGGGCGCCCACGGATAATCCTCTGCCCAGATGCGTTTGGCATACGATCCGATCATCACCAGGGCTGATGTCTTCTCCGGATAGGTTGCCGCAAAAAGGCTGCACATCGGGCCGCCTTCGGAAACACCGACCAACGCGGCGCGTTCGATGCCGACGGCATCCATCACAGCTCGCACATCATCCATTCGCTGTTCGAGCGTCGGCAATTCCGTCAGCGGGACTCTGTCCGATAGCCCTGTCCCGCGTTTATCAAACAAGACCAGGCGCGAGAATGAAGCCAAGCGGGTGAGAAAGCGAGCAAATGATGGCTCTTCCCAAAAGTACTCCAGATGGGACACCCACCCCATGACAAAGACCAAATCGAGCGGGGCATCGCCGACGACCTGATAGGCGATGTTGACATCGCCGCTTGAAGCGTATTGCGTTTGCGGCGGCTTCGCCAAGCGGAAGGCCGGAGCTGCTGCTGAAAGGGGAGGCAAGGCTGTTGAGGAGTCTCCAATCTCGGCTTTGACACTAAACTGCTGATGGCTGTGTGATTGAGAAGTCATCGCCGTAGACTCTAGCAAGATTCCGCCGTCTTCTTTGACTTCAACCGCAAAACGGTAGCCGCGACGCGGCAACGTTTCGATATATTGCCCGCCATCCGGTCGCAATCCGAGTGATTTTCTGAGCAGCGAGATATTGACCGCCAGATTAGCCTCTTCGACGAAGGTATCCGGCCAGACCTGGCTCATCACCTCTTCTTTGCCGAGCACCCGCCCGGCGTTTTGTAAAAAGACGACGAGAGTGTCGAAAGCCTTTGGCGTCAGGGGAACCAGCTCGCCGCTTCGATACAAAACGCCTTCCGACAAATCCAATCGAAAAGGCCCGAACTCATAGATTGTTTTTGAAGATGATGGCATATCCGGATCCCACAAGCCGTCTGATGGTGATTTTCTCTCGGTCAGCCTTACCAGATCGGACGAACGAACTCTCAGACGTAGTCATCGTAAACGCGCACCATTATAGTCAGGCGACCGAATTGCGACAACATCCGCAGCAAGCATCCGTTTGGCTTATGAAAAACTGAACTAATCTTGCGGCTAGCCGCTTGATCTCGGTGGCGTACGCGAAGGGGTTGCCAATCCCTTCGAGAAACGATAAACAGTATTTTGCACCTTGCCTTTCGCCTCATCAGGCGAACCACATTTTGAGTACAGGAGGTTGCTCGATGAAATGTATGGTCAGACCCAAAATGAAAAGAAATCTGTTTGTCAAACATTCCAAATTCCTCGGCATCGTCGCGCTCTTTTGGTTTGCGCTCACACCGTCATCCGCCTCAGCGCAAACCAAACTATTGCGCTTCCCCGATCTGCATGGTGATCGTGTCGTATTTACTTACGGAGGCGATTTATGGATCGCACCCGTCGCCGGAGGTGCAGCGACACGATTGACTGCCCACCCTGGCGTCGAAGTCTTTGCGAAGTTTTCTCCTGATGGGAAATGGATCGCTTTCACGGGTCAGTATGATGGCGATGAGCAAGTCTATGTGGTTTCAGCCAGCGGCGGCGAGCCGAAGCAATTGACATACTACCCGGCTCGCGGCCCGCTCCCGCCGCGTTGGGGGTACGATCATCAAGTTTATGGTTGGTCGAAAGATGGCAAATCAGTGCTCTTTCGCTCTTTTCGAGATTCGTGGGCGCTGCCGATTTCCAAACTCTATACTGTCCCGGCTACCGGAGGCGCGGCAGAAGCGTTACCCATGCCCGAATCTGGCGCTGGCGATTACTCGCCGGAGGGCACTCAGATAGTTTATTCGCCAATGGCGCGTGATTTCCGCTCCGAAAAACGCTATGGCGGAGGGCAAGCCAACGATCTCTACATCTTTGATCTGAAAACCTACGATGCGAAGCGTATCACTGATAACCCGCGCGCTGACCGTGACCCGATGTGGATTGGCCAAACCATCTATTTCAACTCTGACCGAGACGGACATTTCAACCTCTTTGCATATGACACAGCGAGCGGCAAGACCGCGCAAATGACCAGTAGTAAAGTGTGGGATGTGCGCTGGCCGAGCAGCGACAATGAAGGCCGTATCGTTTATGAACTCAACGGCGAATTACAGCTCTTTGATACCCGTAATAAAAAGAGCACGGCCATTTCGATTACCGTCCCGAATGACGGGCTGGCCCGCCGTCCGAAAACCCAATCGGTAGCAGGATACGTCGAAGATGTTGAGCTTAGCCCGAAAGGTGAGCGCGCGCTGTTTTGTGCGCGTGGCGACATCTTTACGGTGCCGATTGAAAAAGGCCCGACACGTAATTTGACCCACTCATCCAATGCCCATGACAAATGGCCGCGTTGGTCGCCTGATGGTTCGAAAATCGCTTTCATCTCCGATCAATCAGGCGAGGAAGAAATCTACCTCATCGCTCAGGATGGTTCGATGCCGCCCGAACAACTGACCACCGGGGGCAAAACTATGCGGTATGCCCCGGAATGGTCGCCTGACGGTAAATACCTCGCCTTCAGCGATAAGGATGGGAGAGTCTTCACCCTCACCGTCGCGGATCGCAAACTCACTGAAGTCGCTCGCGACATTCGAGGGCAAGTGCGCGATTATGTCTGGTCGCCGCGCGGCAACCATCTGGCTTTCAGTATGAATGATGCCAACGGGTTCTCCTCGATCTATATCTGGACGGCAAGCGAGAGCAAACTCCGTCGCGTCACCGATGAAATGTTCAACGAAACCAACCCGGCGTGGGATGCACAGGGCAATTATCTCTACTATCTGAGCACACGCGAATTTGCCCCACAAATTTCGGGCATCGAATTCAACTTTGCAACCAACCGCGATGTCTCCATCTATGCGATGTCGCTCCGCAAAGATGTGCCCCATCCCTTTCCGCCGGAGAGTGATGAAGTGACCATCGCAAAAGAAACAAGCGAACCCGGCAAACCTGCCGAGGCGGCCAAACCGGCGGCTTCTGCGGAGGCGAAACCTGCATCATCATCCGAATTGAAGATTGACTTTGAAGGCATCGCCAATCGTGTTGCTCGCGTGCCGGTTGATGCCGCCAATTACAGCGGTCTGTCTGCGAAGACCGGCCATTTGCTCTACACCATCAGTTCGGCGTTCTATTATGGGCGCGGCGGCGACCGACTGCCGTCCTTGCGAATCTACTCACTCAAAGATCGTAAGGAGACCCCGCTCATCGAAGGCGCGTTCGGTTACGCCCTCTCCGCCGATGGCTCAAAGATGATCGTTGTGCAAGGCGGCGGCTTTAGCCTCTATGACGCCAATCCGCAAGCCGAGCGAACCCGCAAACCAATCTCAACTTCCGGCCTCGTTGCCGACATCGTACCGGCTCAGGAATTTGAGCAAATCTTTAATGAAGTGTGGCGACGCTATCGGGACTTTTTCTATGTGGAGAACATGCATGGCTATGACTGGGAGGCGTTGCGCCAACAGTACAAACCGCTGTTGCAATACGTGGCTCACCGCTCGGATCTGAATTACGTCATCAGCGAAATGATCGCCGAACTCACGGTTCAACATGCCTACATTGACGGCGGCGATTTCCAGATTCCACCGCGCCAATCTGTCGCGCTGCTCGGCGCGCGGCTCACCTTCGACAAGCAGGCGATGCGCTACAAGATCGCCAAGATATTCGAAGGTCAAAACGAAGAAGACATCTATCGCTCGCCGCTCAATGAAATCGGCATCAATGTGGCAGTCGGTGATTATGTTTTAGCCATAGATGGTGTCGAGTTGAAAACCGACGAAGACCCTTATCGCTTGCTGCGCGGGAAAGCGGGCAATTCGGTTACTTTGACAGTCAACAACAAACCCTCATTCGACGGAGCGCGCAAAGTTTCGTATCGCCCGATCACCAACGAAGGCAATCTGGTCTACCTCGATTGGGTCAATGCCTGTCGTCGTCGAGTTGATCAACTGACAGGCGGACGCGTCGGCTACATTCACGTCCCTGACATGGGTGCCAACGGAATCCGAGAGTTCATCAAATGGTATTACGGTCAGATTAACAAAGAAGGACTGATCGTTGATGTACGAGCCAACGGAGGCGGCAATGTCTCTCGGATGTTGATCGAGCGATTGCGACGTAAATGGCTGGCAACCGGCTATGCGCGAACGGTCGAAGAAGGCACAACCTACCCGGATCAAGTCTTTCTCGGCCCGATGGCAGCATTGCTCAATGAGAACTCGGCATCGGATGGAGACATCTTCCCGGCGATGTTCCGTGAAGCCGGACTGGGCCCGCTGATCGGCAAGCGGTCTTGGGGGGGAGTTGTGGGCATCACAAATCGCGGAACCTTGATTGACGGCGGCGTGGTCAACGTACCGGAATTTGGTTTTGCCAATACCAAAGGCGAATGGATCATCGAAGGCTACGGTGTTGACCCTGACATCGTGGTTGAGAACGATCCGAAGTCGCTAATTGAAGGCCGCGACCCGCAACTCGAACGCGCCGTTGCAGAGGTCATGAAGAAATTAGCCGGAAAGAAAGTCGGAGTGCCTCCGAAACCGACGCCGCTCGTGAAGACCAAACCCTAAACCAACGCGAGGGGCTGGCATCTCACCTTGCCAGCCTCTTGCTCGCACTCCAGTGGAACTCTTATCACTTTGACGGAGAAACTTTTGTGAAGCGATTTTACTCTGCCCTTTTCTGCATCATGATTATGACAATTCCTTTTAACACCATGTCTCAATCCAGTATGCAATCGCGCGCCGAACGAACCAACTATACCGAAACCTCTCGTTATGAAGACGTCATCAACTTCATTGGCCAACTGCAACATACCAGTCGCCAGATCAAAGTCGAGTATTTCGGCGTTACCAATGAAAACCGCCAACTCCCATTGGTCATTCTGTCGAAGCCGCAGGTTCACACACCGCTTGAAGCAGCGGTTTCCGGCAAGCCCATCATCTTCATTATGGCGAACATTCATGCGGGCGAAGTCGAAGGAAAAGAGGCGACCCAACATTTTATGCGCGATGTGCTAACCGGCCCTCTCACGGGTCTACTGGATAAACTCATTTTGCTTGTCGCGCCGATCTACAACGCAGACGGCAACGAACGCATTGACATCAACAATCGCTCAGCGCAAAACGGACCCTTGAGTGGGGTCGGCGTTCGGGAAAACGCTCAACGCTTAGACCTCAACCGCGATTTTATGAAGATGGAGACGCCCGAAGCTCATGGATTGATCGAAGGCGTGTTTAACCGTTGGGACCCGCACGTCGTCGTTGATCTGCATACAACCAATGGCTCTTATCACGGTTACCACCTCACTTATGCGCCGCCGCTTCATCCAAACACCGATGCCCGACTGATCTCCTTCTTGCGGGGCAAATTGCTGCCTTCGGTTACCAAGAGGCTCAAGACCAAACATAACTATCGGGCATATTACTATGGCAATTTTTCTGACCCGCAAAATCCGCGCAATGAGCTAGGCAATGAGCGCGCGGGTGAGCCAAAGGCATGGGCAACCTTCGACCATCGCCCACGCTTCGGAACCAACTACGTGGGGTTGCGCAATCGCTTAGCCATTCTCAGCGAAGCCTATTCCTACCTCGATTTTCGCTCACGTGTTGATGTGACTGACCAATTCATTCGCGCCATTTCAGAATATGTCGCCGCGCACGCAACCGAAGTCGTCGAGTTGATTCGCGCCGTTGATCGCACCAGTTCCGACACCGGATTGACGGCAGGAAATGAGAGTGGTTACGGAATCGCATTCGACTTGAAGAAGGCGGCCAAGCCGGTCGAGATTCTCGTCAGTTCCGTTACCCGCGAGGTGGATCCGCGAAACAATCGCCCGCGTTTGCAAGCGACCGACCAGTATCGTGCGGTGAAGATGGAAGAGTGGGGCGAGTTTAGCGCCACGCGTAGGTTGCCTGCGCCATCGGCCTATCTCCTTAAACCCGATCAACGCAAGATCATCGAGCGATTACGCGCACATGGCATTCTTGTCGAACAGACGCAAAGCGAACAAACCCTTGAAGTCGAGCAATATAACGTCAGCGAAATAACGAAAGCGACTCGCCCTTTTCAAGGGCATCAGGAAGCGCGCTATCAGGTTACGGCCTCCACCGTACGCGAGGCCTTTCCCGCAGGCTCGTTCGTGATCCAGATGAATCAATCGAAAGCGGCTCTCATCTTTTACTTGCTGGAACCGCTCAGCGATGACGGCTTAGCCAACTGGAATTTCTTCGATGAGCTATTAGAAGCTGGCGTGAAGAATCAAACATCCCCAACCTTCCCGGTTTATCGCCTGCTGAAATCGCTCCGCTTACCCCTCATCCAATTAAAAGCTTCCCCCTAATCTCTTTACCTTGAGCTGGAGCCGATTCGAAGATAACAGCAAAGGGTGGCCTGATAGTCCGCATTCACTGACTTCGCTAAGACGGAAGCGAAGAATAGTATGGATTCAACCGGGTAAATCGTGTAGATTGGCGGCGTGCAAGTTTGATCGAATCACCAAGCCAATATCTCACCTTGCATGGCTCTGATTTTCCGACTGCCCCTACAATCAAGCAGCATCCCGATATATCCTTACTGACACCATCCCCCGGCGAACTCGCTCTACTGCTCTGCCCCTTTGATCTAACCGTGATCTCATCGAACCATGCAACTGGGCGCAAAGCACATTCCGTTTGCTATTCTTTCTCTCTTTTTCGGCACGTACCTTCTGTCTGTCGGTCTACAGGTCGAAGCACGACCTTTCACAGTAAAAAATTTGTTCCCTCTAGTTCTTCCCTTCGCAGATCGCGCCCAATCACTAAATGAAGAGGCAGAAAGACAACTCAAAGTGGCCCCGCAGCAAGCTATTGCTACGGCCAAACAGGCCGTTCAATTGGCAATCGCAGCGCGCGATCAAACGGAAGAGACTCGCGCGCTGATCATCTTATCCGCTGCACACCTTGAACTGGCAAAATACCGCGATGCCATCGGTTTTGCTGAACGAGCTGCCAATCTGGCGCGCAAGATCGGCAATCGAGTTTTGCTTGCGAAAGCGCTCCATCTTACGGGCACAGCTCATCGTCTATCCGGCAATTACCCGCAGGCATTTGATGCGTTGCTAAAAGCTCTGCAAGTCAGCGAAGAGGGCAGTGATTTGCCCAATGTGGCGGCGTCCCTCAACACTTTGGGAGTGTTGTCGCAAAATCTGGGTGACCATCGTCAAGCTCTCGACTGCTTTCTCAGAGCGCTTGCGATCAACCAACAGATCAAAGATAAAAACCGAATCGCCGGTAATTTCAACAATATTGGTTTAGCCTATGACCAACTCGGCGAATTGGCAAAAGCCACCGACTACTTCGAACGTGCTTTACGCTTGAAATACGAGTTGGGAGATAAACCGGCGATTGCCCGAACTCTCAATAATCTTGGCATCCTCCATCACAAGACCAGTCAATATGAGAAAGCGATTGATGCACATCAACAATCATTGGCGATCAAAAAA
>CAYXVU010000148.1:11473-15197 GCA_964468725.1 uncultured Clostridia bacterium
AACTGGCTGGCTTATTACTCGAAAACCGCGACCATGAAATCAATTTAGCTGAACGGGACCAAGAGCTTCAGGCAATGGCTCTAAAGGCAAGTCAGGAAGAATCAGCGCAAGCGGCAAAAGAGATCGCTCTGTTACAACGGCATATTGATCTGCAATCGCAATACCGTAATGCGCTTATCGTCGCGACGATAGCTGCTCTCATTTTATTGGCGGTCATCCTGAACCGCTACCATTTGATAAAAAAATCCGAAATGTCAATGAAAGGAAAGCACGAAGAGATACTCAGGCAAAAAGTTAAAGTCGAACAGCTAGCTAATAACATTCAAGAAGCAAATCATCGGCTTGAAGAGTTGGCCATGACCGACCCGTTGACCAAAGTTCGCAATCGGCGATTTTTTTATCAAGTCATGGGCAAAGAGATCGCTCGCGCCGAACGAGATTCTTCAAAGAACGATGGACGGCGACCTCGACAAGAGTTGATCTTCTTTCTCATTGACCTCGATCAATTCAAACAGATCAACGACCGCTACGGCCATGAAGTCGGTGATCTGGTCTTGGTGGAAACCGCTAAACGCCTATCATCAATTACGCGCCAATCGGATTATGTGATTCGATGGGGTGGCGAAGAGTTTTTAATTGTCTCGCGGTATATGGATTGCGCCGATGGCCAACGCCTTGCAGATCGCCTGCTTACCGTTGCCCGTCAGCAACCAGTAACGGTTCAGAATCTAGAGATCGGAATCTCCCTCTCCATCGGTTGGGCATCTTGGCCGGAAGACTTTTTCGAGAGTTCTCCAACCTCGTATGCAGATGCCCTGCGGTTGGCAGACCGCGCATTGTACATGGCCAAGCGGCAAGGACGCGATACTGCCGTGGGACTGCTCCCAACGCGCAATTGTTCGTTAGCGTCACTTTCAGATGGGATGCGAGAGCAAGCAGGTGAGATGAAACTTGTAGAGAGTAGGGCGATTAATCTGATCTCGTCAAACGATATCGCTCCTCCGCCCCCTATCGCTCAATCACTCCCAACTGAATAAGGAAGGCAAACCCGGATGCTTCGATTGATTCAACCTCAAAAGCAAAGGCCAACGACCTTTCGCATTTCTATCGCGGCTTGCCTGCTTTCTATCTTTTGGGTGACCGAAGCTGTTGCGCAGGCTCCAATTCAGAAGTTGGAGTCGCAATTAAAAGCGACTTCTTCCGAAAACCGAACCGCTATACTCAATGATCTCTCCGAAGCTTATCAATCAAAGAGCATCAACAAGGCGCGTGACTATGCGGAGGCTGCCCTCGAACACGCCCGAAAATCTGATAATCAACCGGAAGAAGCACGTGCACAGATTAACCTCAGTTGGGCGAGCCTCGCTCTCGGCAAACATCAAGACGCGGTTGCCCATGCAACGGCAGGCCTCGCTTTGGCAAAAAAAGGAAACCATACCCGCCTCGTTGCCAAAGCTTGGAGTCTTATCGGCAGAGCATACGATCAGGTAGGAAGCACGAATTTTGCTTCCGAAGCCTATCTTGTGGCTTTACAAGCAAGCGAAGAGTGCGACGACAAACCGGTTATCGCTCAGGCTGCAACCGATCTGGGCAAGCTGTTGGCGCGCGCGGGCAAGACAGAAGATTCCCTTCCATACTTTGAAAAAGCGTTGGCCATTCGCAAAGAGCTTCGTGATAAGCCGAGGGTCGGGGAGCTCTACAAACTGCTTGCCAAAACACATCAAGAGTTACGTAACGCGGAGAAGGCGTTAGCTTATCAACGATTGTTTGCCGCTCTTGAAGATGAGTTGATCGGCGAGCAACGGCAAAAGCGCATTTCCGAGTTAGAGCGACAATTCAACTGGGAAAAGAAACAAAAGGAGATTGAACTCCTTCGACATAACAAAAAGCTCCACCACCTAAAGATTGCCCGGCAACCGTCACGCCTAGCTGCCTTACAAAGCGCTCGACGGGTCAATCAATTGTCTATTCAAGCGAAACAACGAGAGCTAATTCGCATGGAAAAAGAGCATGCAGTCAAAGCCTTTGAACTAACCCGCCAACAGCAAGAAACCGCCAGGCAGGCAGAAACGATTCGGCTCCTTCAGCAAAATGCTGCCTTACAGTCCTCAGTAAAGAAAGTTCTCATTACCGTGTTCCTCTCCTCGGCGCTCATTGCCTTATTCATCACTAGCCGGTATCAACGCAAACGCAAAGCCGAGTTGCACCTGCACAACATAACCGCAGAGATCGCCCATCAAAACGCGATTGTTGAACAACAAGCTGCCCAGTTAGCGCGTATCAACGAGGAGCTAGAACGCGCAACCGTCACCGACCTGCTCACAACCCTGCCGAACCGGCGTTTCTTTTCAGAATTCGTTTTCCCGGAGATTTCTCGTCGCCTGGAGAAATGGGATGGCGCGGATGTAATCTTCTACTTGATTGATCTCGACCATTTCAAACAGGTCAATGACGTCTTCGGACATGAAGTCGGCGACCAAGTGTTAGTCGCCGCGGCAGAGCGGTTCCGTTCGGCTCTCCGCAGTGGCGACGAAGTGGCACGTTGGGGAGGTGAAGAGTTTCTTGTCGTTTTGCGCGACCAAGATCGTCAATCCGCCGAACTCCTAGCCGAACGTTTGCTACAGGCTATCGGTTCTACCGTGATCGAGATCAACGACGAGACGCAAGTGCGGCTAACCACTTCGATTGGATGGACAGCATTGCCTTGGTCAATCTTTTATCCACAAGCCACAAGCATCACTGACATACTCAAAATCACCGACCGCGCATTGTACGTAGCGAAACGTTCGGGACGGAATCAAGCGGTCGGATTGCTCTGCACGACTCCACAACCGATTGGCGACCTCGATCAAATCCTCGACGAAACGAATCTTTCAAATGAGAATTCCTCTGTGCGACTGATTCGCACAATCGGGTGTCCTTATGAATAAAGCTGGTTCTGATTTTAAGAACTGAAGCCCAAACGGCTGTAAAGGAGCGGCAAGATTCAAAACCGTACATCAAAGGCTCCTGAAATCACCAAAGCAAAGTCCTGCCCCAATTTTAGGTTTTCATAAGCGATCACACGAATCTCCCATTCACCCGGCTTGGGATTTCGGACAATTACCCCTTCGACGTTATTGACCATATCCGATTTATTCTCATTCGCCCAATCATTACCCCAATAATACTCCTTCTCTGAACGATAGACTTTGAGATTGAGATTATTGATTAACTTGGCTCCGGGTCGATCCGTATAGACAAGAGTTGCGTGCAAGGGCACGGAGCTATCGGTGATTTGAATCGCGTATGTCTTCCCTTCCCCTTGTCTTGACAGTTCCTGTCGTTCATCAATGAAGCAAATTTGTCGCGGAGGTTTCGCACACAGCAAACCTTCCAGATTCAGTCTTCCCCACCCTTGTTCTTCATCTGCCCAAACACTTTTCGATTGATCTATATATTCAGCAGCATGGATAAGAGCCGCTTTGACTAAAGCTGCGGAGGGGTTCCGCAATTGGCAATTTTCGCGCAGATGTTGTCGTACTAAAGCGGCACACCCGGCAACAATAGGCGTTGCCATCGAAGTCCCACTCATAAACATGTAATGCTGTACGGCAGGCAAGTACGGATGGCAACCATAATGCGTATCGGCAATTTGCGAAGAGCGAGTAGAAAGTATAAACGTTCCGGGCGCGACCAAATCAGGTTTTCGGCGATGCTCTGGCCCGTTTCCTCTCCCGCTGAA
>CAYXVU010000149.1:0-15061 GCA_964468725.1 uncultured Clostridia bacterium
AGGTTGGGCGGCAGTCAGAGACTGCCGCCCAAAGAACGGTTCTCAACGAAGGCCGAACGCGAACCTCAAATGGCTATGGTTGTGCCGTCAAACTTGGTGAGTTTGTAACCGTTGAACGGCTCGCGGAAGGTGTCGCGCATATTGCGCAGCACGTTGATGGCGATGCGCTCGCCCAATTTGAGCGATTCGACGCCATCCGTCCGCCAGTGAACTCCCGCGATATTGCGCCCCGTCGCAATGTTGGAAGCGAGTTTATTCAACTCGCCGCCGACGGTCAGCGGCGGGCCGACAAAGGGTTCCACGTCTCTGCCATTACTGCTGGCGACGACCGGGTTAGGTACAACTTCATCTTCGTCAAAGAACGCCTTTAACACGGTGACGCAAGCTCCAGCAACTGTTGCGTGCCCTGCCCCGTAAGCCGGGTGCAGCGGCGAGCCTTCCGGGAAGGCCAGCGGCAGCAGATGCGAGCCGTACCGATTGAAGACGCGGTTGAGCACGTTGGAATCGAAGAGATCGGAATGGATGGGATAGTCCAGAAGCGTGCGCCGACCCAAACGAACGACTTCGACGCGACCAGCGAAGGCTTCCGGTCGCAAGCGGCGATGCACCAGCCACTTTTGAAACCACACGGCGCGCAGGGCGCGCGTCGAGACTTCGCATACAGTTGCCAGAATATCCGGCCCGCCAAATGTGCCAAAGGCAACTTGCGCTTTTGCCCCTGACATTCCGACCGGCAAGGGCGTACCTGAACCCGGCTCCGGTTTCTGTCCGTAGGGGTTATTCTCATCCCACTTCAAGCCGTTGGCCAACAGAATCAACGTAGCAACTTGGTAGGCTTGATAGAGTGCGTCTACGTGAACGTATTGCCCGATGTCGCGCCCGTTGCGAACAAAACGCAAGCCATCAAGCGGGGTGGATTGCGCCGGTTGAATGCCGCGTTGCAGGCTGAGCCAAGAAGCGAAATTGGTTCCGAAATCAATTCCGGCGGCAGCAGTCTGCACCCGCTGATCTACCCGCTGTGCGCCGTAGGGAGCCTCTTTGAGGAGAAACTGCGAGATGTAGGGGCCGACGGTTGCGCCGGGCAGATCATCGCGGAAGAGGGTTTGCGGAGTGACCACGCCGCCCTCTTTCGGGCCGCGAAAGTCCGAAAGATTGGAGAGATCGTTGGCCGCTGCGATGGCCATCGGATGGGTCGCATAGTCGTTAAAGTTGACATCGCGCAGCAAGGCCATCCAATACAACTCAACCATCTCGCCCGCCTCTTCGGCGCTGCGGAATTTGGGAGCCGGAGGTTGGCGGAGTTGATGCGAATCCCTCGATTCCAATTCGAATGCATAACCGGCCATCGGGTTGACCAATCGGCGTCGAACATCCTGGTCATTGGTTCCGAAAAACGGCACTAACGCTTCAATGGCCGCAAAGGTTCCGGTCGAGAGGGCATCCACAAATGCGTTGTAAGCAGCAGGCACGACCTCTCCAGTGAAGGAGTCGTGTTTCAATCCCTTCGAGAAGTTGCCGATAAAGTTGATGAGGGTATCTTCATCGCCGTTACAGGGATGATCGGGGATGCCAGACGATTGATCGCGTTCCAGCGTTTCGAGGCGAACTTCTTTGGCATGTCGCAAGCGTTGCACGGGTGTTTCGGGGCCGACTTCGTTGGCGTGAGCGGTCGCGTGTTGCGACCCCAACAATGGTTCGATGCCAATTGCGCCGCTCGCCATGCTGAAGGCGGTCGCCGCCCCAACCGTGCCGAGAAACTTGCGTCGGCTAGGGGAGGAGGGTGGTTGCGTTTGGTCGTTATGCGTCGCATCAGTGACCAGTTGACGGTTGTCTCTTTGCTTTTTCATGGTGGTCTCCTTTGAAAGGTAAAAAGTCAGAGAGGACATCCCTTTTCAAGGATGCGTTGTCGTTTGCTGGACTGCTGTTGCACGACCCAATTTTGATGAGGAAAATCGAGTAACTCTGAAGTTAGAAGCGACAGTAAAGCCATTGATAAGCAAGTAAGGCATCAATGGCAGGGTTTGTGAGGAGGTCCCAAGCGTCGAAGATAGGTCTTCAGAGACAAATGTCAGGACGATGGGTGACGGCCACTCGGAAAGCCGTCAAGTGTCGGTCAGACAAAAATTCGACCCTACGAAGTTATCGCACAGCGGCGTTTCATTTTTCTGAAACAGTTATTTCACCTCGGTAAAACCTTCAATGAAATGGCGGTCTTTGGTGCCAACGTGGCAGACCAGACAGGAACGCTGGCCGCGTTCTTCCATATCCGACACCAACGCATAGGTCAGGCCGCGATCCGACCAGGTGATGACCTTCAACCCGTCAAGCGTATCGTAGTGGAAGGTCAAGCCGTTCGACCAGATCAACTCGCCGCCTGATGGCTGAACCACGTTATCGCCCGCAACCACCAGGCCGATGGGGCGTTTGCCCATCTGATAGGCGACATAGGCCGCATAGTCGTTTTTGAAGCCGACGAGCCGCGCGCCTTCGAGGTTGTAAAGGCGCTCTTGACCTGAGAGTTCCTGATAATTGGGCAGCGTCAGCCGAAACGGCACCTTGCCTTCGAACCAGCCGGAAATGCGTTCGGGCGATTCGCTGGCGATTTCGAGCGGCAGTTTGCCTTGCAAATAACGCTGATGGGTAGTGACTGCCATGAACGCAAACTCGGAGAGCGGCTGGATTTCCGGCGTCGTGCGGCTCCGCCCGGTCGTCATCCACCAAGTCGCACCGGCTACCAGCACAACGGCGGCGGCAAGGGCGAGCCAGAATTTGCGCGACGATTCGGACGGCGACAGCGGCTTTCCGGCCAGTGATCGTTGCAGTTTGGCGCGCAGTTGCGGCGAGGCGATCAAGGGTTCGGGCGAATCGCTCAAGGTTTCGGCAACCCGAGCGCGCAAGTCCGGCGGCGCAACATAAAGCGGGCGAGACTGACGCAGACTCTCGATGAATTGCTTCTCGATTTCGAGTTGAGTGCGGCACGCGGCACAGATGGCCAGATGCGCCTCGAAGGTCGCTCGTTCATCGCCGTGCAATTCATCGTCAAGATAGAAGGTAATTTGTGTACTGATCTCTTCGCACAAGTTCATACTTCTCTCGCCTGCCTCCGTTTATTCTCTGCACCGTAGTGCCAACCCAGAAGGGTGCGCAATTTTTCGCGCGCCCTTCTCAATCTCGACATCACCGTACCCGCAGGGCAACCGAGGATCGTGGCAATCTGCTGATAGCTGAAGCCCTCAAAATCGCGCAATACCACGACTTCGCGGTGCAGTCGCGGAAGGCAATCAATCGCGGCGCGCACTTCGGCGCGTTCAACCTTGCGAACATAGGCCGCATAGGGGTCGTTGGCTTGTGCGTCAAGCCAGTTGGCCGCATTCTCTTCTTCATCATCGAGGTCAACAAACTGCGGGCCGCTGCGATTGTGCCGAATTTGATTGAGCCAGAGGTTGCGCATGATGGCAAACATCCAACCTTTCAAATTGCTATCGGGCATCAACCGCCCGAAGGCACGCATGGAGCGCAGGTAAGTCTCCTGCACGAGGTCTTCGGCTTCTGTGCGATTTCGGGTCAACGCCATAGCAAAACCATAGAGCGCATCAAGGTGCTCAAGAGCGGTCTGGCTGAAACTTGCGCTGTTGTCCGAATTACTCATACCCCGTCACGGGTCGCGAAAATCCCGGTAAGAATAACACGCCAACCGCCGGTATATTCCCCCAAACAATTTTTTATTTGGCGCGAGGGAATAATTTTTTCACCGGCGTGTTATTCTCAATGCAATCAAAGCAACAATGGGCAGGGTTCGAGGTCAAAGGTCGCCTCCATTCGACCTTTGTGAGTCAGAAGGAGAACCGATCCAACCGGACGCTCACAGACAGGTTACGGAGGGGAGAGGTGTGCTCATAGGAAGAGGGCAACGCGGATGAGCACCGATGCGTTGGATCAGCAGTTGAGCAGCGAATTGGGGATTCACGGATGAAGAGCTATCTGCGCACGATCAAAAGCTTGATCTTATTGACGGCCTTGGTCATCACCATCACTGTCATCAGCAGCCGCGATAGGAGCAGCGCCAACAGCGGGCAGAATGATAAATTCAAAAGCGCGTTGCCCGCCGCTATCCCCGCCGATGTGTGGGAGATGCTCATCCCACAAGATAACCCGCTGACGGAAGCTAAAGTCGCGCTCGGCAAAGACCTCTACTTCGATAAACGGCTGTCGCTTGATGACACGGTCAGTTGCGCAACTTGTCACGATCCGAAAGCGGCGTTTGCACAAAATCTCAGCGTTGCCGAGGGCGTCGGCGGCAAAAAGGGCGCGCGCAATTCGCCGACGATCTTAAACGCCATGTTCAACGTCGAGCAGTTTTGGGACGGCAGGGCAGCCACCCTCGAAGAACAGGCGAAAGGGCCGATCATCAATCCCTTAGAGATGGCGATGCCATCGCACGATGCAGCGGTCGCCAAACTGAAGAAGGTTCCCGAATACGTCAAACGCTTTCAGCAAGTCTTCGGCGGCGCGATCACCATTGACAACATCGCTAAAGCCATCGCCGCTTTCGAACGCACACAGCTTTCCGGCGATGCGCCTTTTGATCGCTTCATTGCCGGTGATAAGAGCGCCATCAACGAAGCGGCGCAACGCGGCTTCGAAGTCTTCAAAGGCAAAGGGCGCTGCGTCACCTGTCATGAGTTCAACGCCTCTTCGCCATTTTTCACCGATTTCAAGTATCACAACATCGGCGTCGGCATGAAGGCGAGCAGCAATTTTGAATCGCTGGCTCGGCAGGTGCAGCAGATGTCGCAAAGCGGCAAGCTCAACCCCGAAGCTCTCGACAAACTCTCCCTCTCCGAGGGCTTTTCGGAACTCGGCAGATTTTTGGTCACCCGCCAGCCCAAAGACATCGGCGCGTTTAAGACCTCTACGCTGCGCGACATTGAACTGACAGCGCCCTACATGCATGACGGTTCGCTCAAAACCTTGCGGGAAGCCATCGAGTTTTATAACAAGGGCGGCGAGGCCAACCCGAACCTCGATGGCGGAATTCGCAAACTCGATTTAACCGAACCAGAGATCGCCGACCTTGAGGAGTTCCTCAAGAGTTTAACCAGCAACCGGATTCGTCGGCTGGTCAGCGGCGACGAAAAGATGTGACAACAGAGATCAAAAGACAAGAGACAGAAGACCGGATTCAAAATCCGGGAGCCGGACTCTTCTCATCGTTGTTTATCTGCATCGCTTCCGCCTTCTGTCTCCCATCTTCCCAACCGTGAGGAGGTGAACGTTATGTGGCCGCTCAAGTGGATCAAACGTGAGCAGCAGTATCAGAAAGACCGCGAAGAATTCTTCGGCGCGGTGCAGAGATTGGATCGCCGTTCCTTTGTCAAAATTGCTGGCCTGGCTGCCGGTGTGGCCGCCGCACAGTCAGTATTGCCGCCGCACTCTTTCCAGTTGGTTGATATTGCCACCGCGCAGACAGCGGAAAAACCTCTCTTTCGCTTCGCTTATGTCTCGGACACCCACCTGTACGAGAAGGAATTGAACGAGCGGTTTGTCAAAGCCACAATGCGTGCCGTTCAGGATGTCAATGCCCTCGACCCGCAGCCCGATTTCGTCCTCTTCGGCGGCGATTTGGCACAGCTCGGACAGGTGAAAGAACTGGAACTCGGCAAGCAGATCATCAGCGAAATCAAAGCGCCCGTAAAGATGATGGTCGGCGAACACGACTGGTTTTTAGACATGGGTGACAAGTGGAAAGAATTGTTTGGTGAACCGACCTATTCGTTCGACCATAAAGGGGTGCATTTCATCACCTTGATGAGCGTGAATGAAAAGGATTTCTGGACAGCAAAGAATATGACGCCGATGCAGAGAATGCTGACGGTTGCCGGACTCGACAACTCGGCGCAAAGTCGCTTCGAAGTCGGCGCGGAAGGACGCGCCTGGCTCAAACGCGACCTGGCGAAAGTGCCGAAGACGACGCCCATTGTCATCTTTTCGCACTCACCGCTCTATCAATACTATGAGCCATGGAACTTCTGGACGGAGGACGCTGACGAGGTTCAATCTTTGCTCTTTCCGTACCAATCGGTGACGGTCATTCACGGTCACACCCATCAAATGCTGAGCAATCGCATTCGCAATATCCACTTTCATGGGATGCTTTCGACGGCTTGGCCATGGCCGTATGCGCCGAAAGGGTTGCCCAAACTTACCGTGCAGATGGATCGTGCAGACCCCTTCGATGAGGCGGATGGCACCGGCACGGGCACGGTTGATGTCTACAAGAGCGGCTATGTGGACAAGCATCATCATCTGTGGAGTCGCAATCCCGTGACCGTAAGCAAAGCCTATCTCAACTCGTGGGGCAAACTAAGTGTGCCGCCCTCACCGAAGTTTTCCTCTTACTAACTACACGAGGGAGAGGGGAGTCCGGTTCTTAATTTTTCGTTTCTCGTCTCTCTTTGCAATCGCAATATTGCTATTGATAAGACGCTGGCGCTGAAAACCGGAAACCGGAGACGAGAAACGAAAATGAACTCCTCTCTCCCCACCCAGCGAATTCAGGAGCAGACTATGAAGAAACGATCTCTCAAATTGGCGGCGCTGGCCGTTTTTCTCTTCGGCTTGGCGCTGGTTATGCCAGCCAAAAGCCTGCGCTTTTTCAATGTTGAAGCTCAGCAGGACGGGCAGCCGCGACACGCTGAAGTGAAGAGCCAAAATGGCACCCTCGTCGTCCAACTCTGTGACGGCGAATCGAGTCTGGAGATTGCCGGTGTGCGCGAAGGAGAAGTCTTGCCGCCCGAAAAAGCCCGCGAGGTGGCGGCTAAAATGATGGCGACCGTGCAAGATAAGCAGGCTTCGAAATGGACAGACCGCGACCGCTTGACCTGGGAACGCGAACAGAAGCGATTGATCGAAGAAGGCAACAAACTCTTTCACGATTGGAAAGCTCTCGGCGGCACAATTGGTATCTCGTGCGATATGTGCCATCCGAACGCCGCTAATACGCACGCCGAGACTTACCCAAAATTTCAAACCCAGTTGAAAAAAGTTGCGGCGCTCAGAGATATGGTCAATTGGTGCATTGAAAACCCTATGAAGGGCAAACCATTAGCTCTGGATGATCCACGTATGTTGGCGGTGGAAGCCTATATGACCGCGCAACGCAAAGGGCTGCCGCTCGATCCGGGCAAGCATTGATGGGAGACGGTGGTCGGTAGACGGTGGTCGGTACTGGTTGAGGAGAATCAGTCAGTTGCTCATTACTCGGACTTGCCCAATGACAACTGCCAGCCGACCACCGTCTACCGACCACCGAATCTCATTGATTGGTAAACTCGATCAAGCGTCTGAGCTTCTCTTGCGCTCGGCCACTGGTGATGGATTCGCGGGCTTGTTGAATCCCTATCGCAAAGGTACTCGCCTTGCGGCTAGCAAGCAATGCAGCGGCGGCATTGAGCAAAACAATGTCTTGTCGCGCCCCTTCTCGACCCTCTAGCACCTCTAAAATAATTTGCGCGTTTTGCCGGGCATCGCCGCCGCGAATTTCGCTGAGCGAGGCGCAGCGCAACCCGAAATCTTCAGGCCGTATGTCGTAGGTCTTCATCTCCCCATCGGCAAGCTCGGTGATTTGGCTGGAGCCGGAGATGGTAATTTCATCCAACCCATCGCTGCCGTGAACCACCAGAGCGCAGTGGCTACCGAGCCGTCGCAGCACCTCTGCTAGCCGTTCGGTTAAGGGCGCGGCATAGACGCCGATAACTTGCGTATCGGCTCCCGCCGGATTGGTTAGCGGCCCTAACATATTGAAGATGGTACGAACCCCCAACTGCCGACGCGCCGTAGCAACGTACTTCATGGCAGAGTGCAGGAGCGGTGCATGCAGAAATCCGATGCCGACTTCATCAATACATTCGGCAATGCGTTCGGGTTCCAGCTCGATGCGAACGCCGAGCGCTTCGACAACATCGGCGCTGCCGCAATGGCTCGACACCGAGCGGTTGCCGTGTTTGGCAACCCGCACGCCGCAACCGGCAACCACAAAAGCTGTCGCCGTTGACACATTGAACGTGCCGCTCGCATCGCCGCCCGTGCCGCACGTGTCAATTAAGGCTTCGCGCTCCGTGCCGCCCAGTGCAGCGTTCGTCGAAAGCGGACGCACCGGCGACGCCTTTTCACGCATGACGCGCGCAAAGCCGGTTAGTTCCTCTACCGTTTCTCCCTTCATGCGCAGCGCCGTCAGCAATGCGCCAATCTGTACATCCGTACACTCGCCTCTCATGATCTGCTGCAATACGGCTTGCGCTTCCGCTTCGCTGAGGTCGTTGCCATCAACGATTTTCTTTATGGCTTCGGTGATTCGCATACGCGCACAACGCTAACATGATTGCAACGGAAAGTTAAGAAATCGCCGAGTAGAGGTCAACGGCAAATACCGGCAGCCCTCTACTCAACGAGACGACCGGGTGAATTGCCTTACAACCATCGGTTTCCAGTTCGTCGTAACCAATGTTGAAATAAAAAATCCGATTCCCTGCTAGCCGCTTCGTAGTCTATGCTTGCCACGTATGAATTGGACACCCGCACAGCGCCAAGCCGTCGAGACGCGCGGTGCGCGCCTCCTCGTCTCTGCGGGGGCGGGTTCGGGCAAAACGCGCGTCTTGGTCGAACGCTTCTTGCGTTTGCTGGAAGAGAACGAGGGCTGGCAAGTAGCTGACATCGTCGCCGTCACCTTTACGGAAAAGGCGGCGCGCGAAATGACCTCGCGGATTCGCCGCGAAATTCGCTCTCGCATCGAATCCAGCACCTCACCTGATGAACGCCGTCGCTGGCGCGAGCATCGCAACGCGCTCGATTCGGCGCGCATCGGCACGATTCATGCCCTCTGCGCCGCCATCCTACGCGCCCACCCTGCCGAAGCCGGGATTGACCCGACATTCGAAGTCCTCGAAGAAGTGGCCGCCGCGACGCTGCTCAATCAAGCCATCGAGGAAGCCATTGACCAAGCCGTCGGTGACGCTGGCAGCCCGGAGATTGAAGTCTTCACCCGCCTGTCAACGCAAGAAGTCCGAGCCATTTTAGGCAGCCTCATCCGACAAGGCGAACGGGCGCGACTGGCGCTTGCACGCCTTTCGGGGCTGAGCGCCGACGAGATTCTTCGCTTTCAACATGACGGTTTGCAACAGCTCAAGGGTGAAACTCTGCACGCGCTCATCACATCAGACGCCTGGCAACAAGCGGCGGCAACCGTGCAGAGGTTGCGCGCCGACGATCAAACCGACCGCCGCGAAATTTGCCGCGCACAAGTGGCGCAGCACCTTGATCGGTTGGCCGAACTTCACAGCGATTCACCGGATGGCGTCGCGGCGTTCATCAACCTTCTCTTTGAAATCGAGGCGAGCGTTGATCTGCGCGGAGGTTCGAAGAAGAAATGGGCTTCCGAAGCCGATTTCAACGCCGTGAAAGCGGCGCTTACTGAGTTGCGTTCACAGATTCGCACCGCCCGCGTGCTGCGATTGACGCTGAACGAAGCGGATGCGCTAGCAGCAGAGGTTAGCCAGCAGTTGATCGGACTATTTGGCCGCGTGCAACGCCGTTTCGCATCTTTGAAAGCCGAAGTCGCAGGATTAGACTTCAATGACCTCGAAGCGATCACTGACCGATTGCTTGCCAGCCACCCCGCCGTCTGTGCGCGTTACACCGACCCGCATACCGGTTTGCTGCGCGCCTTGATGGTAGACGAATTTCAAGACACCTCGCCGCTGCAAAAGAGAATTTTATGGGCGTTGACTCCGCGCTCACAGGAAGTCTTCGTCATCGGCGATGCCAAACAGTCTATCTATCGTTTTCGCGGCGCGGACGTGACCGTCTTTCAAAGCGCGCGTGCCGAGTTTGATTGCACTGGCGGGCGCATCGTGGGCTTGGATACCTGCTTTCGCTCGCACACGCGGCTGATCGAATTCGCTAACCTGGTGTTTTCGACCATTCTCTCTCAGCAATCACGCTATGACACACCCTATGAAGTGATGGGGGCGAGGCGCGAGCCATTGCACCCACACCCGACAGTCGAAATTCACATCTTGACGCAGAACCCGGAAGCCGAAACTCGATTGAATACACAAGCCTTGCGCGAAGCCGAAGCACAGTTGATCGCAGCGCATCTGCACCACCTGATTGAGCAGGCCGAAATGCAGGTGCTAGATGATGACGGACATCCGCGCCCCATAGAGTATGGCGATGTAGCATTACTCTTTCAGGCTTCGACTAACTTTGAAACCTATGAACACGCTCTTGCCGAAGCGGGCGTGCCGTATGTGACGATAGCCGGGCGCGGGTTTTATGCGCGACAGGAGATAACCGACCTCAGCCATCTGCTCCGGTTTTTAGCTAGTCCGATTGACGAGTTGAGTCTGGCTGCGGCCTTACGCTCCCCTCTCTTTGCGCTCTCCGATGAAACGCTGCTGCGCTTACGCTTGACTGGGCGACCCCTGTGGAACGCCCTCAACGATGAATCGCTATCGGTCGCTGAAGACGAGCGTGAAGCGCTGCTGTTTGCCCGAAAGAGCCTGAACACATTGCGCGCCATCAGCGGGCGGGTGCGGGCTGCGGAGTTGATTACTCACGTCCTGATCGAGACCGGTTATCTGGCAACCCTGATGGCATTGCCGCACGGCGAGCGGCGTGTGGCCAATGTCGAAAAGTTCGTCGAGCAAGCCGACGCGCTGCCGACCGCGACGCTAACCGATTTAGTGACCCGCATCGAAGACCTGACCTTTCACGAAGTCCGCGAAGGCGAGGCCACCATCGAAGAGGCGGGCGCGGTACGTTTGATGACGGCGCATAAATCGAAGGGGCTGGAGTTTCCCATTGTCTGGATTGCCGATGCAACCTATATGGGAGCACGCGACCGCGACCGCATTGCCACTCACGCGGATTATGGCTTGGGCATCAACGTGACGCGCGCAGCAGATGGATTGGAAGAGGAGCAGCGTCCGGCTTTTTTCGAGGCACTGCGACAGCTAGAAGAGCAAATGGATGCGGCGGAAAAGAGACGCTTGCTGTATGTAGCGGCGACGCGCGCAAAAGATCATCTATTGGTATCGGGCTCGCTCGGCAAGACGAAACTCGGCGGTCGGCACTGGCTCGGACATCTTGCAGAGGCGCTCGGCATTCGGGAAGATGAGCGCGAAAGTGAAGGAGCTTTGGCAGTCGCTCGCGCCGTCGTCCATTGGCACGAAGTCAGCAGGTAAAACACTTTTACATACGTTTTGAAGAGGCATGAAATGAGCCAACGACTCACAGCAAAACGCGCGCTGGTTACTGGAGGCGCATCGGGAATTGGGCAGGCTACCGCTCAACTCTTAGCCGCCGAAGACGCCGCCGTCATTATTGCAGACCTCAATCTGAATGCCGCTGTAGCAACGGCTGCCGCGATTGAAGAGCAAGGCGGCAAGGCGGATGTACAGGCGCTCGATGTAACGGATGAAGCCGCATGGGAGAGATTGTTTGCCCGCCTGCAAGCCGAAGGGCAGTCGCTCGATATCGTCGTCAATAGTGCGGGCGTCTCAGCGGGCGGAACGATTGCCGAGATGGATATGGCCGAGTGGCAACGCGTCTTGAACATCAACTTGAATGGGGTATTGCTCGGCATACGTTTTGCGATACGGGCGATGCAAAATCAAGGGCGAGGCAGCATCATCAACATTGCTTCGGTCGCCGGAATTAAAGCGTTGCCCGGAGCCTCTGCCTACTGTGTCAGCAAAGCGGGCGTCTGCATGTTGTCGCGCATCGCGGCGCTCGAATGCGCGCAGCAAGGCTGGCAAATCCGCGTCAACGCGGTTCTGCCGGGGGGCGTAAAGACTCCCATCTGGCAACAGATGGATGTCTGGAACGAATTGGTCGACAAGCTGGGCAGCGAAGAGGCGGCCTATCGCACGTTCGCACAAGAGACGCCGCTCAAACGTTGGGCTGACCCGCTCGAAATCGCACAAGCGGTTCTCTACTTTGCCTCCGACGAGTCGTCCTATGTGACCGGAGCCGAACTGGTCATTGACGGCGGTTTCGCCGCGTGAAGCGGTGCGCTTCACCTTGTACATTGGTTTGTGATAGCGTAGCGCGCGTTGCAACTGCTACCCGGGCGCAACCGAAACCACCACGATAAGGAGTTCGAGAGATGAATCAATTTTCACGGAGATCATTATTCAGCCTGCTTGCTTCCCTGCCCTTTATCGGCTTGGTCTTGCCGGACCGGGCGAAAGCCGATCAACCGCGCATGCAAGCGGCTCTTGATGCTTTAAAAGTGGCGCGCCGCGAATTGGAAGCCGCTACCGATGATAAAGGCGGGCATCGCGTGCGCGCGCTGCGCTTGACCAATCAAGCGATTGAGCAAGTCGAAAAGGGCCTCAAATTCGACCGCCGCCACTGAAGGAGATATGCACAACCGATGGGATGAACCGAATTGATCGGCTGGTGCGAAGAAAGATTTGGCGCCGACACGCACGCACTGGCGATTTGCATTTCGTCGCTTCGGTTCATTCCGATCACGCCGACCCTCTTTTATCATTGCCCCTGACAACTCATCTCGCTTGCACGCCCTTGCGGTGACGTAGACAATGCTCTCCGTCCGAATTCAAATTGTCACAATACCGAATGAAAACCATACGCAAGATTTTGATCGCCAATCGCGGAGAGATTGCGCTGCGCGTGATGCGCACCTGTCGGCAGATGGGCATCACTTCCGTCGCCGTTTATTCCGATGCCGACGCCGACTCGCCACACGCGCGCTTTGCCGATGAAGCCATACACATCGGTCAATCTCCGAGCAAAGAATCTTATCTCGCCATCGAAAAGATCATCGCTGCCGCCCAACGCACGCACGCCGAAGCGATTCATCCGGGCTATGGGTTTTTAGCCGAAAATGCAGACTTCGCCGCAGCCTGCCAGCAAGCCGGGCTGATCTTTATCGGGCCATCGCCCGACGCCATTCGACAGATGGGACTGAAAAGCACGGCGAAAAAAGTCATGGCCGATGCCAGTGTCCCGACGGTGCCCGGTTATTTCACCACCGACACCTGTATGGAGACCTGGCGCGATGCGATGCTCGAAATCGGCTTGCCTGTGCTCATCAAAGCATCCGCAGGCGGCGGCGGCAAAGGCATGCGTGTGGTCAGCGCAGAATCGGAGATCGAAGCCGCTATCGAATCAGCGCGACGCGAAGCCGAAAAAGCATTCGGCGACGGGTCGTTGCTCCTCGAAAAGTATATTGAGAATGCACGGCATATCGAATTTCAAATCTTCGGCGACCATCACGGCAATCTCATTCATTTGTTGGAGCGCGACTGCTCGATTCAACGCCGCCACCAAAAGATCATCGAAGAAAGCCCTTCGCCCGCGGTAGGCGATGAGTTGCGCGCACGCATGGGTACAGCCGCCGTCGCCGCCGGTCGCGCCATCGGTTATGCCAATGCGGGCACGGTCGAATTTATTCTCTCTCCGACGGGCGAGTTCTATTTCATCGAAGTCAATACACGATTGCAGGTCGAGCACCCCGTAACCGAGATGATAACCGGGCTTGATCTGGTCAGGCTGCAAATCGAAATCGCCGAAGGCAAGCCGCTGCCCTTCGCGCAAGCAGACATCAAAACAAGCGGCCATGCCATCGAAGCACGCCTCTACGCGGAAGACCCGCGCAATGAGTTTCTGCCCGCGACCGGCAGGCTGCACGATTGGCGTGTTCCGGAAAACCTTGCGGGGCTGCGCGTTGATGCAGGGGTTGAAAGCGGCTCGGACATCGGCATCTATTACGACCCGATGCTGGCGAAACTGATTGCGCACGGCGAAGATCGCCCCACAGCGCTTCGCAAACTGACATACGGACTGAAGAATCTAATTGCACAAGGTGTGACGACGAACCGCGACTTTTTAATTCGCCTGCTCGAGCATGAAGACTTCGCTTGCGGCCACTCGCATACGGGATTCATCGCCGAACACTTCGACGCGCTAATCGGCAAGCCGGACAGCGAAGAGGGTCGGATCGCCGCCATCGTCGTGGCGTTGTATCTGCAAAAACATTGGCACAATCAGTACGAAACCTTGCCGCACCTGCCTCCGAATTTCCGCAACAATCCCTATCGCCCGCCATCGGTGAAGCTGCGTGTCGACGATGAAGATTTCGAGGTCGCATATCGTCACCTGGGTAATGATGAGTACGAAGTCAGTTGTCAGGATTCGCAATTTGAAGCGCGAGTGCTATGCTTTGAGCCGGATGCGATTCGCATCGCGCTTGACGGACTTCAGCGAGGCTATCGCATCACGCAGTCGGGCGAGCAATTCTTCGTTCACTCATCAACCGGCTCGCAGGTCGTGAGCAAGCTGTCGCGCTATCCGAAGCGCCACGCGGCGGCTGAGCAAGAGACAGCGAATGCGCAGATGCCGGGTCAGGTATTGAAAATTTTCGTCAGCGAAGGTCAACAGGTCGCAGTGGGCGACGCGCTCCTCATCCTCGAAGCGATGAAGATGGAGCAGACCATCAAAGCGACAACTGACGGCAGAGTCGAAGCGATTCTCGTCAAAGTCGGCGACGTCGTCGCCCCCGGCGCAGCACTGATTCAAATCGGCGCAGTGTAGTTCTCCATCACTTCGGCCAGATCATCGCCAGCCGATTTTGTTTTGATTCGCTCTACTTTTTCACTCTACCTGTAAGGAGAAACATCATGGTTCAAGCAATGAAGCAAGCCACGCAACCGGAATACCCCTACTTCACCGAAGAGCACGCGATGTTGCGCGATTCGGTCAAACAATTCGCGCAGGCGGAAATCGCGCCCTTTACGGAAGAGTGGGATGATGCCGGTATCTTTCCGAAAGAGCTATTCAAAAAGGCGGGCGAGTTAGGCATCTTCGGCATTCGCCTCGACTCGAAATACGGCGGCAGCGGGCTGGATTGGTGGGCGACGGCGGCCTATCTTGAAGGCATCTCTTACGCCAACAACGGCGGGGTGACGATGGCCTTGATGGTGCAATCGGACATCACCTTGCCGGTATTGGACGAACTCGGAACAGACGAACAGAA
>CAYXVU010000150.1:0-9148 GCA_964468725.1 uncultured Clostridia bacterium
TGCCGTATTTCTGATAGAGCCTACTCGCTCACCATGAGGAAATTATGCATTTGAAGGTTCGAAACCTCTTTGCCCAACTCTGTATTCTGTTCCTTCTCTTTCCTTACACCATGTTCGGCAAGACGCTCGGCCAAGCCAAAGGCAGGCTCGAAGGCTATGTCGTCAATTTGCAAAATGGCGACCTGCTCATCAAGGCCAAAGTTGAAGTCGTTGGCAAAGGCATCATTGTTGAAACAGGAGTGGATGGTGATTACTCGCTGAGTCTGGAGCCGGGAACTTATACGATAAAATTCTTCCGCGACGGTTTCCGCAATCACCTCGAAGAGAATGTCGCCATTGCCGCAGGCGAAACCAGAGAAGTGAAGGCGGTGTTGACGCCCGTTGATTACAAGGGCGAAGTGGTTGACATCAAAGCGAGCAACGGCGATGACGTCGTGGGAACGATTGAAGAACGCAAAGCCGCTTCGACCATCTCCGATACCATCTCCCGAATCGAGATCAGCAAAGATACGGCTTCGAGCGCAGCAGGCGTGTTGCAACGCTCGCCCGGAATCACCTTAGTTAATGATTTTGTCTACGTGCGCGGACTGGGTGACCGCTACAGTAACACGATGCTCAACAACTCTGTGCTGACCAGCACCGAGCCGGATCGCAAAGTCGTGCCGATGGATTTGATTCCGTCGAGCCTGCTGCAAAATGTGAAAGTTCTGAAGACCTTCACGCCCGATCAACCCGGCGAGTTCTCCGGCGGCCTGGTCAAACTCGACACCATTGAACTGCCGAAAGCGACCACCCTGAGCCTCTCGTTCTCGCTCGGATTCAACAGTCAGACACAGGGCGAAGATTTCTTGCGCGCTCCGTCATCAGGCAGCGACTTCAAAGAGTTTTTTGGCTTCGGCAGGAACAATCGCGCCTTGCCCGCAAGCATCCCATCCAACGAAAGGTTATTGCGCGAGTTGCCGCCCTTCTTCCCCGGCCTCTCTCCCGCCGAGTTGCAAGCCATTGGGCGTTCGTTTGAGAACATCTGGGACCCGCGCGCCGAAAGCGCACGACCGGATTTGGGGTGGGGCCTTTCAGGCGGCACCGCCTTCGGCAAGTTCGGCATCGTCGGTGCGCTCAACTTCAAGAACGAACTGCGAACCCTTGATGAGATTCGCAACTTCTATCAAATCTCCGGGCAGTCGAATGGTCAGCCCATCATCACTCCGTCGAGCGCCTATGATTATGATCGCAGCACGACGACGGCGCGGCTCGGCTCAGCCCTCAATCTGGCCTATCAGTTCAACAACCAGCAAAAAGTCTTCTTCAAGAACTTCTTCACCAATCAAGCCAGTGATGAAGCGCGCATCTTCGAAGGTTTCAATCAGGATCGCGGCACGACCTTTTTGAACCATCGCCTGCGCTATGTGCAGGAGAAGATTTACACCGGGCAACTGTCCGGCGATCACGTTTTGACCTTACTTTGGGATACGATCCTCACTTGGCGGTACACCTATTCGCGCGCTACGCTCGACGAACCGGATTTGCGCGAATCGCTCTACGAACAGAGCCAGTTTACCGGCGACTTTATCTACTTGAATCAAACGCAGAGCCTGTTTCGCCTCTTCAACGAGATGCGCGAAAACCTGCGCGAACCGGCCTTCGATGTGGTGAAGTTCTGGTTCTTCGGCAACAAATCGCTCAACCTCAAAGCCGGAGCTAGTTGCATCAATCGTGACCGCGTCTTTGACTCGCGGCGCTTCCGCTTTGTGCCCCGCGACCTGCAAGGGATTGACACCTCATTGCGGCCTGAGCAGTTGCTTGTGCCCTCTCATATCTCGCCGGAGATCGGTTTCGAAATCCGCGAAGAGACGCGCACGACCGATCACTACGACGCGCTGCACAATATCAGTGCAGGATATGTGATGGGCGATCTGGCGATGGGCAACTGGCGGTTCATCGGCGGCGTGCGCGTCGAAAAATCGCTACAGCGCGTCACCACTTTCGAACCCTTTCAAGTCAATCCCAGTACAGTGCAGGCAGAGTTGGACGACACCGATTACTTGCCGAGCATCGGTTTGGCCTACTCCTTTCGCAATAGTTCGATGGCGATTCGCAGCGGCTATAGCCGAACGCTGGCGCGACCGCAATTTCGTGAACTCAGCCCCTTTGAGTTTACCGACGTGACCGGCGGGCGCTCGACGCAAGGCAACGCCAATCTCAAACGCACGCTGATTAACAACTATGACGTGCGCTATGAATGGTTCCTCGCCCCCTCCGAGTTACTGGCCGTTAGCTTCTTTCACAAAGATTTGGACGACCCTATCGAAGCCGTCGTGCGCGCGCAGACCACTTTGATCACTTCATTCAATAACGCCGAGACGGCGCGCAATAGCGGATTAGAAGTCGAGTTTCGCAAAAATCTCAATACGCTGTGGAACCGCTTCGACCATCTGGCGCTCAATCTCAATTACACCTACGTCAGATCGCGCGTCGAGATCGGCGCTGATAACGCCGAACGGTTGACCAATGCCGAGAGGCCGCTGGTCGGACAAGCAGAGAACGTCTTCAACTTAGTTTTGAACTACGACATCCCGCGCTGGCAAGCAGAAGCGCGCGCCCTCTTCAACTACACGGGAGAACGCATCAGCGATGTCGGCGCGCTCGGTCTGCCTGACATCATCGAACATGGCTATCCGAGCCTCGACGCTCTGTTCTCAAAGAGTTTCGGCGGCGAAACCAAATGGAGGTTCGAGTTTCAAGCCGAAAACTTGCTCAACCGCCGGGTTGATTTCCGCCTCGACGATCAGGCGTTCAACGTCTACAAGCGAGGCCGCACCTTCAGCTTCGGCGTGTCATACAAAGTTTTTTAATCACCGCCGCTAGTCGTCGGTACGAGCAGGCGCTCGCAGGCAAGCCGATCAGGCGTTGCCATCCGATTGCAACTGGCGACTGACAAGCGGCCATCCATATCTATAAGAGGAGGAAGCAGTCGCATGATTCGCAGACTAGCAGTCAGTGCCGTAGCCGGGTTTGTGATGACGATGGCAGTCTTTGCGGTCGTCGAAGTCAATACCCAAACCTCACACGCGCAAGAGATCGTGATTGTCGAAGGGACACGGAAAAAGCTGAAGATGAAGCGTAACAAACTCTACTTGCTGCGCGGCGGCGTCTTTATCACCAAGCTGTTGCGAGCGCAACCGGGCACCGTCATTCACGGGTTACCCGGCTCCTTCATCGTCGTCAATCAGGGCGCAAAGATGGATTTGCCCGGCACTGTCGAGCAGCCCATCGTCTTTACCAGCGCCGCGCCGCAGGGAACCAAACGCCGTGGCGATTGGGGCGGCTTCATCGTCAATGGCAGAGCGCCGATCAATGTACCCGGTGGAACCGCGCAAGGGGAGGGCAACACCGGAACCTATGGCGGCACGAACGCCAATGATAGCTCCGGCCTGATGCGCTATGTGCGCGTCGAATATGGCGGCTTTGCCATCAGCCCAGAGAACGAATTGAACTGCATCGCTTTTCAAGGTGTCGGCGCAGGCACGACCATCGAATTCGTGCAAGCGGCCTTCGGTGGGGATGATGGCTTCGAATTCTTCGGCGGAACCGTAAATGCCAAGAATCTTGTCTCCACCGGCGCATCGGACGACTCCTTCGACTGGACATTCGGATGGAATGGTAAAGTCCAATTTGCCGTCGCTCAACAGCGCGCCAACGAAGCCGACCGCGCCATCGAAGCCGACAATAACGAAAACGATTTCAACTTTGCGCCGCGCTCATCTCCCCGACTGATGAACTTCACTCTGGTGGGCGACCCCCGCACGACCGGCGCACAATCCGGCCCCGGCAGCACACAGGGCGCGGAACTGCGTCGCGGCACAGCGGGCGACCTGCGCAACTTCATCATCATCAACTTCAAAAACGTCGGCCTCAGAATCTCCGATCAAGCAACCTTCGATCAGGTTACCGCCGACACCCTGCAAATTCGCAGCGTCATCTTCTTCAACAATGGCGCAGGATTGCCCGCCCCGGCCAACTTCAGTGGCGCAACCGCCAACGCATTGGGCACCAAAGGCGTGAAGATTATGGAAGCCGACCCGAATCTGCGCGACCCGCAGAACTTGACGGCGCCGGACTTCCGTCCGAATGCCGGTTCACCGGCTTTGTTGGCAGCCAATGCGGAGCCGCCGCCAGCGGGCGACACTTTCTTTACCGCCACGAACTTCGTCGGTGCGTTTGATGCCAATAACGACTGGACTTTGGGGTGGACAAATTGGGTATTCGGAGAGTAAACAACTCGACGCTCAAAAGGGCTGCCGCCACGAAGAGGTGGTCGGCAGCTACCCTCTTCGCTTTCATTTTCGGCAGCCTCTTGGCGCTTTGCCTGATGCTCATCAACAGCGGCGCGAAAGAGACGCCAGACGGACTGCCGAAAAGGGCGAAACCCGTCAACCTCGAACCGTACCTCGCGGCTCCGACATCCCGACCCGACCCGGCCTTTCCGCGCCTACTGGTCAATGCAGTTTCGAGCCGCGACGCGCTGGCCAAACGGTTTTTACGCGCGCTGGCCGATAAGGATGAACCGGCGCTCAAAGCGTTGCAACTTACGAAACCGGAGTTTTGCAATCTCGTGTGGCCGGAGTTGCCTGCCAGCCGCTTGCCCAACCTCACCTGCGACTGGGCATGGGAGCAAGCCCAACTCAACAGCCTCAGCGGGTTGGGGAAAATGCTGGCCGATCATCAAGGCAGACACTACGAATTCGTCTCCCTGCGATGGGGCGGTATCGAATCGTATGCCGGTTTCAAAGTACATAAAGAGCCGCGCGTCATCGTCAAAGATGCGCGCGGCGTCCAAAAAGAGTTGCAACTGTTCGGCTCTATGTTGGAACTCAACGGGCAATTCAAACTCTTCAGCTTGGCCATTGATTGATTGCCCAACCGCAGCAGGCGGCAACGAGCAGGGCAATCAAACAGACCGCTCCCTCATCCTACGAATAATTGACTCACCTGCGGCAAGCGGCTACCATAGAGGCTCAAAATTCCGCTTAAAGAGCGACGATGGAAGAGCCACGCCCGACATCTGCGCGTACGCAGTCCGATGAGATCGTTGATTCGCATAATGCCAACGGCGACCGCGCAACTCTGCATGCCCATAAACAAATTTTTCAAGTCATCGCAGAGATTGCACAGGGCAACCTCAACTTTCGTCTCAACGGCGACCATGAAAGCCTCGAAGGCGAAGACCGCGAACTACTGGTCAATATAGACGGGCTGGCGCGCCGTTTGCGCTACATCGTCGGACGCCTGCAACGCGCCGCCGATTCCATCGAAGCAGTCGTCGGTGAAGTCTTGCGCGGCACGCAGGCCGTCTCTTCCAGCGTCATTGACGAAGCCACCTCGGTCGAAAAGACCTCCTTGTCCATCTCAGAGATCAACTTTTCGATGCTCTCAATTGGCGGCAGTCTGCAAACCCTGGCAACCCTCGCACAAACGACATCCAGTTCAATCGTGCAGATGGCGGCTTCGATCAAACAGGTGTCGCATAACTCCGATGACCTCGCGCAATTCTCCGAAGAGACGGCTGCCGCCATCGAAGAAATGGCGGCAACCGTCCGCAAAGTCGCCGAATCGAGCGAAGCTCTCGCCGCTTCCGCCGAGAAGACTGCTGGCGCGATGGCCGCTATTGACGCTTCGACACGTAGCATTGACGAATCGGTGAAAGATTCGATGGTGCTCGCACAAGGCGTAGCGCGGTCGGCGGACAAAGGCAGCCAAATCGTTGCGGAAACCGCTTCGAGCATGTCGAAGATCAAAGATGCCATTGATGCCGCGACGGAAACCATCGCCCGACTTGGCAAACGCAGTGAACAGATTGGCGAAGTCACACACGTCATTAACGAAATCGCCGACCGCACCCAGTTGCTTGCTCTCAACGCCGCCATATTGGCTGCTCAAGCCGGAACGCAAGGGCGCGGCTTTCGCATCGTCGCTGATGAGATTAAAGAACTGGCTGAACGCACCGCTGCCTCGACGCGCGAAATCGAGGCGATGATTAAAGCCGTGCGCGAAGATGTGGTCGAAACGATTGAGCGCGTCGCCGTCGGCGGCGTGCGCGCCGAAGAGGGCGTTGATCTGGCTTCCCGCGCTTCGACTCTGCTCAGCGAGATCCGCGAAAAGACCAATGCGACCTCGAATCGCATCGGCTTGATTGCCGATGCCACAGCCGTTCAGGCCGCTGAAAGCCACACCGTTTTAGAGGCTGCCGATTTGGTGCGCCAACAAGCGCGCGACATCGAACGCACCACCAATGAGCAGGCCGAGACATCGCGGCAGATCGGCGAACGCGCCTTGCATATGCGCGAACTCACTAAACAGGTGCGCCGCGCAACTGGCGAGCAGGCACAATCTTCGCGGCGCATCGCCGAAGCGATGGAAGAGTTGACGCTCGCTGTCGGGCAGATCAGCATCGCTTCCGAAGAACAATCTGCTGGCGTCGGGCAAGTGCTGCACGCCATCGAGACCATCAAAGAGGTTGTGCGTCGCAATCGCGTTTCGATCTCCGGCATCAGCAGCGCCGTTGATCTGCTGGTGCGCGAAGCCGAGTTATTGAATCGGGAAGTCGAAGCCTTCGAATTGCCCACCCCCGTGCGCGGCGGCCATCTGCGCTTCGCTTTGCGCTCGTCGCAGATCGCACTAGACCCCATCACCGCCTCTTCGATTTCTCGCATCGAAGTCATTTCGAACATCTTTGAAGGGCTGGTGCAATTCGGCGAACGCGCCGAACTGCGACCGGCCATAGCGGAACGGTGGGAGACCTCGCCCGATGGTCGCGCCTACACCTTCACCTTGCGCGAGAGCGCGCGGTTTCACAACGGACGGCGGGTGCGTGCAGAGGATGTGAAGTACTCGTTCGAGCGTCAGATGCGGCAAAACGAAGATGCGGCAGCGTGGGTCTTTCGCCCCATCGCCGGTGCACAGGAATTCATCGCGGGCGAAGCGGATACGGTCGCTGGCATTCAAATCATCAGCGAACACAAAATCCAAATCGAACTGATTCGTCCGGTCACCTTCTTTCTCTCAACGCTGTGCATGGATTACGCCTTCATCGTGCCGCGTGAAGAGGTCGAACGCTCGACGCTCGATTTTGCCAGTCGCCCAGTCGGGTCGGGGCCGTTTCGGGTCAGCGGGCCGGTGGTTGGACGCGAAGTGTTGATGGAGCGCTTTCAGGATTATTGGAATCCCGAATTGCCCTATGTGGATCGGCTGACCGTGACCTTTGGCGCGAGCGCGGAAGAGATTTATGACGCCTTTCTGCGCGGCGCGTTGGATTATGTCAGCGATTTGCCGCTCACTTCGTTTGCCGACCTGCGCGCCCGCACGGAAGAGGTTCACACGCTCGAAGCCATGCAGTTGCAGACCCGCATCTTGATGTTCGATTGCGAACGCCCGCCCTTTTCCGAGCGGCGTGTGCGACAAGCGGTCTGTTACGCCATCAACCGCGAACAGTTCGTGCAAAACGTCTATGGCGGATTGGCCGAAATTGCACATGGGCCGATCCCGCCGGGATTGCTTGGTTACGATGCCAGCGAGTCGGGGTATCAATTCGAGGTGGCGCGGGCTCGTTCTTTGATGGAAGAAGCGGGCTACGGAAGCGGCTTTGAAACCGAAATCTGGTGGCCGGATTCGACCAACAATACGGTCGAATGTTTGAAAGAGGACTTGGCTGCTATCGGCATTCGCGCCCACTTTCGCTATGTATCGCCCGAAGATATGCGGCGGGCGCTCAAGATGCGTGTTGTGCCCATCGCCGGACGCGACTGGTACGCCGATTATCCCGACCCGGATAACTTCACCTATGTGCTCTTCCATTCGCGCAATCGCGATCTGTTCACCAGCACCTATTCGAGCGAAGAGGTTGACCACCTGACCACGCAAGCGCGTTCGATGGCCGACCGCGAACAGCGCGAAGAGGTCTATCGCGTCGTGACCAAGCTCTTATTGGAAGACGCGCCCTGCGCCTTTCTGGCGCATCGCCGCAGCTTCGTTGCTCATCGCGCCGACCTCGAAGGCGTCGTGCTGCACTTGCTCTCGCCCTTCATCTCTCCGAAAAACTTGTGGTTTGCCAAAGCGCGCAAGTGAAGCCGCCCTCCCATCAATCAGTAAGCGAGTTGAGATAATCGCGCACCTTTTTCAGGTCTTCCCAGGCCTCGCGTTTCTTGTCGGGCGAGCGCAGCAGGTAGGCCGGATGGAAGGTCGGCATGAGCTTGATACCATTCCAGTCGCGCCACTCGCCGCGCGCTCTGGTGATGGTATCTTTGGTCTTCAGCAAACATTGAAATGCGGGCGAGCCGAGCGCGACGATGACGTGCGGGCGAATGACCGAGAGTTGCCGAAAGAGAAAAGGCTCACAGGTTGCCACCTCATCGCGCTCCGGCGTGCGATTGCCGGGCGGGCGGCATTTTACAACATTGGCGATATAGACATCTTCACGCTTCAAGCCGATGGCGGCGATGATCTTATCGAGCAGTTGACCGGCGCGACCGACGAAGGGGCGACCCGTAGTGTCTTCATCTGCACCCGGCCCTTCGCCGACGAAGACCAGTTGCGCGTGCGGATTGCCTTCGCCGAAGACGATCTTGGTACGTTGTTCATGCAGTTTGCAGCGCGTGCAATCGCCGATGTCTGCGCGAATGGCTTCCAGAGACGGGTCTGTGGGGGTTGGCGGCAACACGAATAGCCCTCTGGGTGGCGCGGCAGCCGGGCTATCCGGCGACAACGTTTCGCCAAACAGATTGGTCTGCTCGGCGGGCGATTCCTTCTTTGGCATAGCGACCTCTTCGAAAAGTTGCTCGGATGGCGAAGCGTCAATCGGCTTGCTGATTGACGAGGACTCACGAGCGCCCGTCTCGACTTCCCTTGCAGGGAGTTGGTTGATGGCTTGTCCGGCTGCAAAGGCTCCGCCGATGTCTGTGATGCCGATGTCGCGGTAGAAGAGTAATTGTTCTTCTAGCTGTTCAACGAGAGCGGCCAACTGTGCGAGACGCTCGTTTATCATGCCGAGGCATTCTCCGCTACGCACAGGGCAGGGTCAAGGGATGGCGGTGATCGAGAGAAGGGAGGGAAGGGTGATGAGGCAGCAGCGTGACGCGGAAAGCTAGCGGGCGGC
>CAYXVU010000150.1:9248-14600 GCA_964468725.1 uncultured Clostridia bacterium
GAAGGGAGGGAAGGGTGATGAGGCAGCAGCGTGACGCGGAAAGCTAGCGGGCGGCGATCCTCTCATCCATACCTTCACCGTCACTTTTCACCGGTCGAGTTGCCGCCGCCTGCCTCCAACCTTCAACCTGATAGCTTCGACCTGTGACCTGCGACTTTCGACTTGCAACCCTGCTCCGCGCATCTTTCATCCTGGTGGCATTCCGCGCTTCGAATTGCTGGCCAGCGGGTGCAGAGGTTCGTACAATCTCTGTCTCCGCACCGTCCATATGATAAAGGGAACCGTTGGCCGAGCAAGAGTCGAAAATTCAGAATGCGCGAGGGCTGATTCGGGCGCTTCGCCATCGCAATTACCGCATCTACTTTTTCTGCATGTTCGTGTCGTTTATCGGCACCTGGATGCAGAATGTGGCGCAAAGCTGGTTGGTCTACCGGCTGACGGGGTCAGAATTTTTATTGGGGGTGATTGGCTTTGCGGGGCAAGCCCCGGTCATGTTCTTCGGGCTGCTGGGCGGGGTTGCGGCAGATCGTTACAACCGCCATCGGATCGTTCTGCTGACCCAGATGCTGGCGATGGGGCAGGCGTTGTTGTTGGCTTGGTTGACGCTCAGCGGACAGGTCACCTTCGGTTGGGTCTTGAGCCTCTCTGTCTCATTGGGAATGATCAACGCGCTCGATTTGCCAACGCGGCAATCCTTTCTTTCAGAGCTAGTGGCGCGCGAAGATTTGATGAATGCCATTGCGCTCAACTCAACGATGATAAACGGGGCGCGCATCGTCGGCCCGGCAGTTGCCGGACTGTTAGTGGCCTGGCTTGGCGAAGGCGTCTGTTTTCTTCTTAACGGCCTCAGTTTCATTGCTGTAGTTGGCGGGCTATTGAGCTTGCGTTTGCCACCCGGACAAAAGACGGAGCGCCATAGCTCGGCGTTGGCAAATTTGCGCGAGGGCTTCGATTTCGTGCGCAAGACCCGACCCATTCGCGCATTATTACTGTTGATTGCACTGGTCGGTTTTTTCGGCTTGTCTTATATCGTGTTGATGCCGATCTTTGCCGACCGGATACTGGTGGGCGGGCCGCGTTCGTTGGGCTTCCTGATGAGCGGCAGCGGCGGGGGGGCTGTGTTGGGGGCGCTCACCTTGGCGGCGCGCCGCGAAACGCGCGGGCTGGGTCGTGTGGTTGCCGCCAGTATCGGGATGTTGGGCGGGGCGCTGATCTGCTTTGCGCTGTCACGCTATCTCTTGCTGTCGGTCGCGGCCTTAGTCCCCGTAGGCTATGGATTGATGTTGTGCATGTCGGCTTCGAACACTCTGTTGCAGACGATGGTGCCTGACCGCTTGCGTGGGCGCGTCATGAGCTTTTATTCGACCAGTTTGATTGGCACTGTGCCGTTTGGAAACCTTTTCGTCGGCGCGGCGGCGGTGCATATCGGCGCGCCGTTAGCGGTGGCGCTCGGTGGGTTGATCTGTTTAGTCGGCGCTTTGTGGTTTCGACGACAGTTGCCAGGATTGCGGGAAGAGGCGGTAGCAGCGCTGCACCGACAGCAGGATACGAATCACGATGCGGCGGTTTAAGGCAGCTTGGTATTCACGAGCGAATTGTGATAGCTTGAGGCTCATACCGAATAATAGGAGGTGCATGATGCGCCGAATCTCTCCTCTTCAGCAAAGTATGCTGGTTTCGTTTTCGCTTCTTTGGTGTAGCGTTCTGGTCGCGGCGCAATCGCCGTCCTCAATACAATTCTTTCTGCCGGACGGTTCGTTGCCCGCACGCGAATTGCGCTTTACGATGACCAGCGATGCGGGGTTGGTGGATACCTTTTACACCGATTCACGGGGCCGCTTTCTGTTGACGCGGTCGCAAGGGCTGAAACCAGATGCCACCTACACCATCACGGTAGAGGGCGACAAACGCACCTATGGGACGACGGTGCAGACCTTCAAAATGTATAGCGTCGGCCATATTACGATCTTTTTGAAGCCGCTCGAATCGCAACCCCTTGCCCCTGCGGGGGTGGTAGATGTGTCGCAGTTCGATGCCGCCGTTCCCGAAGCCGCGCGCGACGTGTATGACCAGGCGATGAAGTCTTTCAAAGACGGAGAGACCGACGAAGCAATCAAGCAACTCCATCACGCCATCGAAATCCACCCGGAGTATTTTCGCGCTCTCAATGATCTAGGCGTGATTTTGATGCAGGTGCGGCGGCTGGATGAAGCTGCCAGCGCCTTTGATCGCGCCAGCCAAATCGCGCCTAAAGCGCCGCTGCCGCGCTTGAATCTGGGAGTGATTCGCACGCGGCAGAAACGCTACAAAGAGGCAGTGGAGATTCTGGATCGTTTGTACAAAGAGAACCCGCTGCTGACAGAGGTTCGGACGCCGCTCGGCGATGCCTTGATGGCAATGAATCGGTTGGACGATGCCGAAAAGCATTTTCGCGCCGTCTTGGCGAGCGACAACCTCGAACCTCGATCCGAAGGCAACACTCGTTACCTGCTTGGCTTGCTGCTCAATCGCAAGCAACGTTTTGCAGAGGCCGAAAAAGAGTTACGCTTGGCGCAAAAGATTTTGCCCAATGGTGCGCGCATCCATTTTCAATTGGGCGCAGCGTTGGTGCAGTTGAAGAGGTATGATGAAGCCGAACGCCACTTGCAGGAGGCCTATCGGTTGAACAGCGCCGATCTGGGCGCAGCGCAATTTATGCTGGGGGAGATCTATTTCATTACCAAACGGTATGAGAGCGCCCTGCGCGCTTTTGAACAGTATCTGCGCGATGTGCCGACGGCTCCGAATGCCGATGAGGTGCAAAGATTGATAGATAGGATTCGCAGCGCCATCAGTCAGAAGTAAGCAAAGGAATCGGCAAATTGCAGACAAGAGTTTAATCAGCCTGGTTTCTCTCTTCGAGAATGGCCTCCAATTCAGCGATAGCTTCAAAATCTTTCGGACGACCGGCAGCGCGTTTTACCTGAATTAACCGCTCTAAACCTAAACACAAACAGTCTACTTGAAATATCCGCACCGATACCGCATAAGGGAGCAACTCATCGTAGCCGCCGCCGCCAGTTATTTCTCCCAATAAATCAATTGGCCCAAGAGAGGTATCCAGAGTGAAATTCAATCCCTTCCAGATCGTCTGCGCTTCCCATTTGAAAGGCAACCCGACTGGCGCGCCGCGCAAGTAGGGCTGAGATTCTGCAAGGGCGGCAACTAAACGAGCGACGTTGTCTTTCGTACGTCGGTAAACGATGTCCAAATCTTTGGTCAACCGAGCTGACCCATGTAGAGATGCGGCGACGCCGCCGACGATGATAAATTCAATTCCGTTGTCGGCAAGTACAGGAATGAGCCGGTAAAAATCGGTCATTTGATTAACCCCGCCTGACGACCGGCACGGTGCAGTTCCTCTGCAAATTGCTGAAGCTTCATTAACTCGATGAGTCGTTCTTCATGCGAGAGTTTCAGATTGGCACGAATCAACGAACGGTCAACATCTTTTTTATAGGCTTCGATGACCGGATCCGGCTCTATCGTCATATCCTCTTTTCTCATCTTCTATCACCGATTCGATTATACGCTGGGCGGGGAAAGGGGAAAACCGACGGGCAGAAAAAAGCCTCGACGCCTTAAAGGGCCGAGGCTTTTGAGTTGGCAAGCCAATCAGGCGTGAGCCTGTCAGCTTAGAAGTTGATTCGCAGTTGGAACTCAACCAATCGTCCGCCGGGATCGTTGGTTCCCGACACCGTGAAGTCGCGATAGGCATTCGTCGTCTGTCCGAAGGCCGTTGAGTTCACCCCAATCGTCGAGACGTTGTTCCCCGGGTCGGCGATGGTGATGATTGATTGGTTGAAAGCATTGAGAAGTTGCACGCGGAATTCCACATTGGCGGTCTCTGTGATCGAGGTTCGCTTCAAGAGGCTGAAGTCGAAACGCGAAGTCCACGGGCCATAGAGGAAGATGCGCGAGCCGAGTTCTCCGGGTTTGGTTGGCGGGCCGATGTACGGCAGATTGGGCTCCAACGTGCCGCCAAGCTCAAAGGCCGCTATCGAGTTATCAATCAGGGTTTGCGGCAGCCAGTAGGTGACGCCGCGGCAACCCGTAGCATCGCAGACCGTGGTCTTGCGAATCTTGACCAGGTCTTGCAACTGCTTGGCATCAATGTTGTGCAAGACAACGCCGGATTCGCGGTTGTTGAAGGTCTGACGACCACTAGTTAAGAGAATCGGCGTGCCCGATTGAATGCGAGCTACGCCGCTCGACTGCCACCCTTCGAGGATCTTCTTGATGACCGGCGTATTGGTATTCAAGAACTGCTTGCCGGGGCCGATGGGCAACTCGTAAATCCAGTCCAGCTTGAAGGCGTGGCGGTTATCACGCGGAGCCGGACCTTTGTCCGCCGCGAAGTCCCGCAGGCTAGTGGGCTGCGAAAAGACCACAGCGGAGTTGGCGAACATGTTGGTCAGCGATTTCGACAACACGTAGCTGCCTTGTACCAGCAGACCGTTCGAGAGACGACGACGCAACTCCACTTGCAGCGAGTTGTAGGTGCTGTCTGCGCCGTTGTCAATGACGAACGAGTTGCCGGGCGAACGCGGGTTGACGAAGAAGTAATTCGACAGGTTGAGGTTCTGCCCCGGATTGTTCGGGTCCGGCACGGTCACGAAGGGTACGAGATTGGCACCAATCAGCCGATTCATTCGCGTCAGGTTCCCGCCGATGGCCGCCGCCAACCGTCCGGCTTCGCCGCGCAGCAGCGAGGTGATGGTCGTTTGATCGGTGACCGAGTTAATCGCCGTGCGAATGAAGACCGGGTCTACTTGGCCTGGCAAGCCCGTGTTGCCGTAGTTGCAAGCGGGCTGTCCGGTTTGACCGCAGCGCGGATTGGCAGCCTGGAAGATCGCCAGATTGTTTTGCGCGATGCGGAAGTGATCGAGGAAACCGTTCTCAAAGATGTTGGCATCACTGAGTTCATATTGCCGCCACAGCTTGGTTGCGTGATTGGCGACATAGCGAATCTCCAACGCCATATCTTTGGTCAGTTCGCGTTGAATGCCGAACGTCCACGACTGCACGTAACCCGGTTTGAGGTTAGGCGCAAAGTCGTTGAGCGACGCCGCTTGTCGCGCAAAGAAGGGGAAAGTCGGCGTTGGCACGCTCAGGAACGGGAAGGAACCATCGCGGAAGAGACGGCTTCCCGGCGCTCCAAATTCGGCAGGGAAGTTGCCCGGATCGGCGCTCAGGCTCGCGGTTACGCCTTCATTCGCTCCGAAGATCGAGGTGAAGAAGTTGAAGCCATCGCGAACATAAGCAATCGAATAGCCGCCGCGCAACACGGTCTGACCGGGCGCGCCGAGAATC
>CAYXVU010000150.1:14610-14906 GCA_964468725.1 uncultured Clostridia bacterium
ATGTGCCGCCCGTCAAGTTGCCGAGATTGATGCTGCGCGAAGCGGTGATAAAGCTGCCCGGATTCGCACCGAATTCATCAGAAAATTCGTCGAGGCTCGGTCGTGTGTAAGCAATCGAATAGCCGCCGCGCAACACGGTCTGACCGGGCGCGCCGAGAATCTTCGACAGGTATTTATTTTCCGAAGTCGGCTGCCAAGCAAAGCCGATTGAGGGGGCGAAGTTATCGAAGGTATCTTCAAAGCCTTTTTCGCCTGGTTCGAGCCGACGATACTCGGTCAGTTGGCCTTCAAAGACG
>CAYXVU010000151.1:0-13371 GCA_964468725.1 uncultured Clostridia bacterium
TTCAATGATAATGCGCCGTTCTTTGACGGCTTCTCTCTGACCAGCCAATCCATCAAAACCGATCAATCCAATAAAGACCGTCACAGCGACTGCGACCGTTCTAGCGTTCATTCTGTGCCCCCGCCAACTCCGCAACGTAGACTTCAAAATTGCCGTCCCGTTGAGAAGAGAAGGCGATCCGTCGTCCGTCCGGCGACCATGTAGGCGTGCTCACCCGATCCGGGCGATTGGTGATTCTCTCTTTCGCGCTGCCATCGGCGTTCATCCGATAGACATACACCTGTCCGTCTTCTCGAATGGATAGGAAGGCAAGCTGCTTCCCATCGGCTGACCAAGCCGGACAAAAATCATGGCCGCGATTATCGGTCAGCCGTCTGATGTTGCTGCCATCGGCGTTCATCACATAGATTTCGTCGTTGTCGTCATTACTGTCCCGGCGGGAAAAGAAGACGAGGCGTTGACCATCCGGCGACCATCTCGACCACGCATCGCGCTGCGCCTGATGGGTCAGAGCTGTCGGGTTCGTGCCATTCGCATTCATCACAAAGATGTCGAGGTTACCTTGGCGATTGGAGGTAAAGGTGATCTTGGTACCGTCAGGTGACAAGTCAGGAAAAAGGTCATCGCCAGTATGGTGGGTCAGTCGGGTCGGCTGCGAGCCATCGGCATTCATCAAGTAGATCTCTTCATTCCCATCGCGATTGCTCTGAAAGATGATCTGCTTGCCGTCACGGCTCCAAGCCGGGTTTCGATCAGCAGCCGGATGACTGGTCAGGCGAGTCTGCCCCGTGCCATCCGCATTCATGAGATAAATCTCGAAGTTGCCATCCCGATCAGTGGCGAAAGCGATGCGGTTACCATCAGGAGACCAAGCCGGATCACGATCCGCCGCTGCGTGGCGCGAGAGATTCCGCTCCCGCACAGGTGACTGCGGCTCTCGCCCCGCTAGGATCCACTCCAAGGCAGCGTCGCGACCGGCTTGATAGGCCTCCCAGGTCGGCTCAATCAACTGATCGGGCATCAGCGCGGGCGTTTCCGCCTCTTGAAACCTATAGTACTGAGTCGAATGCGAGATTCTCAGCTTCGAGTTTGGCAACAGAAAGAATTCATTCTCCGAATAGCAGTTCGGCTTACCGCCTGTCGGCTCACCAACGAGGATGGCATTCAACTCCTTGCGAAAATCTATCGCGTTGACCATGGCAGCCGATTGCGTAGCGCGCCCGATGATGACATAGAGGCTGCCCGCCGTGTCGAACCCTTTTCGCTTCTTTAAGCCCGCGAGCAAGTAACGCCCCTTCTTCATATCGCCGCCCTCGTTGTGACGCACATCCAAAACCAGCCGTTTCGGCTTGGCGGCATCAATCCACTTCAGCAAGTCATCCGCTGTGCGTTTGAAATCGTTGCTGTCAGGATAGCCGCGCAGGTTGACATACACGGTTTGCCCATCGGGTAACGGCGTGAACCAAAAGCGCTCGCCAACACGCTGCCGACAGAGCGGCGTCTCTTTTGCCGCCACTAACCATTCGATCTTTTCATCCTGTGCTTTGGCCTGTAGCTCAATCGAAAACGGCTTGCCCTCCGCGTCTTCGAATGTCCATCGTCCGCCCCCCTCCGCAGGCAGGATGCCGCGCGCGTAGAGGATTTCGGCATAGGGCAGATAGTAGGCGCTCAGGTGTCGCGTCCAGTACTCCTTATCCGTCGAGATTACAGGCTTCAGTTTTGCTGCAACCTCCGCCACACTCCACTCACCGATGCGCAGCACGCGCGCTCCCAATGCGCGGCGATAGTCCGCTGAGGTTGCCACGACGTGAAGTTGATTTCCGAACCAATACACGGCTAACGGAAAGCGGTGAAAGGTCGGCGGCGGAAAATTTGTTAAAAAGGTGTGGCTATCTCCAACCAGCGCCAGAATCTGTTGCAGGCCAATGATAATCTCTGACGCTTGCCGGTTCGGGATTGCGGCATCAAGTTCGGCAATGGCGCGCGCGAAGGCTTCACGCGATACGGTATGAAAAGCGTTCTTGTGACGGTTCGACAATTCTTTGGCAAGAGTTTGCAGGTCTTGCCGCCATTGTTCTGTGGTCACGGGTTGGCTATGCCCTTCGAACCGTTCGCCAACCGGCGCGACAGCCAACGCTTCCCCGCTCCAAAAACAGAGCAACAAAAAAATGAGAATCAACTTCTTCATAGTTTCAGCACAGCATCCAGTAACTCGATCAAGCGAGCCAACCTTCTGACCGAGACTATCGGAGGCGCGGTGTCTACTGGTCACGGCGCTCTGCTCACTTGTCCTTTTCGATAAACAGATCGTTCCCATCTGGCCCTTTTATTGAATAGCCGGTTATTCGGCCATTCTCTTTTTTGAAGGTCAGTATGGGCTTTTCCGGTCCGGCAAGGTTGATCTGCAAGATGCCTTCGCCGATCTGATGCAAGCGGAGTCTCGCCCCTCCTGCGCGTTGCAAAAACAGCAGGCCATCTTCAAAGGTGATTGTGCGCTCGCCGTATTTGCCGAGGTACTGGCTGAGGGTAGAGTCTGTCTTTGCGCCGCTCGCTTGCGGCTTCCCTTGCGGGTTGGCAACGATTCGCATCCGTTGTTGGCGATGATCGAGCGTCAGGATGCAGCGATGGTTTTCGAGGAACCGCGCACCGATGATGATGCGCTCCGTCGCCTCCGAAAACATCGGGGCAGTCACCACGACTCGATTGCTGCCGATCTCGACCGTCACAGGCGATTCGGCCATAAACATCTTGAAGGTGGAATTCGCCCGACGTCCCTCTCCCGCCTCTCTCAGGTTTTGCACACCTAACCGCTTTGCCCACTCCATCGGCAGATGCATCTCTGCGCTTGAGCCGGTATCGAGAAATCCTGTGGTTTCGTGTTCCCCGATACGAAGAGGAATAATGGGGTCGGTGTCATAGCGCAGCACGTTCGGCTCGGCGGCATTCAATGAGCCTTCGGAAACGACCAATTCGCTCTTTGCATAATCGATAGTTAAAAGAGCGTTCGAGAAGTAGTCGAACCCGATGATTCCCATTATTGGCCTCGTGTCGGAGCGAAAGAGCGCGCTATAGTCCCTCGAAAATATGTCAAGGTTGCGTCGGGTGATCTCGCCGACACGCAGCGAGTCCAGTTTGAGAGTTGAAACCGTAGCCGTATGAATTCCGTCGCTGGTGCTAGCCGTTCCGGTGGTTGCCAGATTCAAGTCCTTTACCAGTTTCGCATCCACCCTGCCATAGCCGGATGCCCCGGTATCAACCATGAAGCGGAACGGGCCACGCTGATTGACAAAGGCATCCACATAAATACGCCCCCGATTCATTTCAAACGGGATGGTGATTGGGTTTGCTTGGCTTGTCGCCCGCGTTTGTCCCATCACCAACAGGCTCAGAAGCCATAGTGACATCACGGCGAAGCTCTTCAACGACTCTTTTGTGCTTCTCATTTGGTTAATCCTCTTACAAGATTGGGGTGGGCAGTGGGCGAAGTTCGCCCACTGCCTTGATCGTTCGGGGTCAACAAATGGCGCGTGTTACCGCCACCCGGTTATCAGCTTGATGGCGTTCTTGCGCAGGTCGTCATACGCGCCGTTGTCCTGATTGTTGAACATCACCAAGGTGATGTCTTCGGCAGGAAAGTAGCGGAACTCGAAGTTCGTGCCGCGCGCAATCCCGCCATGCCCGAATGACCGCACGTTGCCTTGATTGCCGAGTTCAAACCCGTAGCCATAGTCTGTATCGGCATTGAGGGCACGCGTCTTTGAGGTCGTGAGCATAGCCAAAGTCTCTTTCGAAACCAGCTTGCCGCTCGCTAACCCGCGCGCGAATTTCAGCATCTCGCGCGGCGTTGAATAGCACCCGCCAGCGGAAGTCCCGCGCCCGCCGAGTTCGGTCGTCTGCCAATCTTGCGCGCCTTTTCTCAGATGCTCCGCAAGATTTGCTGCTGAGCCATCGCGCGCATAGAAATCGGTCATCGTCATGCCCAGCGGTTCAGTGATCTGTTTGCGGACATAGCTGTAGTAATCCATGCCGCTGACTCTTTCGACGATGAGTCCGGCAAGGATAAAGTTGGAGTTGCTGTATTCAAACCGACTGCCCGGCTCGAACGCCGTTCCGACTTTGTAGACCCAAGGCAACATCTGTTTGTTGTCGCGGATTTCTTTCCAATGCTTTTCGTATTCCTCTGTCCAGTATTCTTTTACGCCGGAGGTATGCGAGAGCAGATGATGCACCGTCGCTTTTTTCGCAAAGGCTGCATCGGGAAAGTCGGGAAAGTATTTGCTGATCGGATCGGAGTAGCTGAGTTTGCCTTTCTCAACCAGTTGCGCGATGGCGATGGCGGTAAACATCTTGCTGCCGCTTGCCATGCCGAAGCGCGTCTCCGATGTAACGTTGCTCGCTCGTTTGGCATCGGCAAATCCGAAAGCCCGTTCGTAGATCGGCGTCTCGCCGCGCGCGATGAGCAGACTGCCAGAGAGATCATTGTCAGCGATCAATTTATCAATGTAACCATTCAGCCAATCGAGCGTGGAGCGCTCGGTAATCGCGCCGTTTGGCAGAGCAATCGGCTCGGCGACATCTGCGATAAAGACGAGTTCTTTTATTTTGTGCGGCTGATTATCCTCCAGGCGGAGTTGAATATCTTTCCATCCCTTTGCCTCTTTTACTCTGGCATAGATGTGAAGGATGCGGCTGATCCTTTCGCCAAATTTGGCTTCCAACAACTCCGAGTGGTGGTAATCCATCTCGCCGAAGTTCTCGCGCAATCTGGCAAACAGCCCTGTTAGTCGGGCTTCGCCAATCGTTTGCAACGTCGCTGCGGCATAGATTTCCTGAACCGCTTTCGCGTAGGCTTCCGACGCATTGGCATTGAGGGCGCGGACAAAAATTGCGCCGTAATTTTCGATTCGCTCACGGTCGGCTTTCGCAAGCATTTGAGGGGAAACCGTCGCTGTCGCAGGAACGAGAGATTCAAGCTTCTCCGAACGGTTTTCGGCCACCACGCCTCGCGCCTGTGCGCCTTGGCTCTTGCTGACCGGAACCACGATCAGACCGGCTAAAATCAAACCGACAGCGGACAAAAATGACTTATTGGTATGTGACATCCAGACTCCTATCTGCAAACGATTCTTCTGATTTCCGGGCGCTCAAAAAGGTTTTGCTTCGTACCACTCTAAAAAGATCAACCCGTGCTGTGCGTTCAAGGGGCCTTCGGCATTTTTGAAGTTCACAGGGGTTGAGTAGTGCCGCGAGAAATTGGTGCTCCCGCGATAGGTGACAAAATGCAGATGCGGGCCGCTTGATGCGCCCGTGTCGCCGCTTCGTCCGATGACTTGCCCTTGTACAACCCTGTCGCCGACCTCAACCAGCGCCCCGTTCTTCGTCAGATGAGTGTACTGAGCCACCGTTCCATCATCGTGCAAAATAAAGATGTGGTTCTCCTGACCCGGTTGCCGATTACCATCGGTGAATCGTTCTTCAACAAAAGCCACCTGTCCGCTTCTCGCGGCTATGATCTTCGTGCCGATGGGCATTTCGAAATCGAGGGCGAACCAGTTGTGATGCCCCCATTGAGGATTAGGCGGACAGTAGCTTTGATTACATTGGAAGCGTTTGCCGACCTCAAAGGGTAAGATATATGGCGACTGCGCCGGGTCGCCCACTTCGCTTTCACAGAGGATCTCGCCGAGTTTGATTTGCAGAGTGAATTTTTGTTCAGCCTGCGCGATTCCATCGCTCGCCCTGACGATCACCTCAAAAGACTTATCGAGGTTCTCCCATCCGGCCAATCCGCTTATGCGGTTGGTCGTCAGATCAATCGCCATCCACGAAGGCACTTGCACCTCGTATTGAACGGGGCGTCCACTCAAGCTCTTTGCCGCGAAGTCATACTGATAAGCGCGATTGTGATCGGCCTTCAAACGCGGACTGGTGATAAACTCCACCTTATTTTCGGCCTCCGTCGTGCCATCAATCAGCACCAAAACATTCGAGCGCGCTCCGTTGCGAAGCAAGCGCAGGCGATTGGCTCCGGGGCGCAGCACAACCCCGTTGATATTGAACTTCGCCTTCCCATTCGAGGCATTGGTCTTGGTCGCCGCCACCGCGCCGTTGATTTCGAGAGCCAGTTGTCCGGCCAAGCCGCTGCCCTTGATGACCAACTTCTTGCCTTTGAGCACGGCGCTGCTGATCGTTGCCCCTCCGGCGTCTGCCTGCCCAATACCCACTTCCGTCGGTGCGCTGCTGTTGCCCGCCTGATCCCGAAACACCAAGCGCGCCCGCAGGGCTGCCGGAAACGCCAGCAGATCGCTAAGCGAAAAGGCAAAGGAACTCACTCTTTCGCCGCTGCCAGCCGCAATCGGCTCGTCTTCGCGTAGGGTATTGCCGAGGCCATCAAGCAGAGAGATTTGTGCCGACACGACATCGGCATCAAGATCATAGACTTTTCCCGTCAAGGTCAGCCCATCACCTTGCAAATCGCTTTTGAGCGAGGCGGCATAGGGCGCAGGGTTTCGAGCTTCGCCGACCAAGCGAAAGCCCATAGCCTTGAGCGCAATGAGATCATTTTCAAATACCCCAAACCGCTCTCCGAATTGCTGCTGCGGAGTCATCACGCCGAGTCGCACGCCAACGAACGAACTATTCTTCCAGTGATCGGCTCCGAAACCATCGCCACCGGTTAGATTGATCCGCGCGGTAGACATCGGAATCTCGTTTTCGCCCGCATAATGGACGTGCTGGCCGCCCGCCGTCAGAATGCGCTTCGCCGTAGTGAAAGTCTCCATCGTCATCCCCGGTCGAAAGCGATAGATGTCATAAGCGCTCACGGTGAGCGGAAGATTCGGATTCGTTTCTGTGCTGCCGACTCGGGTAAAAAAACCAATGACGTGGCCAATCTCGTGTAGAGCCGTGCCGATGAAATCGAGTTGACCGGCTCCAATTCCATCATCAGGATTGAAATCCCATGGCGCGCTATTGAGCACGGTGATAGAAGGAGGCAAACCAAACACGGCCTGTTCAGCATCGGGGTCGGCAATCGGAGGAATGAGGCCGACGACTCGCAACAAGGCCGAGGGCATCACAAACGCATCCGTGTCGCCCAAATCGGTCGGGACTGCTCCTTCCGGCAAGGCGCTAAACAATGCCAAATCTTTTCCGCTATTGGCGTTGGCAATGACGGAGGCTCGCCAATCTTTGTATTCTCCCCGACCGATGAGGCTTTGCGGTAAGGCTCGACCAAGAGGGATCGTGCTCCCCGCAACTGTCGGCGTGTAATCCACATCAATGATGATCGTAACCGGCTGCGGAGCTTCAACCGTTGAAGCCCAGATTTCTGCCCCTTTAAGAAAGGCGTCGCGGGCTTGCGGGCTGGCGTCAAATCCAGTTCCGAAGCGGAGAGTAAATGTGATATTGCCCGTTCCGTGTACAGTAAGATTTTGTCGCGGCTCAAAATTGGCTTGCGGGCTGAGGCCGGAAGTCGTCAGGACATCACCCGCAGCGGCTGCCTGACAAGTCAACTTGCCATCTTCCAGTCGCAGGATGAGTCCCTCGTCTTCCGGGAGTCTCTCCAGTTGGTAAGTCAACCTTTTGTCATTTGCTAATGAGAGGCTTGCTGGCAGGCGATGGCTGGCTAGTAGCAGCCCTGCTATCCCAACCATCAGGACAAGCCCCCGAAAAAAGTTTCTCAACATCAATTCCTCCTTAACGGGACAAGGCGAAGTGATTCGGTAGTTATTTTTTTCTTACATAGAGAAAGTCGTAATTCGTCTTCCAGGTCTGTCCGCCATCGAGTGAAAACTCCGAGTGCTGACGCACCCGATCCTCGCTCGCAGGGGAAACAGTCATCCTGCGCAAAATGCGTTGCCCATCGCGGCGATGCGATTCTCCTTCGTAGCGCATTGCGCCGTCTTTATATTCGCCGCTGAACTCGCTGACATTGCCGCCGTTGTCCACCCACGTCTGTCGCCACTTCTTCAAGGTCGAGTCATAGAAATTGAAGCTTTTGCCTACCATGCCGCTGCCATCAGAGTAGTTTTCAAAGATCACGCAACTGCCGACGATCTGTTGAATGCTGCTTTGAGCAACCGGTTTGCCGCCGGAGGTAACCTCCCATTCGCCGACCCAAAAATTGAATTGCTGATGCTCCGCTTGCCCGCACGGGTTGGCGTTGCGTTCCGCCCCCGCCACCACCTCTTTGAAGCGTGCATCGGTGCGCAGACTGGCAAGGTCTTCGTCAATACGAATCTGTTCCGGCTGGTTGAACCCTGTTTGCAAAGCGCGCATCAACCACTCAAACGCCTTTTCTTTATCGCCGAGCCGCGCATAGCTACAGGCAAGGTTGTAGGGCGCATGCGGATGCTTATTGATCTCCACCGTGCGCAGATAGGCTTTTACAGCCTCCTCATATTTGCCGAGCGAGTGCAGACAATGGGCATAGCGAAACCAGGCGACTCCATTATTCGGCTCGCGTTCAATGATGGCTTGATAGGCTTTGGCCGCATTCGCCCAATTCTGATTCTGAAAGTAGGTCAAGGCTTCTTGCGCCGTCGGCGTCGCCGCTTGCGTCTGTAAGACTGCGGCCTGGGTGTTCAACCCAACCGCCATCAAGGTCAGCGCGACAGCGATTGAAAAAATAGATTTCTGCATTCGATGGATCATTCGACTTTCCTTTCTTATTGCCGAACTCGTTACTGCCGACTCTCACCTCGCCGTGCTCCATCCGATTCAGACACGCCCTGCTACGGTTAGCTCGCGATTCAAGGGGGCGCAATAGACTGTGTGCCTACCGGCGTCTGAGGAGCTTAGCCAGTCGCCTCTTCTGCTCCGCAGTCGCGTTGGGCAACTTGATGATGGTCGTCTTTCCTTCCTCTCTTCGTATCCCTAACCCCACCTGCTCTAAATAACTGTCCAGTGCCAGAACCTTGGTTCCAGTAATGAAATCGTCAAAGAACGCCGTCAGGTCTGCGCCGCTCGTCAGGTTCGCAAGGCGCAGGAGGTCGGCCAGTTCGTAGCGTTGGCCGCTGACGGCAAATTCACGATAAAGCTGCTGCATAAAATCGTTGAGGCTGCGCGCGCCGTTCGTGCTTTTGAGAATGGCGATATCGAGAGCCAGCGCCACGATCAATCCGCCGCTGTAGATCAAGTCATAATTCTTGCTTTTGTTGATGCCTGCCGCGCGCAAATTTACCTTTCCGGCAACCGCCAGATACTCGTCATACTTGCGCGCCAAAACCGCGAACAATTGCGGCTCGCTCACCATGCCTGTGCGCGTTTCCAGCAGATAGGTCAGATAGTCTGTAAACCCTTCCCCAAACCAATGCTCTTGTCCGGCAGAACGAAAACTCTGACCGTTCCACGAATGCAGCAGTTCGTGAATGATGAGGTATGCCCATTCGCTGCGATTTGAAGCTTGCGGCAAATTCTTCATCAACATACTGACGGTGCGCGGGAACGAGCCGCCGCCATCAAAGCGATCTCGGTTGGCGACGACCAGGAATTTGTTCGCCTTTGCCCCCTTGATGATGGGAGTGCCGCCAAAGAGGAGCGTCGCCTCTTGTGCTGTGCCTCGAATGACCTCCTCAAACAGTCCGGCGGCTTGCCCCAATTCACTTCCGACGGCCAGCACGACTTCAAACCCACCGACGGTGATGCGCCGCTCAAGGTGTTTGCCCGCCAAAAGACCAGCATCGGTCAACTCCTCCACATCGCAGACGGCGTAAACGCCCGCCTCTCCTGCAACCTCCGGCCACGGAGTTGACACCCGCCACCCTTTTGGTAGCACAAAACGCACGCGCAAATTTTTATAGGTCGGGGCGGCAATAAAGATTGCGCGACCCAATAGAAACGCGCAGTCCACTTTGGCATAGGCCGCCTCGTCGTGTCCGAAAGGCCATTGCCCTTGATCGTGTTCGATGGCGATTTCGTAGGTCAGTTTGAGGCGTTTGGGTAAAGGGGCAGGAACTTGCCAACGCCCCTTGCCCAGCGGTTGCAGCGAAATGGCGGCTCCCGTATCAGAGATTGCCCTCAGATTGCGCACAAAGGTTGCCCAGCCATCGGCAAGGTGGGTTGCACCGCGCGGATGCATCTGTAGCATATCGTCGTGAATCGGGAGGTCGGCCTCCAGCCTGACCAATCGCAGGTTTTGTGGATCGAGCGTTACGGAGTACTGCGCGAGTTCTTGAGCGCAACAAGGCACTCCACTGGCAACCAAAAAACCAAGTCCGAACAGCGCGGCTTGTAAACAGTAAGAGATTTTCATACTAACGGTCTTTGCACCTGACAAAACTACCTCATCCCCAAATGAATCTTGAATAGGCGAGAGATGCCTGAAATGGTTTCCGAGCCAGTACCCTTAAAGCTATTGCGCAGGAGAGGAGGAAAAGTTGATTAAGATCTATTAATTTCTATAATCCCCTCAAAATCAACCATTTACTATCACGCTAACGGAGATCGCTACGACGAGGCCGGAAGGGTGAGCGATTTGCAGCCTAACAGGGTTACGCTCAAGCCTGTGGCCTCATCGTAGCATGTGCGCGTGCTTGGCGAACTTCGAACGTGCGCCCTTCCACACTTAAGGGGTAGTTACGGTAATCTCCGCCGCTTCCCCACACCGCGCGTTGTCGCAAGCCCGCACGCCCAGCTTGTAGGTCGTGCCCGGTTGCAATTTCTTGATCACTCCGGTTGTCGTATTGGCGGCCACGGTTTTGCTGACCACCCACTGCGTTCCGTCCCATCGAAGCAACTCGAAGCGGGTTTCTCCCGGCGAGTTGTCCGCCCAAGCAAGGGTCACTTTTTTCGATTTCGTCTTCTTAGCTATTAAATCGGTTGGTTGCAGAAGCGACTCGTTGACGAAATGTGCGGTGTTGCGTAATGTCCAAGTCTGGCCGCCGTCATCTGATACCTCGAACTTCCGGTCAATATCGGCGGACGGAGTTTTCTGAAAGGTCAAACGACCGAGCAGAGCTTGAGCGGTTGCCGGGTCGGTGAACTCTCCCTCAAATACCAGATTACCGCCAATCAACTCGCCACGTAGCTCCAATAGCAGGCCTTCGGTATCGAGCGAGTGGTGATGCCACTTGCCGGTCACTGATTGATAAAAACTGACACTGGTTCTCCGATAGTTGTCTCCGCAACGCGAGTCTTCGAGAACGGCGAATCCTCCTCCGGCTCCGAACAGGGTGACGCTACTGCTGGCCGAGGCTTCGCAATCGGCAGAGGTCACTTTCCAACTGCCGACGAGATAATCGAGCTGCCTGAATTTAGAAGACAAGGCTGCCGGAGTCAGACTCTTCGACGCCGCAGGAGTCAACAGGTTGGGCGCAACTAATGCGGTTCCGTTGCGTCTGAACCGCCCGGAAAATGAGGGTTGATAGGTCTGTCCGCCATTGACGGAGACTTCATATAAGAAATCATAGCGATTGGGGGTGATATTGAACCATGATTCGCGGCCAACCAATTTGGCTCCCGTTGTTGTGCGGGTTTCTTGTCCGGTCAACACCATCCGTCCATCTTGGAACTCTCCCACGACTTCGATGAGCAGTTGATCGGTATCAAACCAGGTCTGATACCATTTTTGCTCCTTAATGCTATAGACGCTCACGCTGGTGCCTGAGCCGTTATTGAAATTCTCTAACGTGGCAATCCCGCCACCGACTCCGAAAGAGGTAATCGAGTTGGGAGGGGAGCCGCCTCCCCCAAGCGTGCCAATCCATGTGCCGAGCCAGAAATCGAACTGTCGGGCTTCCGGCGGCAGCGCCTGCGCCGCTTTGTCTTCGCTCTGCGCGCTGGTCTGAATCGTTACGGCTGTCAACCCATAGATAAAGATCAAGCCAATGGCAATCGAACCGATGATCAGTCGAACCACTTGTTTCATAATTCCTCCTAAGTCTCAAAACTTGCGAATCCCTACAAAGGGCGCAGGTATGAGAACTCTGCCGACGGCGTGCCGTCAGGATTGATGACTTGTAGGATGACCGTCTGTCCGCGTGCGATCTTCTTACCGGACTTCGCAGCGACCAGTCTGGTCGTTAAATGATTTGGCTCATTGGCCGTCTTCTTTTGCTTTGCTCCATTCATCCTCAACTCAGCGTCAAGGTCGAAATTTTCGCCGGTTACAATCAGCTTCTTGCCGCTAACTTCGGCTTGCGTAATGGCGGGTGGACCGGTCAGTACTGCTTTCAGCGTGGTATAAATTTGATCGCCAAAGCTTGTTCCATCATTGTTGGCTTGGTTCCCTGCCGCATAAAAGATGATGGGTCCTACATCGGTTTCCGGCGCAGTCCATTCGAAGACCCAACTCGCCAGACGCAGTTGTCCGGCAAATGTCCCTGCGGCTGTGTGTTCGATATATTGGCGGTTTGAGCCGGGGCCTGTGTTATTGAGAACGGTTGTCAGATTATCCAAACTTCGCAGATTTCCCGCCCTCTGGCTTGCTCCCGTCAAGGCGGTCAGTTGAAACCCCCACCGACGACGGCTGCGCTCCGTCGTGGTGTGTTGCACTCTGATTTGATAGGTCTTGCCCACCTCATAAACCGGCGGGGCGATGATGGTGAAAAGCCCTGTCCCTTGATTGAGGGCGTGGCATCCGGTTGTACAGGTCAACTCTCCCGGCGCGCCCGTCCGGCCTTCTGGCGGGCCGATAGAAAACCCTTCGACCCGTTTCGCCGCCGGATGGTCTGTCAGTAAAAATAGGAAGAGGGCGGCAATGAAGACTATTATCGCCACCTGTTTTCCTTGCTTCCGATTCATAACGAAGTCCCTTCTAAAGTTTCATCCACGCGCTCTGTCGCCGGAGTTGCCCAAAGGAGCAACGCGACAACTCCGGCGATGAGGGGGATTGCCTTCTCTGTGAGCGCTGGATTGGCGACTTGATAGGTGGTGACTACCGGAGGCTCGTATCGTCGGGTTCTGGAAACGCTTTCCCTCCGAAACACTCTCTTTTCACTCTGCAATCCCTTTGCTGCTATAAACCGCATATAGAGCCTGACTCTGAAAACCGATCTCCTTATGTCCACTGCTATTGAATGACAAGAGAGAGGCAATCTGGATTTAAGAATGATTAAGGTTGATTAATAAATAGATGGTTCGTGTGCAAATTTGAAGATCAGTGAGCCAAATGGGGAGTTGTATGATGAATCAGGCAGAGCCGGACGACTATTGAGACGACTCGGCTCCGCCTTGAGTTGGTTGGCTACCGGCTGTCAGCAAGACGAGTCACAAGCCTGCTGACATATTCTAGCAGCGTGTTACAGACCTTCACTGGCAATCCCTCAGAAGAATCAGCTCACCTCAGCGATGGATGACCCTCTTGCCGGTTGCCGACTGCGGTCCGGGCAGCGGCTCAATGACCCCGAAGGTCACCGGTATAGTGACCGG
>CAYXVU010000151.1:13471-14779 GCA_964468725.1 uncultured Clostridia bacterium
ACTGCGGTCCGGGCAGCGGCTCAATGACCCCGAAGGTCACCGGTATAGTGACCGGGCTGGCTCCGGGCGCGGTGATCGTTATGCTGCCCTGATAGGTTCCGACGCCCAGACCGGATGGGTCAATCGACACGGTTAGCGTGGCGCTGCCGGTTCCCGATGCCGGGCTTACCAGTAACCACGATGCGTTGCTGCTGACGCTCCAATTGAGCGTGCCGCCTCCGGCATTGGAGAGACTCACGGTCTTCGGCGGCGGGGTGATACCTTCGCGTGCGGCGAAGGTGAGGCTCGTCGGACTGACCGAGATGACCGGCGAACTGGTAATCGTCAGCGTGACAGGGATGGCCAGCGGAGAGTTTGAGGCTCCCGCCGCCGTAAGCGTCACCGTTCCGCTGTAGGTTCCGACCCCCAACCCGACTTTATTGATCGAGACGGTCAGTGTCGAAGGAGCCGTTCCTGAAGTCGGGCTTACCTGTAGCCACGACTGATTGTCACTAGCCGTCCAGTTGAACCCGCCAGCATTTACATTGTTGATCGAAACCGTTTTGGGGGATGGGTTTGCGCCGCCCACTCCTGTCGAGAAGGAGAGACTGGTGGGGTTGATGCTGATTTGCGGCGTTGCGACGGTCAGCGTGACGGGCAAGGTCTTTAGCACACCGCCACTCTGAAGAGAAACCGTGATGACTCCGAGATAGGTTCCCGCTGCAAGCCCAGCTACGTTGACGCCCACCGAGACGGTCGAGGATGGAGCCGTTGTTCCCGATGTCGGGCTGACTGTCAACCAGCTTGCATTTGAAGATACGGTCCAGGGAACCAGATTCGTGCCAGCAGAGATGGTGAAAGATTTATTGGCCGGGTTCGGCCCGCCCTTCGCCGCAGTGAAACTCAAACTTGTCGGGTTGAGGGTGACGCTGGGCGGCACGACGGCCAGATCAACAGGAACCAATTGGAGACAACCGTTGGCGACAACTTCTATATAACCGCGATAGGTTCCTGCGGGGTAGCTAACAAATGCAGGTGATCGAAATTGCACCGTGTCGGGGGTAAAACAAGAAGCGCAAGAAACGATAGAGACAACCCCGACCGGGAAATTGCTCGGAGCCGCAGTAAAGGCCACTCTCGTTTGCAGAGAGTTTGTGCTTCTTATGATAAACGATTCCAGAGCCGTTGACTCAATCCCTTCAAAACGAGTCAGATTGAATTGGTTTGGGTTCATCCATACAGGTTGACAAGCGGCAAGGTTCGTCCCGACCAAAGCGAAATCTTGATCGGTGCGGCCTGCCTGCTCCGGCACTCCATCACCTGCGAGAT
>CAYXVU010000152.1:0-14580 GCA_964468725.1 uncultured Clostridia bacterium
CAGCATCAAGACCTCAGCGCGCGATTGGAGGCTCCTGAGACAAGCCATCCGATGGGGCGCGACCAATTGGGTCGGGATGTTCTACTGAGAATCGTATATGGCGCGCGTGTTTCGATGATGGTCGGCCTCTCCGTCGTTGCGATTTCGGCTCTTATCGGCGTCGCCATCGGCTCGTTTGCGGGCTACAGAGGGGGATGGGTTGATCGAGTGATCTCAAATTTTCTCTTCAACGTCTTCCTCTCTTTTCCAGGCATCTTACTCGCTATTGCAATGGTCGCCTTTCTCGGCCCCAGCATTCGCAACCTGATCGTTGCGCTTTCGATTATGGGATGGGTCGGTTACGCGCGGTTGATGCGGGCGCAAGTTCTCAAAGTCCGAGAATACGATTACGTGACGGCAGCACGCGCTTTGGGAGCAAGCGATCTTCGCATTCTGGTCAAACACATCCTGCCAAACGCCATTCAGCCGTTAATTGTACAAGCCTCGCTCGGTATGGCAGGAATGATTCTCGCCGAAGCGGGTCTGAGTTTTCTCGGCCTCGGCGTGCCGGAACCGATTCCTTCGTGGGGCAAGATGATTGATGATTCGCGCGAATTTTGGTTTACCGCACCCCATCTGTTTATCTTTCCGGGGCTGATGATTGCGCTATCGGTGCTCGCCTTCAACTTCGTCGGCGATGGATTACGCGAACGGCTTGATCCGAAACAACAGCAGCGATAAGAAAGAGGATGCAACGATGATTTCTTATGACCAGATATTCGAAAACAATCGCCGATGGGTAGCAGAAAAGATCGAACATGACCCTGATTATTTTGCCAATCTGGCGCGCGAACAACGCCCTGAATTCCTCTACATCGGATGTTCTGACAGTCGCGTTCCGGCCAGTGACATCATGGGGTTAGAACCGGGCGATGTCTTTGTGCATCGCAATATCGCTAACGTTGTTGCCAGCACCGACCTCAATGTGATGAGTGTCATCGAGTATGCCGTCAGTTATCTTGATGTTCAGCATATCATCATCTGTGGCCATTACAACTGTGGCGGTGTACGAGCCGCGATGCTGCCACAGGATATGGGGCTGTTGAATCCTTGGTTGCGCAATATCCGCGATGTCTATCGTCTGCATAAGGCTGAGCTCAACGCCATCACCGACGAAACCGCACGCTATAACCGGCTAGTCGAATTGAACGTGATGGAACAGTGCGTCAATGTCATCAAGAGTGCAGCGGTGCAGAAGACCTTTGTCGAAAGAGAGCATCCGACCGTTCATGGTTGGGTATTCGATTTGCACAACGGACACATTAACGATTTGCAACTCGATTTTCGCCACATTCTGCGCGACATTCAGGAGATTTATAATCTCACGGATCGGAAATTGTTTTAACGCCTGCGAGCGTCAGCCGCAAAAGGCTTCTTTATTGACGACGAAAGGCATCTCTGCCAGTTCCTCATCCCGCCCTCTTTCCAGTGCGGCAATCAACCCTTGTACCGTGCGACCCGCCATGCCAATGCGGGCATCAACAGACAATCGCGTTTCGCGTGTTCCCGAAGCGAAATGGTGAAAGAGACGCAGACGATCTTTCAAGCGCTCGTCGCGCAAACAATTAGTCGCAGGCAACGGCTCAGTTTCAAAGACATCAAGCGCAGCCCCGGCTATCTGCTCTTCGAGCAAAGCCCGATACAACGCCTGCTCATCCACCACTGCGCCACGCGATGTGTTGATGAGATAGGCTGTGGCTTTCATCCGCCCAAACGCCGCCTCATTCATCAGGTGATAAGTTGGCAGGTCGCCATGCCCTTCGAAAACAAGCGGCACATGCAGGCTGACGTAATCGGCACGTTCCAATGCCTCTTCAAAAGAGACATACGCGATGTGACAGGGTCGGTGCGAAAATCCAGCTTCGTTGCGCAGTTGCATCTCCTGCCGGACAAAATCCACAAAGCGTTCGTCACGTGAATGAGCGCTGAAGAGCAAAAGGTTCATATCGAAACCGACGCACTTTTTCGCAAAAGCTTTCCCGATACGCCCTGCGCCAATCACCGCCACCGTTTTGCCTGTAACCTCATCGCCGAGAAAGGGGGAATACGGATGCCAGGATGTCCAACGGTTCTCGGCAACCAGCCTTTCCGAAGGGTAGAGTTTGCGCGACACCGAACCAAGCAGAAAGAGGGCAAACTCAGCCGTTGCCTCTGTAAGCACATCTGGTGTGTGCGTAAAGGGGATGCGATAACGGTTGGCCGCGTGACGATCAATGTTGTCAACGCCGACGGCGATCTGAGCAACCACTCGCAAGCTCGTTTGACCGGCAGCCAAGACCTCTTCATCAATCGGATCGCGCAACGTGGTAATGAGCGCGGTTATCCCGCTGCGAACCTTTTCAACGATGAGCGATTTTGGCGGCGCCTCCGTTTTCCAATAGACTTCAACTTCATAGCCTTGTGAGCGCAATTGTTGGATTGCGGCTTCGCCGATGTCTGCCGTCGCAAAGATTTTGTCTCTCTCCTTCTGCATGGGTGATTGCTGCCTTTCTCTCTCGTTTTTCCGATGATAGGCCGTTCTTCGCCCTACATCAAGATATTGACCATTCCCTGCTGACCATCACCATTAGTTGTGGAATTTTCCCTTTACGCGGGGCACTTTTTTCTTGACTTGAAAAAGAGGCAGGCATACTATCGGGGCTAACACCGGAAAGGAGGTGATCCAAGAAATGATAAGTAACGGATTAGGTGAGGTGGCTGAGGTCTGATAGAGGCCGGAATTGAGCGTATGGGAAATTGCAACTGCTAGCCCCCTTTCTCTTCATTAAACAGTTGCCCGATACGCTGAACTATAGATGTCTTGGAGAGGCCGCAGGCCAATCCAATCAGCCCACCGCAAAACCCGGCGTGAGCGCTCAACGAAGCAGCTCCGTCGGGTTTTGTTTTTCGAATGAAGATGACACATTCTTGCAACTTTCTAAAACCGTAATCACCCCGCACGACTGAGCACTTTCGTTTGACTTTACTCTTTGCAACAGATAAAAATTCGGCCATTCCGAAGCAGATGATCGCATTCCAGCACTCAGGAGGATAGTATGGCAACCAGTGTAGAAGAGGTAGTGGCGCATAAACCCTATGTTGCGCCGGAGACGAGCTTACCGGAATTTACCCCGCGCGCTGTGATTTTAGGCGTTCTGTTTGGCATCATCTTCGGCGCTTCGACCGTCTATCTCGGCTTAAAAGTCGGGCTGACCGTCAGCGCCTCGATACCGATTGCGGTATTAGCCATCAAGTTTTTACGGCTTATCGGAAGGTCGTCCATCATCGATAACTTGATGGTGCTGACGACCGGTTTGGCTGCCGATTCTATCGACGCAGGCATCGTCTTCACGATACCGGCTCTGCTGATTCTCGGCCTCGACATTGATCTGGTGCAGACTTCCATGATTGCTGCGGCAGGTGGCATTCTCGGCGTTTTGTTAATGATCCCGCTGCGCCGTTCGTTGATCGTCAAGGAGCATGGAACGCTTCCCTACCCCGAAGGCACGGCCTGCGCAGAGGTATTGATCGTCGGCGAAAAAGGCGGTTCGGATGCCAAGACCGTGTTTTTAGGGTTTGGTATCGGCTTCTTTTACAAATTTTTAATGGGCGGCTTCAAATTCTGGAAAGAGATACCGGACAAGGTTCTGACCTGGTATCAGGGCGCGCGCGTCGCCGCAGAAATCTCTCCTGAGTTATTAGGCGTCGGATACATCCTCGGCCCGCGCGTCGCTTCTTATATGCTCGGCGGCGGCGTCACGGCAGCATTGGTTCTCATTCCGCTGGTGAAATTCTTCGGCCAAGGGTTGCAAACCAATATCTTTCCGGCTCCGGCTGGCGAGTTGATCGCTAACATGAATGCAGGCCAAGTCTTTGACCGTTACGTGCGCTACATAGCAGCAGGAGCGGTGGCAACTGGCGGCATCATCAGCTTGATTCGTTCGCTGCCAACGATCATTCAAGCCTTCCGTGCCGGAATCAAAAACTTCTCCGGCGCAGAATCAAACGGTCAAGCTGCTCGTCGCACCGAGCGGGATGTCCCGATTATGTATGCGATGGGGGGCGTCGTTTTATTACTGATCGTGGTGACGCTGCTGCCGCAATTGGAAGTAGATTGGATTTCGGCCCTTCTGATCTTAATCTTCGGTTTCTTCTTCGTAACTGTTTCGTCGCGCATCTGCGGGCAGATCGGTTCGACTTCGAATCCAATATCTGGCATGACGATTGCCACATTGCTGTTCACTTCGCTGATCTTTTTGATTCTCGGACGACTGGGAGCCGAGCAACGGGTGATTGCGCTTTCGGTCGGAGCCATCGTCTGTGTTGCAGCCGCCAACGCCGGGAATACTTCGCAAGACCTCAAAACCGGATTCCTCGTCGGCGCAACCCCAGCCAAACAACAGATCAGTTTGCTGGTCGGAGCGCTCACTTCGGCGTTGGTCATTGGCGGCACTCTGCTGTTTCTGAATAATTCATCGGTGAATCTGCTGCCGATGAACTATCCTTCATTCACCGCGCCAGCTAACCAAATCGCCGAAGAATGGACGAGTCGCCCGCAAACCGAAGATGGCAAAAAGTACCGTACGTTGCGGCTGACCGTCGAAACTCCAGCGGGCGATGGCAAGTCGGTCATTCCTGCGGGCAAGTATCTGGTTGATGAAACCGGCGCGATTCATTACTTCGTCAACCCCGGCGTCGGCGGCATTAAGCAAGGGCTGACCAGCAATCTGCCAAGCAATGTACAGGGGCGCACCTACACCGAAAGCGCAAACGTGCGGGTCACCGGAGAAGCGCGCGGCATGGACGATCAGATGTACACGCGCGTTATCGCAAAAGACCCCGGCTCGCCGGAGCACACCTTGCTGATTGATAGCAACGGCACTCCGAAATACATGGTCGAAGAGGTGACGAAATTGGACGCTCCCAAAGCAGCTTTGATGGGAGTGCTGGTAGATGGCGTGCTCACACAGAAGCTGCCATGGTCTTTAATCTTCATCGGCGCGATGATTTCAATTATGTTAGAGATCATTGGGGTGTCGGCATTGCCGGTTGCGGTCGGCATCTACTTACCGATTTCGACCTCGGCAACGATCTTCGCCGGAGGGCTGATTCGCGCTCTCGTCAATCGCTTAAACAATCGCGGTCGGCAAGAATCATTGGTCGAAGAAGAGACCGGCAAAGGGGTGCTCCTCAGTTCCGGCCTGATTGCCGGGGGAGCAATAGCCGGTTTGGCGGTCGCGTTCGGACGTGTGATTGCCGAATCAATAAAAGGCACGCCGGGCAAAGGCGAAGAGATTCTCGGCTTCGCCGGTCGCTGGCCGACAACCTCCGGCGATTGGGCAAATGTCATCGCTCTGGTGATCTTCGGCGCACTTGCCTATTTCCTCTACACCATCGCGCGGAAAAAATCCGACCTCCATTCGGAATGATGTCACGCGGAGGCAAAAACGTTTACGGATGATTCCAGCAAACAGAAGAGGACGCAAAAAGAATGCGTCCTCTTCTTTCTTTACTGAACCCGTATGATAAGGAATTCCCGCGACCTACCCTTCAAAGTTGCGAATAACTCATTGCCTACCTTTATTGCCAACCGCAAACGCGATTCGATATGATGCCTGCGTTCAAAACATTGGAGTCTCGGACTTATGATCAAAACCGTCGAATGGTCGGATGACGGCGTGGTGATGATTGACCAACGCATCCTCCCGGCTGAAGAAACCTATCTCCTGCTCGAAACCCCGGAAGCCGTCGCCCGCGCCATCGAAGAGATGGTGGTGCGCGGAGCGCCTGCCATTGGCGTCTCCGCAGCCATGGGCATCGCTCTCGGAGCCAAACAATCCGCAGCTACCGACACCGAGGGGTTCGAACGCGATTTTGAAACCCTCTGTGCGCGTATGGCAAAAACGCGACCAACGGCGGTCAATCTCTTCTGGGCAGTCGAACGCATGCGGTGGGCATTTCAACGCGGCCAACGGAAACCGGCAACTATCGAACAGATCAAAGAGATGCTCATCGCCGAAGCCCTCGATATTCATCGGGAAGACATCGAAAGCAATCAGCGCATGGGCAGATTCGGCGCGGAGTTGATCCCCGACGGTGCAACCGTGTTGACGCATTGCAATGCAGGGGCTTTGGCAACGGCAGGCTATGGTACGGCGCTCGGCGTAATTCGCGCAGCCGTCGAATCGGGGAAAGAGATTCAAGTTCTCGCAGACGAAACTCGGCCTTTTTTGCAAGGCGCGAGACTCACTGCTTGGGAACTCGACAAAGACAATATCCCCGTGCGTGTCATCACCGACGGAATGTCGGGGTCGTTGATGCGAGCGGGTAAAATAACCTGTGTCATTGTCGGCGCAGACCGTATCGCCGCCAATGGTGATGTGGCCAACAAAATCGGCACCTATATGGTCGCCATTGCGGCCCATGAAAATAACATCCCGTTTTACGTGGCGGCTCCGCTTTCGACGATTGACCTGAGCCTAAATTCCGGCGATGAGATTCCCATCGAACGACGCGCCGAAACCGAAGTCACAGAGTTTCGCGGCATACCGGTTACCCCTGCGGGCGTCGGCGCTGTCAATCCGGCCTTTGATGTGACGCCGCATCGCTACATTGCCGCCATCATTACCGATGCAGGGGTAGCGCGCGAGCCGTATGACCTCAGCTTAAAAGCCCTTTTTGACAATCAAAGATAAGCGAACGACGCAACTGACAACAACTTTATGGAACTAGCGCACAGAATCGGACAACTGCTCATCGTCGGACTGCCAGGTGCGGAACTGGATGCGGAAACGCGTGAACTGCTCGAAACGATTCAACCTGGCGGCGTGTTGCTCAGCAAGCGCAATATCGAAAACGCTCAGCAGGTGAGCCGCCTCAACGCGGCAATTCGTTCCGCCTTGCGCGTCACCCCAATCATTGCTGTCGATCAAGAGGGTGGTCGCGTGGATCGTCTCAAAGAAATCTTTTCGCCCATGCCCTCTGCCGATCTGTTGCGCGCATCGGGGGATGCCTCGCTCGCCTCGCGCATGGGGGAGATCGTTGCCGATGGGCTGCGCTTGCTGGGGTTCAATGTGAACTTCGCGCCGGTTCTCGATGTTGCGGTTGACGATTCGGCAGAGAATGGATTGCAAGGCCGCTATCTGGGGGCATCGGTGGCGGAGGTCATTCGTCTTGCCGGAGCCTACCTCGAAGGGCTAGAGCGATTAGGCATCATCGGCGTCGGCAAACATTTTCCCGGACTGGGCGCATCGGTCACCGATTCGCATGCAACGCTGCCGAGAGTAGACGCATTGCGTGATGAATTGATGAGACGCGATCTAGCGCCCTATCAGGAGCTCTTCACCAAGATCAATGCGCGGCTCAATGCCGTCATGATATCGCACGCTCACTACACGGCTTTTGATGGCCCCTCGCCGCTTCCGGCTTCGCTCTCAAAGAATGTGGTAACTGGACTGCTACGTGAAGAGATCAGTTTCAAGGGATTGGCCATAACAGACGATCTGGCGATGGGCGCAATCGTCGAATCCCGCAGCCTGCCGGAAGCCGCCATCATCTCTATCGAGGTGGGCAATGACCTGGCGATGGTGGCCGGGACACCACAACAAGTCATGGAAGCCTGGCAGGCGATGGTAAACGCCGCACAAGATGGCCGCATCACTCGAACTCACATCAGCCGCGCCTTCGATCACATTGCCCGCGTCAAATCTATGCTGTCTCCTCCACACGACTACTCTCAAGATGCAGTTTCGCGGCTGCGCGGACAAATCGCCGAAGTCAATCAAGCCTTACAACATGCTCGCTGAAGAAATCAGCGGACGATTGTTGTTCTCTTCACTCGCTCTGAAATCCGCTTCACAATACGCGCCCGTAGTATCGGGTGTTGAGTGGAGAAAATCATTATGCAAGAGATGACACAATCCTATGATGAATCCGGCTCTTTATGGGCAGCGGCTCTATTTTATGTTGCCGTCTTATTAAGCGCCTTCGCGATTGGGCTCTACGGGCTTCTGATGCTATTACAACTTTCGGCTGAGACGGCTGCGCACAGCACAGGCGGGCCAGGGCTCTTATTCTAAATCGGCACGCCCAGTTGATTCGTCGTTGAGCCATTCCTCCGACTCATTACCTTCCGATAGCCGCATTCCTGTGGCGAAGATAGCCCGGTTGAAAGCCGCATCCACACGATGCTAGACTGCCAGCGATGAGTACATCAGCATCGGGAAAAGTCGCAGAAGCCAGTAGCAGCATTGCATGGACGATTGCGCGGCGATTGGGAACGGTTATGGTGCTGGGTCTGGCTTTTATCCTGAGCGCGACCTTGACGATCTATCTGATGTTTCGCAGCGGCGACACGCGCGTGCCAGATGTCATCGGCAAAACGGAAGTCGAAGCGAAACAGATGGCACAAACCGCCGGGCTGCGGGTAAAAATTCAGCGCCGCAGCGATGCCAATATCCCTCTCAACACCGTTATTGAAACGCGTCCGGGGCCGAACGCTTCCGTCAAAACCGATTCGATACTAGTCATCATCATCAGCGACGGCCCGCAGCAAGCAAACAATCGAGAGTTTGAGAGCACCGCGCCCGTGTCAGCGATCAACTGGCATTGACCGGCAACGAGAACCGATTCCATCAGAGAGATGAGAAAAGCCATATGGTAGAGATCGCCCCCTCGATTCTTTCGGCTGACTTCGCGCGACTCGGAGAACAGATTCAAGCCGCCGAGCGCGGTGGCGCGGGGATCATTCATTGCGATGTCATGGATGGTCATTTCGTGCCCAACATCACCATTGGCCCGCTCATCGTCGAAGCTGCGCGGCGGGTCACCAACCTGCCGCTCGATTGCCATTTGATGATTAAAGACCCGGATCGGTACATCGGCGATTTCGCGCGCGCCGGAGCGGCGATGATCTCGGTTCACGTCGAAGAGGTTGTCCATCTACATCGCACCTTAACGGCGATTAGAGAGTTGGGATGTCGTCCCGGCATCGTGCTCAACCCGGCCACTCCGTTGTCCACGCTCGAAGAAGCGTTGCCTTATGCCGATTACGTGCTCTTGATGTCTGTGAATCCGGGATTTGGCGGGCAGAAGTTCATCCAGTCGTCGCTTGACAAGATCAGTCGTTTGAAAGGTATGATTGAGGCTCGCAGTCTTAACGTACATATCGAAGTAGATGGCGGAATCGGGCTAACCAACATTGCCGATGTCGTACGACATGGAGCCGAATGGATCGTCGCCGGATCGGCGGTCTTCGGCAAAGGTGATATTGAGACCGCGACTCGGGAGTTAGGCCGCAAAGCCCTTGAGCCGCTCACAGTTTAAACCCGTGCTCTGTACTTGTAAGAAAGTACCAGCGTTAAAATCCAACAAGGGGAATTCAGCCTGCGAGAGTGACGCAAAGCGAGTGACTAGCGATTGTCCTGATTGCCGCCCTGTGCAAAGGGAGTTGAGTGAGACGCTTCTTCGCATCCATTTCGTCACGCAGTACTCACCACGTGTCATTCCCACGGGCTGCCGGTAACAGATTATGAAAGCAGTAAAGTTTGTCGTTCTCGTCATCGCTGTCGCTTTGGCCTTCTCCGGTTGCGGAGGAAAGGCAAAAAACAAGGTGGCGTTGGAAGATGCCAAAGCCGGACGTGATCGCGAATTATTCACCGATGGGATTAAAGCCATTCACAAAGGTAATTATGACGAAGGCAGAATTCTTCTCAACACCATGATCAACACCTACTCCGACAGTCCGCTTACGAGAATTGCCAAACTCGCCAGTGCGGACTCGTTTTATCTTCAAGGCGGATCGAAGAATCTCGCACAAGCCGAAGTCGAATACCGCGATTGGATTCAGTTCTTCCCCAACGATGATATCGCCGATGACATCATGCTCAAGATGGCCGAAATCCATCTGCGTCAGGTGATGGCGCCCGACCGCGATACGACGCATGCGAAGATCGCCGAACAACAATTGAAAGAGTTGTTGCGCCGCTACCCGGACTCCGACCGTCGTGAGGATGTCAATGCCCTCATGAACGAAGTGCAGGAGATCCTCGCCATGCACGAATTGAAAGTCGCAAAGTTCTACTATGAAATCCGCCAAACGGCCACTGCCGCGCAGATGCGCACCGAAGAGATTCTCAAGAAATATCCCAACTTCTCCCGCTTCGATGAAGCTCTGTGGCTGCACGCCCGCGCCATGGCCGATCAGGAAGACACCGAATCCGCCAGCCAAGATTTATCGCGCCTGATTATCAACTACCCGCACTCGGAGTTTCGTCCGAAAGCCGAAGCTCTCTTAAAGCAGTGGGGCAAACCGGTGCCCGAACCCGACCCGGTCAAACTCGCGCAAGCGCCGCCTGACGGCAAAGGGATCATGTCGCGCACAACCGGTTTTCTGTTCGGCCCCAAAATTGACACGTCACCAAAGGGGGTGTTGATTGACCGCGATATCAAAGTTGATGAGATGGTGAATCGCGCCACCGAAATCGCCGGTGCGCCGAAAGGTGAAGGTCCGACCACCCCCGGTGCGGCGACGACTTCGAACACTCGCGACCAACGCCCGCGTCGCGCCTCCGGTGCCAGTCAGGATGTCGAAGTCAAACCTACAGACGCCAACTCAAAAGAGAGTAAAGGCAAAGGTAAAAAGAACGAGAAAGACAACAAGAAAGAGAAGAACAACGAAGGCTCATCTAAAATCCTTCGCAACCCGTGATAGCCATCGGGTGTCAGGTTCCAGACTACCCGGATGCCTGACACCTTTCACCTGACCTCTGCTATGAGAGTCCTCGTCATCGGTGGGACTGGATACATCGGCAGCCATACTGTCGAGGAGTTAGTGCGACGCGGCTATGAAGTTACGGTTTTCGCACGCGGACTGACCCCGACTGCGCTACCTGACGAAATTACCTTCATCACCGGCGACCGCCACAAAAGCGAAGACCTCGAACACGCACGCGCACAGGGCTTCGATGCGATCATTGACATCAATGCCTACACGCGTGAAGAGACGCAAACCGTCATAAAAATTTTCGATGGCGAAATCAAACGGTTTGTCCATCTAAGCACGGTAGCGGTTTATCATCTCGCAGCCCCGATGCCACTCAAAGAGGATGCTCCACTGGTGACCGATCCCCTTCTCCACTATGCTTATAACAAAGCCGAATGCGAACGAGCGTTGCGGTGGGCATATACTAAAAATCAGTTCCCCTATGTGGCCATTCGACCGCCGGTTGTTTTCGGCCCGCGAGACGACAAATCCCGCGAGTGTTTCTACCTGAAGCGCCTCTTTGCAGGCGACCCCATCATCGTTCCCGATACCGGCGCTAATCCCATCTTCGCCATCTATGTCAAAGATTTGGCTACCATCTTAGTCAATGCATTGCAATCCGATCAGGCCACCGGCTGCGCTTATCATCTTGCACAATCGGAATTTGTTACCCTCGATCAACATATTGCCGCCATCGCGCAGATTGCCGGTGCCACTGCGGATGTCGAATATCTTCCCGTTCATCTGCTCGACCGCTTTGGCTTTGTCGTCAATAACTTTCCTTTCTATCTCGGCGGGCAGCCAATTCTGCTTGACACCCACGCAGCGCAACGGGATTTGAAGTTTAAGCCGACCCCCTACCGGCAGGCCTTGCGCGACACGATTGCCTATTTTCTAGGTGTCGGCGTAGATGCTCACAACACCATAGAAGACTTGCGACCTCTCGGCGTCTCCCGTATGCAGGAACGCGCTCTTGTCACCTCCTATCGTGTTGCCCGCCAACGCTTCGAAGACGCGCTCATTGATGATTGGCTCAATGGACTACAAGTGACGAGTGACAAGCAAAATTAAAGTAAGAGAGATGGCTGACAAAAGCGGGGAGATAAAGGCAGAAGACCAGAGTGCCGCAATGCATTCACCGGCGAATGTGCAGCCTGCCTCACATCTCATTTCCGACAACTTGTCGCTCGCCACTCGCCACTCGCCCCTATCGTTGATGATCGTTGCAGGCGAAGCGAGCGGCGATAAGCATGGGGCGGCACTGGCACGCGCACTTCAGCGGTTCCATTCCGAAACCGAGTTTGCCTTCTTCGGGGCAGGCGGCGAAGAGATGCGCGCGGCTGGCGTCGAAACGCTTGTGGATGCCCGCGAAGTTGCCATCATGGGCATCCCGGAAATTGCGCGCTCACTGGGTAAACTCTATCGCGCTTACCGCCGCTTGCTGAACGCAGCGCGTACCCGACAGCCTCGCGTGATTGTGTTGATTGATTGGCCGGATTTCAATATGCGGCTGGCGCGGAAATTACGCCGTGAAGGGTTCAAGATCATTTATTACATCAGCCCGCAAATCTGGGCGTGGCGTCGCTATCGCCTCAACGCGCTGCGCCGCGATGTCAACAAGATGCTGGTCATTTTGCCTTTCGAAGAAGCTTTCTATCAAAATGCCGGATTGGATGTCGAATATGTCGGCCACCCGCTGGTCGAAATCGTGCGCGCCACGGCTCAGAGGGAAGCCTTTGCGTCACGCCATCATCTTGACCCTACCAAACCGATGCTCGCGCTCTTACCCGGAAGCCGCCGCAAAGAAATTCATTATCACCTACCAGCGCTGCTCAACGCGGCGGCCAAGCTTTGGAATCTCCGTTTCGAATTTGATGGACGGTGCGACGAGTTGTCTCCCCCTTCGAAGGCATCAATTTCAGATGCTCAATTCATCATCCCACTCGCTTCAACGGTTGATCGCCAACAGATCAATCAGATTTTTCAGCGTGTAAACCGCCTTCCCAATTCGGCTGTCAGATTCATCGAAGACGATACCTACAACGCGCTCGCACAGGCTTGCTTTGCCATCGTTGCCAGTGGTACAGCGACCGTCGAAGCCGCGTTACTGGGCACACCGATGGCGATTATCTATCGAGCTTCTGAGTTGAACTGGCATCTTCTCCGCCCGCTCATTCACCTCGATACTTTTGGGATGGTCAATCTGATTGCCGGTCGTCGGATTGTGCCGGAACTCATTCAGCATGAGGTTACCGGCGAAAAGATTGCTGACGCCGTTGCAGCGATTCTCAGCAGTCCTGATCGTCTCCAGCAAATGCGTGACGGACTTGCAGAGGTTTGTCGTCGTTTAACAACTGAGGGGACGCCCGGAGCCGAGCGCGCAGCCCAGGCTGTCATGCAATGCATCATCAAAGACAACCTAATGCAGCAATCTATCTCGCCGGAGCGCAGGTTTTAATGGCCCTGATTGTCGGTAGTTCTAAAACCCCGACTGCTTGACCGTCAACGTTCGCCCGCCGATGGTGACAGTTCCGGTTCGCGCCGTTGTGCTCGGATTCGCTTCAACAATATAACTTACGACTCCGTTGCCGCTGCCGCTTGCGCCTCCTGTGATGGTGATCCAACTGACATTACTGACGGCTGTCCAGGCGCAGCCGCTCGCAGTCATCACATTCACAATGCCGCTGCCTCCGGCTTTGCGATAGCTCACACTCATGGGGCTGATGCTGTAGCTACAGGTCACCGTGCCGCTCTGCATCACGGTGAAGGTCTGTCCGGCAATCGTCACCGTCCCAGTGCGTGCGCTGCCGCTATTCGGGGCAACCGTAAAAGTCACCGTGCCACTTCCGCTCCCGCTACTACCTCCGGTAATCGTGATAAAGGGGGCGTTGCTTACGGCAGTCCAATTACAACCCGATGGCGCACTGACATTGACCGCGCCGCTGACTCCTGATGCTGATACGTTTTGGCTTGTCGGATTGATCGAAGATGAACAGCCTCCGGTTCCGGCTTGCATCACCGTAAAAGTTTGTCCGCCGATGATGATGGTTCCGGTTCGCGCAGCGCCGAGGTTCGAATCTACCGTAAAGTTGACAAAGCCTGAGCCACTGCCGCTCGTTCCTGAAGTGACGGTGATGAATGTGGCATTCGAGACCGCTGTCCAGTTGCAACCGGTTGCCGTTGTGACGGACGTGGTACCGCTGCCTCCGGCTGATGAGAAAGATTGCGAGGTCGGACTGAGGGCAAATGAACAACTAGCGGCGGCTTGCGTCACCGTATGAACTTTGCTGCCAATGATTAGGAAGCCTGTGCGGCTTTGCGACATCGGATTAGCAGAGAGAAGATATTTGATACTCTTCGAACCGGGTCCACTTCCTCCTGAAATGATCGTAATCCATGGGACTGTCGAAATCGCTGACCAGTTGCAGGTAACCGGAGCCGAGACGGAAACGGTAGACGAGTTCGCCGTTGCAAAGACATTGCGCGACGTCGGCGTGATCGAAGTCACACAAGAGGTTCCGGCTTGCGTCAAAGTAAAGGTTTGTCCGGCAACCGCGAGCGTGCCGACGCGCAGAGAGGTGGTTGAATTGTTGGCAACCGAATAGCTAACCGTACCATTGCCGCTGCCGCTTGCGCTGGAGGTGATCGTAATAAACGGGCTATTCGAAGTGGCCGTCCATTGGCAACCGGCTTGGGTGATGACGCTGATCGCGCCATTGGTTGCGGTCGAGGAGACGACGTTTTCGGTTGGCAAGATCGAGTACGAACAAGCCGGTGCACCGGCTTGATTGACCGTGAAG
>CAYXVU010000153.1:0-14578 GCA_964468725.1 uncultured Clostridia bacterium
TTTCGCTCAATCCGGTTTTCAGCCGGTATTGCGGCACGGAGATTTTTTCGCGGGTCACGGGAAGGTACTTGATGGTCTTTTCTTGCTCTCCGTCTTTGACTGTGATTTCGACTTCGCGGCTTGCGTCCTCCATGTAGATGGGTTTGCGTCTGACCAGCGTTTGCCCGTCACGCAATCCGGCTTCGTAGGCGGCGCTCGCCGGTTGAACGCCGCCGATCATCTTTTTGTTCAGCAAGGTCTCTAACTCAAATCCTAATTCGAACCTGCCGATACCTTCCATCACCTGTTCGGCGCAAGCGCCCAGTGCATCGCTGGCTGGTGCGATCAACTTGCCTTCGTCAACGTGCTGTTTGATGTCGTCGAGCACATCGCGTTTGAGGTATCGGCGCACCTGTGCGTTGATGACGGCAGCGTCCACTTCGCGTTTGGGGTCGCGCCGATAGGCCGCAAAGAGGTCGCGCATAACGTCATCGAGCGAATGCTTGCCGCGCGTCGCTTGGCGAATCATCGCATCCCAGTTCGTCGCCAGCAGAAAGCCGCGCCGGTAAGGTAATGCGCTCACCTGTTGGTCACGAAAGAAATCTTTCAAAACTCGCTGATTGCTCTCTTCGCGTACAGGCGACAAATAGTAAGTGCGCAAAAACTGATTGTAAGTGGCGATATATTGCTCGAAGGTGATGATGCCGCCGTCGAGCAACAGGCGATAGGTGTAGAAATCGGTGAAGCCTTCGCTGAACCAGTAGAGTAGTTGTTCGGGCTGTTTGAGACGCCCCAATTTCTGCGCGTTCCAATTGTGGAACATCTCGTGCGCTAACAGAAAATTCAGATCATCGAGCGCCGCATTCGTGGTCACAAACGTAGCGAATGAGTCGGTCAATCCCGTGCCGCCAATTGACATCGTGCGGGTGAATTCGAGGGGCAACAGCGTAACCAGATAGTAGGGGTGATCGCGGTCGCGCCAAAAGTCGCGTTCGAGCCTGACGATCTTGGCGACGCGCTCTGCCAGCGCTACGTCGGTGAACGACCATTGGCCGCGCATGGCGACATAAAGCGGTCGGTTGTGTATCAGTTGTTTACTGATGCGAAAATCGCCGCCCGTATAAACAGCGTGACGGAAATTCATCAACGGGGCAGTGATGGATTGCGTTCGTTGGTTGACGCCAAAGCTGTTGGCCAGACTCCACTCAGCAGGCAGATTTTGCCACTGTAAGGTGACCCTGACCGTTTCGTAATCGTCCCACTGCGGGTGCACCCACGCGCCGTTGCCGATCCAATGAAAGAACTCTTTTTGCAGGAACGGGCGATAGTTGCCGCCGCGCTCGGCGTTGGGCTTGCCCGGGCGATCTTGCACGAGTTCATAGCTGACGCTCAATGCCTGACCCGGCGTGTGCGTGATCTGTTTGCGATGCGGGAGATCGGTATCATGCAATTGCGCATCGGGCGAAGTGACGGTCAGCTTTTTGATGCCTTCAAAATAGCGCTCCTCGCCGCCCCAATCGTTAGGCAATTGCAGCATGGTCTTTCCCGATGCCGCACCGGCAAAGGTCAAGCGGATGCGGAAATGCAGCTCTTCGCCAGCGAAGACCGGCTCCAATTCATAGGCGATGTGGCGCGGCTGTTTATCAGGGCGAGGCGAGCGAGCGGTTGCCGCGCGGCTTGATAGCGGCAGCAGGCAAGCGATGAGGAGCAGGAGAAGATGGCAAAGAGCGTATAGACATTTCATAGGGGTACGAATAAGAAAATCGTTCGGTTTTTCAATCCAATGCCGAGCTTGGCCCGCGCCTGTCAGATCGAAACCGACCGCAAAGAAGAGCGTCGGCAAGAACGCTCTTCTCGCTGTCGGTCTGCCCGTCGGACTCGCGCCGGTCTGCCGATTCTATCCGCGTTTTGCTTTCTCCCATTCGCCTGCGCGGTTGAGAACATTCAACTCGATGATGTTGCCGCTCGCATCGCGGATGAAGCGAATCCGCGCTTCGGGAACCTCTTCCAGACCGTATTCATCTTTGTCGATATGGACAAGTTTCAACTTCGGGCCGCCATCCCGTTGCAAATAGAGCACGCTGCCTTCGGCAAAGATGGTGCGTTGCCCGTAGCGTCCTGCGTATTCGCTTGCACCTGGCGCGGATGAGCCAGTCGTTGGAGGCGGCGAAGGGGCGGCGGCTGTCGGCGATTCGGTGAAGCGAATGCGCCGATTCTTTTGATCGAGGGTGAGGGCAAAGCGGCGCAATATCTGATGGCCGATCAAGCCGACGGGCAGTCGTTCGTTGAAGACCATCTCGGGATTTTGAAACTCATAGCCGCCGAGTTTGGCTACCCCGTTGAGCTTCGCTCCGAAAATGACAAACTCGCCGTTGACCGTGCGCCCGCGCCCGATCTCGGCCAATGGCGAGGCCAGCGGCAACTGCTCGGCAAACCGTTTGGGCAGACTGATGGGACTAGGCGACCCCGAATCTACGTGGATGTTGAACTCCTTTCCGGCAATCGAAACCGGGATGGTGAAGAGGCCGCCTTCGCTCGGTTGATAGCTCAACACATCCTTTTGATTGGCGGCAGGCAATTGGCCGCGACTGATGACGATGTTGCTTTGCGGATAATTCAAGGTCAGCAACAGGTCGGCAAACAAAGGCAGTCCCAAAACGCCGCGCGGGCTGCCCGCCCCATACAGCGCCGAGCGATCCCAAGTTATGGCGACAGTTTGCAAAAAGTGCGCGCCGCCGATTTCAAGGCGTTCGACCATCACCTGTTGGGCAGTGATTCCTTGCGGATTTGCCGGATCGCCGATGCGTGTTTCGCCAACCACCGGCAGGTTCAACTCGTTGACCAAATCTTTGTTGATGACAGTTGCGCCCGCGCCGGTATCGAGAAAGAACTTGAACGGCCCTTTCCCGTTGATGGTGGCTTGCACAATGGGTTTGTTGGCATAGCGTTCCATTGGAACGCTGACCTCTGATGCGCGTAATTGGACGGCTGTCGGAACGTTGCGGTTGCGTTGCGGCTCGTTGTTCTGTCCGACCGCAGCGGTTGCGAGGCCGAGCGAACTGAAGAGCAATACGAAACCGGTCAGGCATGATCTGTTGATGAACTTCATATACGGGTCCTTCCATCGCAAATTCGTTTGAATATTTAGTGTAGAGAGTTAGAAGCTAAACCGGATGCCGCTTTCAAGTCGGCGTCCCGGCAGCGCGGCGGTTGCCCGACCGAAGAAGGGCGACGTTTGCACGCCCGTAAAATTTACCGGATTGGTGTTGTTCAGCAGGTTGAATGCCTGTGCGTAGAACTCGAACTTATACCGCTTATTCTGATTCGACATCGAAGGCATTGAGCCGAGCGTATCGTTATCGCCGGATCGGGCAACGACCACGCGCACGCCGCCGCTCATCGGTTGCTCTGCGGGTTTGCCGAAGCCGAAGCCCCAACTGAGCCGCAGATTCATATTGAATTGCGCAGCGCCCCGCGCGCTGTTGCGTCCGATGCCTGCGGGTCGGTCATTGCTGACGCTATCGCGGTTGTCGTCAAATCCTGTGGTGATATTGTAGGGCGTCGCCGAACTGTAGTTGACCAGCGCCCCGACTCGTATGCCTTTGAAGACATCCATGTTCAACATGCCGAAGAGGCGATGGCGCGCATCGGTGAGCGCGACGCTGCGCTCGCCGCGCAGGTTGAAGTTATCGGCGGGCAAACTCAACGGACTGTCGGCTTCGTCTGTCGTCTTGGAGAGGAAATAATTGAACGCGCCGAAGAGTCGCCGCTTCGCTTGATTGAAGTTCGCGCTGATGATTAGCCCATGCGTTTTCGAATTCGCTGTGGATTCGATTTGCACCACATTGCCTGCGGTTGGATCGGGGCGTATGCCTGCGGCTGTCGGGGCATTAATGTCATGTCCGCGCAACAGATGCGCGCCGCGTTGATAAAAGTAGTTGGCCATCAAACTGAGTCCGGTTCCCAGATTGCGCGTCGCGCCGAACGAAACGCGGTGCACATAGGGCATTCGCAAATCGGGCGCGGCTTGAATGCGGCTCGGCGGCAGGGTGATCGGCAGGCCGCCGCTGAGCGGGTCGGGAAAGCCGGGATTTTGTATGACCAGATCGCGCTGCCGCACGCCGTCAACGCGAAGAGTCTGTTCGAAGGTTCCGGCTGCAAACCAATCATAGAACACGCCGCCGCCAGCGCGAATCGTCGTCTTGCCATCTTTGAAAGGCGACCAAGCCAGACCGAAGCGCGGCGCCAGATTGTTGTGATCGTCGAGATGGCTTTGCAGTTCGTGGCGCAACCCGTAACTGAAGGTCAGCGATTTGGCAAGGCGATGATCGTCTTGCCAGTACCAGGCGAATTGATACTGATCGAACTCGACCGCCGGGTCGCCGAGGCGACGCGAAAAGGTGGTCGGACGGTTGCGTTGAAAGTCTTCAAGGCTGGCGAAGGTGAAGGTGCCCCCCGCATTGCGGTTGTCAGTGCTGCGATAGTTGCCGCCTTCGAACAAAATCCCTGCACGCATGGCGTGGCTTTTGCCAACTGAAAAGTCCAGATTGTCAGCGATTTCGAAATCGCGCGTTTGGCGGACGCCTTCGATCTGCGCGCCGCCGCGCGAAAAGGCATTGAGCACAATGATGGCAGAGTCGGCAGAGGCAGGCGTACTATCGAGCGTTTCCCAGCGCGTTTGAAAACGCAGTTCATTAATCAGCCGCTTGGTCAACAAACCGGAATCGGCAACCCGCACGAGGTGTTCGGCTTGATCGCTGGTATAGGCGCGTTCGAGCAGATTGAAATTGCCAGCGCCGAGATTATCTTGCCGAAAGGCGTTGCGTTGATATTCGAAGTGTGAGGTGTGGGTCTTCGTGGTCGCGTGTTCGAGGCGCGCAGAGAGGTTAAGCTTGCGCGCCGGACGACGAAAGACATCGTTGAAATTGCCTTCGGGCAGAGCGGCGACGATGGTGCTGGAATCATAATTATCCGCGCCGTCGGCGGCCAGAAACATCGAAGTGCGATTGCGCCACAGCGGGCCGTCGAGGGTGAAGGCGTAGCGGCGCGTCTGTTCCGGCGCTTTGACAGGCGCGAAGGCATTGCGGGCGTTGAGCGACTCATCGCGGAAGCCGAAGTTGACCGAGCTATGCCAACTGTCAATGCCGGGTTTGGTGGTGATGTCAATGCCGATGAAAGTGGCTTCATGATTTTCCGCCGCATAGGGATTCATGCGAAAGCGAATCTCGCGGATTTGCGATTTCGGCGGCAGCTTGCCGCCCGTAAACCCGTTGACGCGAATTGTCGAGCCGGGTCCGGCCATCTGTTTGAGTGCGGCTTCCATCTCTTCCGGGTCGTCGGGGAGCTGGGCGATCTGTTCGGGCGTCAAGACATTGGTGAAAGCGTTGCCGCGCGGGTCGGTAGCCTTTTCGCGTTCGTCTTGCGTGACGACGGCGACTTCGTTTGCGCCTGCGACTTCCAGCCGCACCTCTAGACGTTGGCTGGCCGATTTCAGTTGATAGGCGGAGACCTCTTTGGCCACAAAGCCCTGCGCTTCGATGATGAGACGATAAGTTGCGGGCGACAGTTGCGAAAAGACCGCTTCGCCGTTGGCATTGGTGGTCAGCGTTTTTCCAACCACATTCTTCGCTGTGAGTCGCACCGTTGCCGCGACTATAGCAGCGCCGTTCGGATCCAGGACGACGACGCGCAGCGATGCGGACTCTCTTATTTGTGCCGCAGCGGGCGCGAGTAATGACAAAGCCAGTGTAAAACTGAGGATGCGAATCAAAGAGTTATGTACCACCATATTGCCTTTACTCATTGCCTAGAATGTCCCGCTGCTTGCGACGGGATTCTTTCCTTGCGTGATCGTCATTGCCTGAAAATATATTCAGGAGCGTCACTTGTTGGTCTTAATTGACAGCCGCATGTCAGTAAAATCGAACGTCAAAATAAAGTCGCGGAAGAAGAGATGCGAGATTAGCCCGCCAATCCGAAAGCCCTGACCGTACTCTAAGGCCGGAGGGAAGACCCCGGCCAGTCCGCTGATATTCTGTTTTTTAATTTCGCCTAGCGTAAGCTGGTCGACCGTGAAGGGGACGGCTCTCACTGTGCCGCCGCCGCCCACTCCACTGAGGGCTTGCGACTCATTGACGGTAATGCCTGCCTGTTCAAGCGTAGAAGGTGGAGCCGCGAACCCTCTACCGGCAAGCCCTGTGTCTATGAAAAATAGAGTCGGCTCACTCTTACCGACCGTTCCCCGAGCGACAATAATATGGTCACCCGCCATCCAAATGGGCACCGCAACCCACCCCTCTCTCTTGGCTGTTTGCTCAACCTCTTTGCGTTGTGCGCCGGTTCTCGGTTGCAGCCGTAGTTCCCCGTTGACGTAATCAACAGTGGTGAGAAAGTGATACAACAGCACAGTGCCGATCACCCCATGGACGGGTTTGCCGCGTGCCACAGCAGAGAATGGTCGGGTGCTTAAAACATGAATGGGAATGTGATGCAAAACCATATCACCGAGTGTTATGGAGTCAAGTCGCCCGTGTTCATAAGCCGATTTGCGCCCCCCTGCATAAGTTGCCGTCTCTGCGCCAAACAGTTGCGCACCGACTTGTTTGGCGGTCTCTGGGTCTACAATCAGCTCCGCGCCACCAGTATCTAAGAGGAAGTTCAGCTCTTCACTCGCATTGATGCGCACAGCAATCAACGGCAGTGGGTCTGTCTGAATAAACTTCATCCGCGCGATGGCCGTCTTGCGGGCCATTTGATACGGAGTCTGGCCTCGAAAACTCTCCAACTTTTTTGCCATAGCTTCACGACCGATTTCGCGGAAGTACCGTGCGGCGTTAGAAAAGTCATCGCGGCGGTAGAAGCACTCGGCCAGAATGGTTTTCGGCTCCCTCTCTTGCGGGCGAAGCTGGCTGGCGGCCAGCGCCCATTTTTGTGCCTCATCCAAACGATTAGCGAGGAGCGCGATTTTGCTTTTCAGAAAAGCGGCTTCATAGTGCTGACGATCTTTGGCAAGCACCTGTGCCAAGGCCTTTTCGGCAGCGGCAAAGTCTCCTTGCTTGAACAATCTGGCCGCCGTTTCTGCTTCTGCACTCTGTGTCGCTTGAACTGAAAGTGGGTCAAGTAGGGTAATAACGCTGCTGAGGAGTAACAGACAGTGTGAGATCGGTTTGCGAAACATTTGCACCTCTTGAAATTGGTGTGCGCGTAGCCTCCGAATCATCTGCTTCGGTCGGCTCACCCTTGGCGAAGCCCCAGCAAGCGTAAAGCTGACAAAGATGGCGAGCGGTCACTTCTTATTGAAGACTTCCGGTTTGATCGTTGGATTGATCTTGAATTGCTTCATCTCCCACTCTTCCGTGACTTTGCCATCGCTCATTTTGGTGAGGTGATGCGGAAACTGAATGCCGCCGACTTCGCGGTAATCGGAGAGGAAGATTTGATACTCGACATCGGGCAAGGCGGCAACTTCAGCCTCATGCTCTTTGATGCGTTTTTCGATCTCTTCCTGTGAATGGTTGCCCGTATTGGTGATGACGCGGATGGGTCGGCCTTGATAGCTGAGCAACAGAGGGCGATGGGTTTTTTGATCGAGGAAGAGGCGTGTGGCGAAACCATTGGGGCCTTTCACGTCAATCGCATCGGCGCGCCCGTCGGGAGATTCAGCTTCTCCCGCATAGGTGAATTCGACCGGAAACGAAGATGGCGTCGAGAGCAGCCAGCCGAGCAGCAGACGCGAAATCTCTGAGCGCATGTATTGTTGTTGTGCTTCCAGTTGCTGAGGAGAGTTTTGATCGCCGCGTCGCACCATGACCATGCCGCCGCTGTTGTCTTGTTTGGAATCGGCCCACGTTTGGTTGCCATTCATCACTTCAAACATGGTGATTTCAACCCCCGGCATTGGCTTCATAACCCGCGAAGTGAGAACCTTATCAGGCATCAACATATCGAATTCGATGTCACCTGACATCTGCATGGCGCCCATTTGCTGGCGATAGTTGCCGGATGCCGAAAGGCTCTTGAGGGCTTCGAGTTTTTCGCCGCCCAGTGCCGCGCGTGCTTGCTTGATGAGTTCCTGTGCCCGGTCGGCATACGCACCAACGCGATGAGTAGCTTGCAGGGGAAAAGCTAACGCGCCCGCGATGGCGAGCGTATAAACGAAGATGTGAAATCGGCGCATACGAATGGCTCCTTGCTCTGTGGTCTATGAGCTTGCCCATAGCAGCTCACTAAAACACTGTACGGGAAATCAGAAGCGAGATGGTTAAGACAGCGAAAAGAGTATGTTAAGAATGTAAAATGTATTGGAGCGACCGGCTGTTCTCGAAAAGCTGATGCTATAATCCGGCTGATTGACAAGACCTATAAAGAAAGGAAGAGCAGGTTTCGCATGAACGTTTGGAAGCGCAGATTGTCATTATCGTTGATGCTGGTTGCCGCGCTGGTTATTTTGCTGCCGATTCTCGCGGTCTTGCAGTATCGCCTGCTCGGTCAAGTCAGCCAAAGCGAACGCGAACGGATGCAAAACACTTTGCGCGCCAGCGTCCAGAAGTTTCGTCAAGATTTTGATCGCGAGTTGACGCGTGCCTACCTGAGCTTTCAGCCGCGACTCTCCGAAATGCAGGAAGTGAATTGGCGAGCCTACCCGGAACGCTGCGACAACTGGTTTGCCAGCGCCCCCTTTCCACGGATGGTCAGTCAGGTCTATCGCCTCAATTGTACGGACTCGCATTTCGAAACCCTTGAGGCCTATAACCGCGAGACCCGCCAATTCGAACCGCAAGCTTGGCCAGCCGATATGGCGACGTTGCGGGAGACTCTGGAGATGGTCAAGCAGCGTACCAATCAGCTTGACCTGTCCAAAATTCCCATGATTCGCAATATGGGGAAGTTGCGCTTTGAAAAGTCGCCGCAAAAAAGCGGCAGCAGCATGGCGGAAATCTCCATCATGCTCAGCACCTCGACGGCTCCGCTGATAGAGGAGATTCCGGCGTTGGTGCTGCCTGCCCTGTCGCCGCCGCCTGCGCCCTCGCAACCCAATCCAATTCTGTATAACGTCATCGTCAAACTGGACCTCGATTACCTCAAGGGCGAACTGATTCCGACATTGGCACGCCGCTATTTTTCGACCGACGGACGGCTCGATTATCACCTGGCCGTCATCAAGCGCAACGACCCGAACCGCATCATCTACCAATCGGATAGCGACATACTGAAGCGAGAGGGCGGATCGCCCGACGAAACGACCGAAATTTTTGCTTTGCGGATGGATGAGATCGAAAGCCTCAGCCTTGACTCGTTGCCGTCGGCAAAGGTTGTTACGGAGGCTGCAAGCGCAAAACCTGACCGCTTTGCAGTTCAAGTTCTCAATAGCCATATCTCTTCATCGCAACCAGCGGTGCTGCGCCTGAGCCCTGACGAAGGACAGTGGCAAATTCTTCTGCGCCATCGCGCCGGTTCGCTGGAAGCGGTCGTTGCCAGTGCCCGACGTCGCAACCTGCTAATCAGTTCCGGCATTCTCGCTTTGCTGAGCGCCAGCCTAATCATCATCATCATTCTCACGCGTCGCGCACAGCGGTTGGCCGAGCAACAGATGGAGTTTGTCGCCGGAATCACCCACGAACTGCGCACCCCGCTGGCCGTGATTCGTTCTGCCGGTGAGAACCTTGCCGACGGGGTGATCGCCGACACCGCGCAGGTACAACGCTACGGCTCACTGATTGCCGGAGAGGGGCGACGTTTGACCGAGATGGTCGAACAGGTGTTGGAGTTTTCCGGCATCCAATCCGGCAAACGGGCGTATCAGTTGCAACCCGCTAGTGTGGAGGACGTGATTGCCGATGCGCTTGACGCTTGCGAAGCGTTGATTGTCGAAGGCGGCTTCGAGATGGAACAGGCTGTGCAAGCCGATTTGCCGGTCATCGCGGCGGATCGTTTGGCCTTGAGCCGTGCTCTGCAAAACCTGCTTAACAACGCCATAAAGTACAGCGCCAACAGTCGGTGGATTAAGATCAGCGCCACCGCGCAATCGGCTAAATCGCCGGACATCAAAATCACCATCGAAGATCATGGCATGGGAATCGAAGCCGAAGATTTGCCGCACATCTTTGAACCCTTTCAACGCGGTCGTGCCAGCATCGCCGCACAAATTCATGGCAATGGGCTGGGATTGAGTCTGGTCAAACAGATCATCACGGCGCATCACGGCACGGTCACCGTTGAGAGTTCGCCCGGTCGCGGCAGCATCTTTACCGTAAAGCTCCCCGCTTTGATCGAACCGAGCGCGGCGCGCCAGCAATCTCTGCAAGCGGTGATGAGCAATGAGTGAGAAGAGAGAATTCAGGAATTCAGAATACAGAATTCAGGGGTTCGAAATGCCGTCACTCTATGACGCTCCGGTTTCTATTCTGAATTCTCGAATTCTCTCTTCTTGAATTCTGGTTGTCCTGATGAGCCGAAGAATCTTATTGATTGAAGATGAACCCGGGTTGGTGCTGACGGTGAGCGACCGCTTGCGTAATGAAGGCTATACGGTGGAGGCGGCAACCGATGGCGAAAGCGGATTTGCGCGCGCTGCCAACGAAGCCTTCGATCTGCTCATACTCGATGTCATGCTACCGCGAAAAAACGGGTTTGATGTGTGCAGAGACTTACGCCAACTGGGCGTCAACACGCCGGTCATTATGCTCACAGCGCGCGGGCAGGTCATTGATAAGGTGGTTGGACTCAAACTGGGAGCTGATGACTATCTGACCAAACCGTTCGAAATGATCGAACTGTTAGCGCGCGTCGAATCGTTACTGCGACGCGCACCGGCAGCGGCCAACTCATCCGGCGAATCCTATCAATTCGGCAGTGTGCGCGTAGACTTTCGCAGAGCGGAGATTCACAGCAACGGCAAGGCTCTCGACCTATCGGCGCGCGAATTTCAATTGCTGCGCTACTTCATTGAGCATCGCGGCAGCACCCTGTCACGTGAAGAGTTGCTCAACGAAGTGTGGGGCTATCACGCCATGCCTTCGACCCGTACGGTGGATGTGCATGTGGCGTGGCTGAGGCAGAAACTCGAACCCAACCCCCGCCATCCGCAATTCATCCTCACCGTTCACGGGCTTGGCTATAAGTTTGTTGGCTGAGGTCGGGCTTTCTCTTCAACCCATTCGATCAGCGAAAAGACCGCCATCATTACCAAAGTTGCCAAGACGATGCCTGCCAATCCGAATTGCAAATCGTTGGCGCTATCAGTCGCCGTCCACAATCGCTTGCCGCCATAGAATTTCTCATCCCAAAGTTCGAGAATTTCATAATAGGCTGCAAAACTGAAGGTGATGGTGGCGGAGAGAAAACCGAGCAACATCAAGGGCAATCGCAAACCGAAGCGGCGCGTCGTGCCTCTGAGCAACCACATGGCAGGCGGGAGTGAAAAGGCCGCCGTCAGGAAGTGCGAAAACTCGTCATACTGCACCGGGCCGAAGGGCTGGCCGTACAGATGCAGATAGTTGCCCAGCACATCAACGGCGACCGCCGCGCCGAGAAAAGCAACGATGATGAGCGGCGGCTTGAGCTTGTACCGAAAACGAAAATAGGCGTAAAAGGCGGCGAGAATCCCCGTGGTGTACAGAGCATTGATGTTCCAATCGCGGTAGGGCAACCGAACGAGCAAAAACGATTTGGCGATGAACAGCCCAATGCTGAAGAATAGAAACTCGTATTGTTTAAAAAATGGTTTGCTGGTTGGAGTGATTGCGACATCGGCCATGGAGGTTTCCTCAAAGTAAGAGATAGTTGGTAATTCTCCGAGAGAATACCAAAAACGATGCCAACGCGCTGCCGCTTAGAGTGCCCTTTCGCAGTTTGGGTTGCTTACTTCTACTGCGACCGATTAGCTGAAAACGGTCAGGGGATGAAGGGATGAAGGAAAAACCAAGAGGGGAGAAGCGATAATGCCTTGAGCGGCGACCCTCTCATCCCTACCATTCATCGTCGCTGTTTACCTTTACCTTTCAACCTTCAACCTTCGACTTTCGACCTTTACTGGATAACGGACTGTGCCTATGACCAATCAACATCTCGTTGCCGAACTCAACCGCTTCGAGACCTTTGCTGAGATGCGAGGCTCGGAGTTTTATCGCCAGCATAAAACGGCTCTCGATAGCCTGTTGAAAGAGCCGATTCTTTATGCTGCGACCGAGCCGCAGCCGCGCTTACGGAGGTTTCTGCGCGTTGTGGTCTGGAATATCGAACGCGGCGCACAATTTGCGGGCATCCTGCATGCCTTTACGCATCACCCGATTCTGCGCTATGCCGATCTGCTATTGCTCAACGAACTCGATGACGGCATGGTGCGCTCCGGCTATCGCAATGTGGCACGAGAACTCGGCGAAGCTCTGGCAATGCACGCCATTTACGGCGCGGAGTATCTGGAATTGACCAAAGGGACAGGGGCGGAAATCACCATGCCGGGCGAGAACACCGTTGCCCTGCATGGCAATGCGATTCTGACCCGCTATCCATTCTCTGCGCCGCAGTTGGTGCGACTGCCGCGCTGCGAAAATAATTATGAGAGCACTGAGAAACGACTTGGCGGGCGGCGCGCGATTCTGTTGACGCTTAGGGTGAAAGGAAGAGAATTGACCCTCGCTGTAACCCATCTGGATGTCGTCAACACGCCGCGCTGCCGCGCCAGACAGATGCGCGCCGTACTCGAAGCCCTCGAAGCCAGTCTGCAAACTGACAACGAACCGAACGGCAAGATGCCGACTCTGATCGGCGGCGATTGGAATACCCATACCTTTGCCCGTGGCACACGACTCCGCACGATCAAAAACGTTATCCGCATCTTTGGCAGCCCTCCGAAACGATTAGTGAAAAGTCTGCTCGACCCTCTCGAACGCGAACCGGCGCTGCGCGAAGTTGTCCGCTCCGGCTACGAGTTGGAATCGCTTAATGATGGCAAAGCGACCAGCCGTTCCATCGTTTCTAGTTTGGAGGATGCCAACCGGTTGCCCTTTCCGTTACGCGGTTGGGTCAAGCGCCGCCTGCGACCGGAAGGTTTGCTGTTGGAATTTCGCCTCGATTGGTTGGCGGCGCGCGGGCTGCGCGGGTTGCGAGAAAACGAAGCGGTAGACGAAGCGACCGGCGTTGCCAGCGTTGCGCCGCAGACGATCAGCGGGCTTGCTTATAGCGGCGTGGCGCTCTCCGATCACGATCCCATTGTGGCCGATTTCGCAATAGACGAATGAAGTCAGGCGATGCCGAAGAGGCGCAACGTTTGTACGCTCAGCACCGCAAAGCCATAACCGAGGCCGGTGTAAAAGAGCAGTTGCAATCCGGCAACTCTCCACGATCCGGTTTCGCTCCGCACCACAGCAACGGTTGAGAGGCATTGCAGCGCGAAGAAGAAAAAGACCATCAACCCGATGATGCTTGCGGGCGTGAAGACTTTTTGCCCGCTATCGCCGAAAGTTGCTTCGCGCAGGCTATTGAGCAAACCGCTTTGCTGTGCCTCTTCATCACCGGCAACGTGAAAGACGATGGCCATAGTGCTGACGAAGACTTCGCGCGCCGCGAATGCGGAGACCAGTCCGACGCCGACGCGCCAATCAACTCCCATCGGTCGCAATGCGGGTTCGAGAGTCTGTCCGATTTGGGCCGCGAACGAGTGATCGAGTTCGCTCGTCGTAATCAGGGCGATGCGCGCGCCATCTTCGCGCGGCGGTTGCTGGAAGCCGAAGCCGAAATTCGAGAGCACCCATAAGATAGCCGAGATGATGATGATCGGCGTGCCCGCTTTTTTTAGATAGGCCGATGAGCGCGTCCAGGTTATGCGAAAGGTCGGCTTGATGAGCGGCGCGCGATAAACCGGCATCTCCATGGCCAGCAGCGACGACTCGCTCCGTTTCAAAACGAACTTGCTGATCAACCCGGCTGTGAGAGCGCCAATCAAGAGGCTGGCGATGTAGATGCTTGCCAGCGTCAATCCGGCTACTGCTACCGAACCGGGAAAGAGCGCCGCAAGGAGCAGGGCATAGACCGGCAAACGGGCGCTGCAACTCATCAAGGGTAAAATCCAGATCGTCAGCAGCCGCTCGCGCTTTTGCGGAATCGTGCGCGCCGCCAGCACCGCCGGAATGGCACAGGCGAAGCCCGACAACATCGGCACAAACGACCGGCCATGCAGACCGAGTTTGGAAAGCGGTTTGTCAACCAGTGCTGCGCCGCGTGCTAAATAGCCCGAATCTTCCAGCAAGGTCATGAGGAAAAAGAGAATGATGATTTGCGGAAAGAAGACGGCGACCGAGCCGACGCCGCCGATCAACCCTTCGGCAACAAAGCGCGTCACGATGCTATCCGGCAAGAGGGTGAGAACGAGTTGTCCAGCTTCGGCAAAGAGCCATTCGACTCCGTCCATCAGCGGTTGCGCCAGCCAGAAGATCGAAGCAAAGAGAGCGACCAACACGAGAAAGAAGATCGGCAAACCGAAGTAGCGATGCAGGACGATGCGGTCTATACGTTGGGTCAGGGAGTCTTGCGCGATCAGCAGCGGCTTGCTTCGCTTCACTGCGCCGCTTTGTTCAATCAGTTCGCGCAGTTGTCGGTAAGC
>CAYXVU010000154.1:0-7466 GCA_964468725.1 uncultured Clostridia bacterium
ATAACGCTCCGGGTGGGTCAGGTAATCGGCGATCCAGTCAACGATCTGATGGCCGTACCGGCGAAACTCTTCGGCATCCATGTCGCCGAGCGCGGGAGAGTTCAAATCTGCTGTTGTCATAGGTTCTGCCCTAAAAATTAGAGAGTCATGATTATGGGAATAGCCCCGCTGAAGACCAATAAAGAGAGAGGTCGTTCAAAGTAATCAAGGGGCGCTCAATCTGTCGCTATCGTCGGCTCACACGGGTGCGGCGGCATCGAGGCGCACGTAATCGGCTTTGCGTTTACAGGGGGTGAAGCCTTCGGCGATGATGGCGTCGCGCAACATCATCTCGGTGGCCTGATGATGTGCGCCCGCCGGACTGATGACATTCTCTTCGATCATGGTGCTGCCCAGGTCGTTAGCGCCAAAGTGCAAACCGACCCGCCCAATGTCCAACCCCTGCGTCAGCCACGAAACTTGCACATTCGGGATGTTATCGAGGTAGAGCCGTCCAATCGCCAACCAACGCAGGTACTCATCCGAGTGAATGCGGTCGGGAAAGACTTTGCCAATCGGCACATTGTCGGGTTGCAATGTCCAGGGGATGAAGGACACGAATCCGGGATTGCGGTCTTGCAAGGCGCGGAGTTTTTCGAGGTGTAACAAGCGATGATCGCGGGTCTCTCCCATCCCAAACATCATGGTCGCTGTCGTCGGAATGCCGAGCGAGTGCGCGACATCCATTACATTCAACCACTCTTCCGAATTGCAATGGGTGCGGCGTTTCTGGCGAATCTCGTCAACCAGTATCTCGCCGCCGCCGCCGGGTATCGAATCGAGTCCGGCGGCGCGCAACTCTTTGAGCACGCCCTCAACGCCGAGCCCGGTGATCTTCGCCAGATGGTCAATCTCCGGCGGCGAGAAGCAATGCAGATGAATTCGATAGCGGGTTTTCAGTTCGCTCAACAACCCGGTGTACCAACTGAGCGGCAGATCGGGATGCAAGCCGCCTTGCATCAACACGCCGCTGCCGCCGAGTTCGAGCGTCTCCTCGACCTTGCGAAAGATGGTCTCGTATTCATGCACATAACCCTCGGGCGAACCGGGCTTGCGATAGAAGGCGCAGAAGGCGCAGACCGATACGCAGACGTTCGAATAATTGACGTTGCGGTCAACCACATAGGTGACGATGTTGTCAGGGCGTAGCGACTGGCGTAGGGCATCGGCCAGTCGGCCAAGCTCAGCGGTTGGCGCAGCATCTTCGACGATTTTCCACTCTTCAAGTGAAAGCCGGTCGCGCGCTTCGAGGCGAGACAGCAAGCCGTCGAGGGCAGAGGTTACAATCAGGTTGTCCATAATTTCTCCGCTGGGGATTATAACGAAAAGTGAAAAGGGCACAAAACCGGCATCTCGGAGCAAACCGTGAGGCCGCAGGCAGAAGGGTGAAGGGAGCAAACAGAGCAAAGAATGCAGACCGCAGGGGGAGGCAAGCTGTTCATCCTTCTCCTGCGGCCTTTCTCCTCGCTCTCGAAAGAACTCTTGTCAAAAATCGCCGTTTCGATATACTCGCCGTTGAATCGTTCCCGCAAAACGTGCTTTTGCCCCTGTCGTTCGACCCGCCCCAAATGGTCAATAGGCTATGGCAATATCAAAAGTTAAGCGCACGATGTTCAAGCGCATCTTCTGGGTCTTCGTCCCGGCAGTGCTGGTTCTGTTTGGCGGTGTTGCGATGCTGAGTTTCTATCTGGTGCACAAGCTCTCCCATCCGCCGCGTGTTCCTTTGTTCACCTCGCCGCGCGATTTCAATGTCATCTTTCAAAAACCGATGTGGAGCGACGACAAGTGGAAGACCGGCGACGGGCTGGAAAGTGTCGGTTGGTTTCTGACGCAAGGCAAGCCCGCGCCCGCTATCATTCTCAGCCATTCGTATGGTTCGAATCGTTCGGAACTTATGACTTTGGGATTCGAATTGTGGAAGGCCGGTTATCATGTTTTGCTCTACGATATGCGCGGGCATGGCGAAAGCACTGTGAAGTGGTCGGGGCTGGGGAGCTATGAACAAGAAGACGTGCTATCGGCGATCAACTATTTGAAGAGCCTCAAAACCGAAGAGGGGCAGCACACATTGGATGGGCGCATCGGGCTCTACGGGGTCGGGTTAGGTGGCTATGCCTCGCTTGCGGCTTCGACGCAAGATGCCGCCGTCAAAGCCATCGCCGTTGATTCGCCGTACCCGGATGTCAGACACTTCATCAATCACCGTTTGAAGTTGATGGTCGGCAGCGAAAAAAATATCGTCCACGATATGATTGATTCGGCGTGGGCGGCCCAACTCTCTGACCTGACGCTGCAACTCTACTTACTCAGGCGTTCGGAGACTTCCGAAGCCGAGGTTGCTTCAGCCCTTGCGCGACCGACTCTCTTCCTGACCGGCCCGGATGCCGGGGCGTTGGCTGACCTGACACGCGAGTTGTATGGTAAAGCCAAAGAACCGAAGCAATTCATCGAGATAGACAAGACTCGGCTGGATCGCCTATATGACCAATCGGCAACTTATGACGCGCGCATCGTCACGTTTTTCCGCGACACCATACCGACCAAAGCGACCAATTTAATGCGTCCGAAATAGACGAGAGGTGAAATCGGCGCGAGCGGCACGCGCCCGATTGGGCATTCGGTTTCGCACCCAAACTTGCCGCGCTCAGGGTTTTCGCAAAGCGACGCGCACCGCAATCGCGCGTCTCTGACTGCCAAGCCTCTCGGTGGAGAGGCGCGCATCGTTTTCCAACCTCGCAATCCAGTCCGCTGAGGTGAAGAGAATCAAACTCGATTCCGTCGCTAAGACTTCGGCTACGCGATCTTCGTGCAGCGCGTTGAACAATGTGCCATCACCCGTTCCGCACAGCACACGCCCTTCGGTATAAAAGACCGGCGCAAACTCTTTCATAATGAAAAAGCCGACCTTCTCACCCGGTCGGAGCGATTGTGCAACCTCTACAGACAAGTCGTGCAGGCTGAGACGCTCGTTGAGCTTTACAAAAGCCAATCCGACAGTCCCGACAACTACGCTGACAACGACGAGCGCCGTCATGCCGATAACCGCTCGGCGGCGGCGCGCGACCATACATCCTGTGGCCAACAGGCTCACACTGATTGGCAACCCACTCAAGGCTCCGTTCCAACCGATTATGCTAACCCCTTCGCGTCGTAAAAAGATCACAAAGGCTACGCCGATAACCAACAACAACATTGCCGTCAACCACCCTCCAATGATCTGTAACCGCGAAGGCGCGACGGATAAAAACTCTTCCACTTCGACAGCCACGATGATGGCCAGCGCGGGAAAGACAGGCAACAAATACCCCGGCAGCTTCGATTCGGAGAAGGAAAAGAAGAGCAGCGGCAGCAACACCCATATCCAGGAGAATAGGAGCAGAGAATCTTTTACGTTGCTGCGCGGGCGCAATCGCCTGAGTCGCGCGCTCGCCGGAAGCAGAAAGAAGGTCCAGGGCAACACTCCTGCGAGCGCAATAAAGAGATAAAAATAGAAGGGCTGAGGATGATGATGCTGCGCGGTCAGATACCGCTGAAAATGATGCTCGATAAAAAACTCATCAATGAATGCTCGTCCGTGCGCCAGCGTCACCGGCAAATACCAGCTTGATGAAACGAGGAGAAATACGGCGATGCCAACCAAACAATCGGGCCAACGAAGCTCTCTCCAGCGCCCAGTGGCAATCAAATGCAAACCCAGTATGGCGACGACAAAGAATACGCCCACCAACCCTTTCGCTAACATCGCCGCGCCGGTCATCGCCCAACACATCACCCAAAAGAGCTTGCGCGCCCGCCCGCTCGTAACCGTGAACAAGAACCCTGCCAACAAAGCCACGCTTAATGCACAGGTCAATACCATGTCGGTGGTCACCGACCGCGCAAAGGCGATGAAGATGCCGCTCGTCGCCAACACAAAAGCGGCGATCCAAGCCAGTTTCACCGACACGACTCGTTTGAGGGCAATGAACAGAAAGAGCACAACAATTAACGCCCCTGCTGCCGAGGGAAAGCGCGCAGCGAATTCGCCGACGCCAAACAAATAATAAGCGCCCGCCGCCATCCAGTAGAGCAGCACCGGTTTTTCAAACCACAAACATCCAGCCAGCCGCGTCGTCACCCAATCGCCGCTGACAAACATTTCGCGCGCCACTTCGGCATAGCGCGGCTCATCCGGGCCAACCAGATAGAGTTGTCCGAGTCCGAAAAAAAAGGTGATCGCGGCCAGCGCCAGCAAGGCGACGAGAGCCATGCGACGCTTGGCATCGTGCGGCGGCTCTTCTATTATTTTTGCTTCGTTATGATCGTCCGTCATCGAGTCTTATCTATATCATCGGATCCGTCGGCTTCGGCTCACCCTCTCCGAAGCAACGCGCCATCAGTCTACTCTTCAGCCCGAATCGCGCAAAGCCGCGCGATCATAATAGCCTTCGGGAGCAACTGCATATGATTAAAGTAGCGGTCATCGGCGTCGGCAATTTCGGACGCGAACACGCGCGCGTCTACCACGAATTGGCAGATGCGGAACTAGTCGCCGTCTGTGACCCTGACGAAGCCAGCGGGCGCGAAGTTGCCACCCAGTACGGCGTCGAATGGGTCAAAGATTATCAAGACCTGATCGGCAGAGTTGAGGCCGTGAGTTTGGTCGTTCCGACCTTCAGCCATCATCCGATTGCCTGCTCGTTGCTGGAAGCCCAAATCGCCGTACTCGTCGAAAAGCCCATCGCCCGCACCGTTGGAGAAGCCGACGAAATGATCGAAACGGCAACCCGCACCGGCACGGTCTTGCAGGTCGGACACCTCGAACGCTTCAACCCTGCGGTGGTGGCGGCAAAGCAGATCGTCACCCGCCCGCTCTTTTTCGAAGCCCATCGCTTGAGCCTGTTCACGCCGCGCAGCCTTGATATTGATGTGGTATTGGATTTGATGATTCACGATCTGGATGTCGTGTTGTCCTTTGTCCGTAGCGAGGTGGCAGAGATTCGCGCGGCGGGCGTTCCGATCCTGACGCCAAAAATTGATATTGCGAATGCGCGGCTTGAATTCACAGATGGCTGCGTCGTCAACCTGACGGCCAGCCGCGTGTCAGGGGAAAAGGTTCGCAAAGTCAGGTTCTTTCAGCCACACGAATATGTTTCGATTGATTACGCGGCGCAAGAAGCCGCTATCATCAGCGTCAAACCGAGCGCAACGGGCAGGCTGGAATTCAACAGTCGCCCTCTCGATTTCCAACGCGGCGAATCGTTGCGGCTGGAGATCGAATCCTTCCTGCGCGCTGTGCGGGGTGAGCCGGTGCAGACGACGGGCGAGCAAGGCCGTCGCGCATTGGCGGTAGCAGTAAACATCATTGACAAGATTCGCGAGCACGCCGAGCGCGCGGGGGTGCCGTTTTTCGGCTGAGCAACAAATCAATGGCTCAAACTTTTCAACAAGGGGGTTCAACGATGGTCAAACGAACGGCTCTTCCAATCTTCTTTTTTATCTGCTTCACTCTCGGTTTCGTCGCCGCACCGGCAGCCGGTGCACAAAACCGGCAACTCAAAATCGAATATACGGTCACCGTCGCAGATATTGACAAACAGCTTTTTCACGTCACAACGGATATTCAAAACCTCAAACAGCCACACCTGCTGCTCTCCTTGCCGACCTGGACGCCGGGTTGGTACACCATCGAAAACTATGCGAAGAACATCTTGCGGTTTCACTTCACCGATGCTAAGGGCGCGCGCTTATCGCATCAAATGACGCGCAAACAGACGTGGCGCGTCGAAACCGACGGACTCGATCACCTCAAAGTCGAATTCGATTATCAAGCAAAAGTGTTGGCGCTCAATCAAGCACGCATTGCCCAAGATTTCGCTTTCTTCACCGGCACGCAACTCTTTTTGCTTGCCGAAGGCCACCGCCATACGCCCGCCACCGTTCGTTTCAAGGTTCCCGAAGATTGGCAGATCATATCAGCGCTCAAAGAGACGAACGACCCGATGATCTTCGCCGCACCCGATTATGACACGCTGCTCGATAGCCCGACCGTGATGGGCAAATTCGATGTCACGCGGTTCGATGTCAAGGGCAAGCCGCATTACTTCGTCGCCACTCCCGCAGGCGTCTTTGCCAAAGAGAAGGCGGACAAACTGACCGACTATCTGAAGAAGATCACTGCCGCACAGAGCGCAATTTTCGGCGACCTGCCTTATGAAAAGTATGTCTACTTTTACTTCTTTCAACGCGCCGAATCGAACGCCGGAGGCGGGTTGGAACATGCCAACTCGCACGTTGGCTTTATGCCCGCCGGTCAATCAACCATGCCGGAATGGATGATTGGCTTGCTCGCCCATGAATTCTTTCACACATGGAATGTGAAGCGATTTCGTTCGGTCGAGATGTGGCCCTACGATTATTCGCGTGAGAATGAGACGCCGATGTTGTGGGTTTCGGAAGGCTTTACGAATTACTACACCAACGTGTCGCTCTATCGCGCCGGACTCAACAGTCAAGAGCAGTTTCTCAACAGCGTCGCGGGCGCCATCAGTGGCGTAGAGAACAACGAGGCGCGCAATTATATTTCGCCTGCCGATGCTTCGACTTCGACGTGGCTCGGTTACGACACCCCTGTAGCTTTCGGCATCTCATACTACACACAGGGTCAGAACCTCGGCGCGTTGCTCGATCTTTCCCTGCTGCACGACACCAACTGTACGGCGCGGCTTGATGATGTTATGCGCGCGCTCTACCGCGACTATTACCAAAAGAACCGAGGGTTCGCGATGAGCGATGTGCTGGCGATCATCAATAAATTGGCGAAGCGCGATTATCGAGATTTCTTTCGTCGCTACATTCAAGGCGTTGAGATACCGCCCTACGACAAGATTCTCGGTTACGCAGGCTATCGGGTCGAGCAACAGGGCAACACGCGGCGACTCGTTTCGGTTGACAGTCCTTCTCCTGAACAGATGAAAGTGCGCGGGGCTTGGCTGCACCCAAACGGACAGTGAGAGATGTAAAAGACCGGAGTCAAAAATCTGATGCCGGTCTTCTGAATCTTGCTTTCTGCATTCTGTATTTCGTCGGCTGTCGAGTATAATGCCTAGTCTTACGCAGGCAGCAGGAACGGAGAGAGTTATGCGGTTTTATAGATTCTTTTGGTTAGGGCTGGCCATTTTGGTGGTTGCAGAGACGCGCGTCTATGCCTACACCGACCCCGGTTCAGGGACGTTGATTTTGCAGATTCTCCTTGCCGCTTTCTTCGGGCTGATGTTCTACATTCGTCGGATCATCGCTTGGGTACGCAGCAAGGTGCTACCGCGCAGCTCTGCGCCCGAAGAGGATGGGGCGACAGCGGGAACGGAAGAGATTCAACCTTGAACCAGCCGACCCGGGAGCGGAAAGCGGTATCCGGTCAACAGCAACGACACGCCTTCGTTTCGTTC
>CAYXVU010000154.1:7566-11711 GCA_964468725.1 uncultured Clostridia bacterium
CCGGGAGCGGAAAGCGGTATCCGGTCAACAGCAACGACACGCCTTCGTTTCGTTCTTTCCCTCCGGCCTGATTTCAGTCATCGCGCTTTTCCCAGTGAAGAACTATGTCTGAGCTAGAGAACTCAGTCGCGCCGCTGCCGTCGAACGAGTTGGCGGCTTCGTTTCGCGACCCCGGCGGACGTTTGCTAAAGATCGGCGGCGACATCATCCGCATCATCAATGAAGCGGCGGCGGCGGACTTGCAAAGCTTTCTCGGTTCTGCGACGGCAAAGAGATTCATTCAGTCGGGGCAGTTGGTGCGGACGGAGTTTCTCAGCCCCCTCGAATCCGAAGCGTTGCTGACCAATCCCGAAGTGCATCATCTGCACGAAAACACACAAAGCGCGCGCATCGTCAAACACGAAGTCATACCCTTTGCCAGTTACCCTTATGAATGGTTGCCGGAGATGCTCTATGCAGCGGCGAGTTTGACGCTCGATCTGGCAGAAAGTTTATTGAAAGACGGATGGGGGCTAAAAGATGCAACGCCTGACAACATTCTCTTTCGCGGCACGACGCCGGTCTTCGTAGACCTGTTGTCGTTCGAGCCGCGCGACGCGAAAGACCCCGTGTGGCTGGCCAGCGCGCAGTTCGAGCGCACCTTTTTGCTGCCCTTGTTGGTCAACAAACATTTCGGCATCGCGCTCGACCGCCTGCTGTTATCGCGCCGCGATGGGTTAGAGCCGGAAGACGTTTATCAACTCTGCGGCGGGTTGCAAAAGCTTTCGCCGTCGTTTCTAACGATCACGACTCTGCCGACTTGGTTGGCGAAAAAACATCGGCAAGACGACACCGCCATCTACCAAAAGCGCACGCTCGACAATGCTGAAAAGGCTCGCTTCATCCTCGGTGCGACCTTCAAACGGCTGCGCCGCCTGCTCAAGAGAGTCGAACCGCAGGGCGGCAAACACTCGACTTGGTCAGAGTACATGGCCGCGAACAACTATTCGCAGGCGCACTTTCAAGCCAAATGCGCCTTTGTCGAACAAGCCTTGCGCGAGGCGCAGCCGCGACGCGTCTTAGACATCGGCTGCAACACCGGCCACTTCAGCGTGCTGGCGGCAAAGAGCGGCGCAACCGTCGTGGCCATAGATTATGACGCCGTCGTTGCGGGCGAAGTATGGCGCAAAGCGCGGGCGGAAAAGCTCGATATCTTACCGCTCCGAGTAGACCTCAGCCGTCCGAGCCCGCCGATGGGTTGGCGCAATCGTGAATGCGCGGGCTTTTTAGAGCGTGCGCGCGGCGGGTTCGATGCGCTGTTGATGTTGGCATTGATTCATCACCTGCTGGTGAGCGAGCGCATACCGCTTGCGGAGATTATGGCTCTGGCAGCCGAATTAACGACCGATACGGTCATCGTCGAATTCATCGCGCCGAACGATTCGATGTTTCGCACGCTCACGCGCGGGCGCGATCATCTGTTTACAGACCTCACAGTGGAATCCTTTGAAGCGACTTGCCGTCGCCATTTCGACATCGTGCGCTCGCAACACGAACCCGGCACGGCGCGGTGGCTCTACTGGTTGCGAAAGAAGACGGAGCAAGCCGCAGGAGGAGATGCCAGTTGTTGAAAGATTTCTTGCGAGCCTTATCGCTCGCAAATCTCTGTTTCATCGTCGTGTGGGCACAGTTGATCGTCGCATCTCTCAACCCGCAAGCCCAATGGCAACGCTACGATTTGAATAACTATGCCGCCGTCTTTCTCACCTTGCCCGCACTTGCTTTGGTGTTCTGGCTCGCTCTCACTTTCGCTCGACGGTCGCGTTACTCGTGGGCTATGCCACTCGCCCGGGGAGTCTTTCTCTTCGTACTGGTCGCCGTCATCAACGGCATCTTGATTACCGAATATCCGCGTCTGGCCCTGAACGATTGGGCGTTGATCTTGAGTTGGAACTGGCTGGCGCTGTTGCGCGTCCTGATCTTGTTGGCGTTACTCGTTGCGCTGATCCAGTTTCACCGCCCGATTGCCAAAGCCGGAGCAGTGATTGTGACGGTGATGTTTCCTTTTCTCTTCATCACCTTCGGGCAGACGATTTGGGTGATGACCAAATCGCAAGAACAGTCGCCCGCACCCGTTTTGCCCGCCAAACCGCAGTCGCCGCGCATCGTTTGGATGATCTTCGATGAACTCGATCAACGGCTGGCCTTTGCCCAACGCCCGCAGAGTTTGCAGATGCCGGAGATGGATCGGTTTCGCGCCGAAGCCCTCTCTGCGACCAACGCCTATCCGCCCGCTTATCAAACTCTACTCTCGATGCCCGCCCTCATCACCGGCAAGTTAGTTTCACGCGCTCGACCGGTCAGCCCGGATGAATTGCTGCTCTTCTTCGGCGAAGAGCCGGAGCCTGTCGGTTGGAGCAAAGCGCCGACACTCTTCTCGCAGGCACGCGAACTCGGTTATAACACCGCCTTGACCGGCTACTATCATCCCTACGGTCGGGTAATCGGCAACAGTTTGACGGTGTGCCGCACCGGCGCTTCGAACACCCGTTCATTGGGCGAACGGGCAAAGAATCAACTGCAAATGGTAGCGGCGACGATTCCCTTTCTTGCCAATCTGCGCATCCTCAATACCAAAGCCGCAACCTCGAACCTCAGACGCCGATTGAATCTCTACTTCAACAGTCTGGCGGACGCAAAGCAGATGGTGACCGACCCCAATCTGGGCATCACGCTTCTGCACCTGCCGATTCCGCATCTGCCGGTGATCTACAACCGGCGCACCGACGAATTCAAACGCAACCGCTCAAGCAACTACCTCGACAATTTGGCGCTGGCCGACCTCACGCTGGGCGAATTGCGTCGCGCGATGGAAGAGGCGGGCGTGTGGGACAGCACGACGGTATTGATCTCCGCAGATCACCCCTTGCGGTCGAAGAATTGGAAAGACGCGGCGAATTTCTGGCCGCCCGAAGATGCGCCGAGTTTGACGGCTCCGCTCGACCTGCGCATTCCGTTCATCTTAAAACTAAGCGGTCAACAAAAAGCTATCGTGTACGAATCGCCTTTCAACACCGTGCTGACCCATGATCTCTTTCTGGCGGTGCTGCAAGGCGAAGTCAAAACGGCGGACGAAGCCGCCAAGTGGCTGGAAGCGCACCGCACGATTGGCGAAAGCCCATATAAACGCCGCCCGAGAAATTAGATCATCGGTTAAGTCGTCTTACTTGACACTGATGAAGGGCATTGCGTACCATTTGACTTCCTTTTTGGGGCTGTAGCTCAGCTGGCAGAGCGCCTGGTTCGCAATCAGGAAGTCAGGGGTTCGAATCCCCTCAGCTCCACTTTCATGTGTAATCCGCAGAGCAGGCCACCGAGTTGGTGGCCTTTCGTCTTCGTTTTCTTCGACCATCGAAGCCACAACCGATAGACTTGATCGCAGCGAGCAGAGCAAGCCAATGGCGATGGCGTGCAGGGAGCGCGAAGCGTTTTGGAGTGCGGCGATAAAAAAGCCGAACTTCGAGTGAGAGGGGAACGCAGCCCAACGATAGCAAAGGTGAACTATGGCCGGATTCAAATACGATGTATTCCTCAGCCACAGCGCAAAGGACAAAGAGGTTGTGCGCGCAGTGGCCGAACGTTTGCGCGCCGATGGCCTGCAAGTCTGGTTTGACGAGTGGCAAGTCAAACCCGGCGACAGCATCCCCGCGAAGATCGAAGACGGGTTGGAACATTCGCGCATCTTGGTGTTGTGCCTGTCTGCCAATGCGCTCGGCTCTGATTGGGCGAAGCTCGAAAGCTACACGTTTCGTTACCGCGACCCGCTCAACACTGAGCGCCGCCTCATCCCCCTGCGGCTCGACGAGGCCGAAGTCACAGGCTCGCTGGCGCAGTTCCTCTCCATCAACTGGCTGCCGCAGACGCGCGAGCAGGAGTATGCCAAACTCCTCGAAGCCTGCCGCCCGCAAGAAGCGCCGACACCGCAGGAGGTTCAAGAGGCTCAGCAAGCGCGGGAGCGATTCGAGAAAAAGATCATGTCGCTCGGCCATACGGGGGCGATTCAATCCGTCGCCTTCAGCCCCGATGGTCGCTTCGCTCTCTCCGGCTCACGCGACAACACCGTGCGCCTGTGGGAGGTCGAGTCCGGTCGCTCGCTTCGCACCCTC
>CAYXVU010000154.1:11811-14561 GCA_964468725.1 uncultured Clostridia bacterium
AACACCGTGCGCCTGTGGGAGGTCGAGTCCGGTCGCTCGCTTCGCACCCTCGAAGGCCACTCCTCCTCCGTCCTCAGCGTCGCCTTCAGCCCCGATGGTCGCTTCGCTCTCTCCGGCTCAGACGACAACACCGTGCGCCTGTGGGAGGTCGAGTCCGGTCGCTCGCTTCGCACCCTCGAAGACCACTCCTCCTACGTCCGAAGCGTCGCCTTCAGCCCCGATGGTCGTGAGGCCTATTCAGGGGCAGCGAATGGCGTTATGCGGGTGTGGGACATTTCGGAATATGCTACGGAAGCTCAAACGCCGATAGCCGTCGAATCGGTCACAGCGACCACGCCGGAATACGCGCAGTACACCAACGCGAAAGTCTTGCTCGTCGGCGAATCGGGCGTCGGCAAAACCGGATTGGCCAACCGGCTTGGGCGCGACTGTTTCGAGGAGACCGATTCGACCGATGGCGCGTGGGCTACGCATTGGAAGCTGGAGCACGAGGCGAACCCGGATGGTATCGAGCGCGAAATCTGGCTATGGGATTTCGCCGGACAGGTAGACTATCGCCTTGTCCATCAGATTTTCATGAACGACACGGCGGCGGCGGTTTTGGTCTTCAACCCGCAGGACGAAAAGCTGTTCGACGGACTCGGCCAGTGGGATCGTGATTTGCAAAAAGCGACGAACAAGCCTTTCGCCAAATTACTGGTCGCCGGGCGCATTGATCGCGGCGGGTTGGTGGTCAGCGATGCCCACATGAATAAGTTCATCACAGAGCGCGGCTTTCTCTCTCTGCACCAGACCAGCGCGAAGACCGAAGAAGGATGCGCCGAGTTACGCAAAGCCATCATCGACGCCATTGACTGGCAGAGCATCACGAAAACAACCTCGCCCGCGCTCTATCGCCGGATGAAAGAAGAGATATTGAAATTGCGCGATAGCGGGTGGATTCTGTTGCGACTGGCCGAACTGAAGCAGCGCATGGAGATGACCTTGCGCGGCGAGAGTTTCGATCTTGCACAGCTAGAGGCGGTCATTGACCTGCTCGACGGGCCGGGAATGATTAAGCGGGTAGATTTCGGCGGCTTCATTCTGCTGCGCCCCGAAATCCTCAGCCGCTATGCTGCCGCCGTCGTGCGACAGGTGCGGAAACATCCGCAAGAACTCGGCTGCATCGGGGAAGACGAATTGCTGGCAGGCGAGTTGGATTATCAAGACTTCCACCGTTTGCCTGCTGACGATGAAGCCGTCGTCCTACGCACGCTGCATGAAACCTTCGTCAAACGGGCATGGTGTTTGCGCCAGCCTTCCGGCAGCACAGCGATACTGACCTTTCCCAGTTATTTTCGCCGCGAACAGAAAGAGCAACCCGGCCACCCCAACGTGCTGGTGACCTATCGCTTCAACGGCCATATCGAAGAGGTCTACGCGACGTTGGTGGTTCGGCTGCATCACACGCGGGCTTTTGAGGCTGACGAGTTATGGAAAGACGCCGCCGATTTCAAAACGCAAACCGGCGAGCGAGTAGGGCTGAAGCTCATCCGCGAAACCGAAGGCGCGGCGCGGCTGGATGTCTATTTCACCCCCGAAGTAGATGAAAATTCGCGCCTCGTTTTTCTGCGCTACGTTCACGATCACCTGCACGCACACGCGCAAGAGGTTAAGCGGCTGCGCCGTTATTTTTGCAGCAACAAAAAGTGCGACGGTCACAATCAGCCGTTCACGGAACAGGCCAAGATTGACAAGGCACTTGCTCCGGGCGGCAAAGGTAAAGTCTTTTGCCCTGACTGCGGAAAGGCGATCAACCTGCGCGACGCGATGGAAGAGAAGTTCGAATCGCCTGCGGTGAAAGAACAAGCGCGCACCGAGCAGGCAATCAGTCAGGCGAGCATTGATAACGAAAGCCGCGAGCTGATTCTCGTCGGCCATGCCTACACCATCTCCGCCGAAGCCGGACAAATCTATCGCGGCTACACCAACAGCGATCACGGCATTGACGGCGAAATCGAGTTCAAAGACGACGAAGGCCGCGCCACCGGCCATCGGCTCTATCTGCAACTCAAATCCGGCGACTCCTACTTGACCAAACGGAAACGCGACGACGCGGAAGTCTTTCACATCAAGAATCCGCGATGGGCAGATTACTGGCAGCAACAGGCTTACCCTGTAATGTTGGTGATTCGCACCTCGAACGGCGAGATTCGCTGGATGGATGTGAGCGACTATCTGCGGCGCGAAAGTCAGGGCGGCAGTAAACCCGTCACCCAGATTGTTTTCACAGGCGAACACTTCACCGCGTGGAGCGTGCGCCGACGACGCGATGCCGTCGTAAACCCGCTGCCGTCATAAGCCAAGCGGCATTGCTTATGCCGTTGTCGGAGAGTGCTACACGACGACTCGGCTCACCTTCAAGAGCCTGACAGAAAAAGTCGTTACCTTAGCAATCGCGCAATCTACTTCTTATCGCGTTCGGCCAACGGCACGCCGCCGACTGCCCAATGCGTAGCCGGAACTTCGCGCACGATGACGCGAATCGCTTCGGGCGCTGCGCCGACGCTGGTCTGCACCGCTTCGGTCAAGTTGGTAATCAGCGAACGCAGTTGTTCGGGCGTGCGCCCTTCGATCAGACTCACTTCAACAAGTGGCATTGGGTTTCTCCTTACAAGTAAGAGTTCGTAATTCGCTGTCCGTCATCGCACGCCCGATGCAGCAAAACAAGGTTGCCACGAATTGCGCGAATAGTCTCGAATGCTCACGAA
>CAYXVU010000155.1:0-14546 GCA_964468725.1 uncultured Clostridia bacterium
GGCAAAAACTCGTTGAGTTTTTTCGTGAGGTTTAGGGTCAAAGATGCCCTCGTAAAAAAATTGCAGGGTTTTGAGACGTTGCTGGCCATCAATTACTAAGAGTTTGTTCGTCTCTGATTCACGCGCCAAGAAGATACCAGGAACAGGTAGTCCTAATAAGAGAGATTCAATAAACCGCGAAGCTTCTGCTATTTTCCAGACATAATCTCGCTGAAAATCCGGGACAAATATGTCTTCGCGCTTTAATCTTCTGACCAGTCCATCTACATCGTAATCGGCTCCAAAACTTGAAATGCCATATCCTTGCGGGGTGACCGTTTCGTCAAGCGTGGCTTCGTCGATTACGCCCTCACTTTCTGCCAACTCCTCAATTTGTTGAACCATAGGAAACTCTCCTTTCACCTCCCACTCTTAACACGAGGGTATCCGTTGTTTAATCTTTTTTCAAACATTGCCTGTCTTACATCTAAGTAACCACTTGTCAGAATGTTCACTCTTCACTAGGCATCTCAACTCATCCGAGGAACACGTCGGCGGCGATGGTGACAAATAAGATCACGCTCACGAAAGCATTGGTCGTAAAGAATGCCGCGTTGAGGCGCGACAAATCATTCGCCTTTACCAGACTGTGTTGGTAAATCAACAGCGCGCCCGTTGCCAACACGCCGACAAACCCCATCCATCCGAGCGCCGCCTGCCGGAAAAAGATCATCAACACCGTGAACATCAAAACGTGCAAGCCGCGCGCAATCCATAAGGCTTTTTCGATGCCGAAGCGTTTCGGTATCGAATGCAACCCCGCTTGGCGGTCAAACTCGTAATCCTGACAGGCATACAAGACATCGAAGCCCGTCGTCCACAACATCACCGCCGCTGATAGCAACACCGGCAGCAGGGTCAAGCGACCCTGTATCGCAATCCAGGCGCCTGCCGGAGCGATGGACAAACACCACCCCAACACCAAATGCGCGAGCGCCGTGAATCGCTTGGTGTAGGAGTAGAGCAATACGGAGCCGAGCGCGACCGGCGACAAGATCAAGGTCAAGCGATTGAGTTGCCACGCTGCCAGCAAAAAGATCAGCGCCGCTATCAAGGTGAAGACCCACGCGAAGCGCACATCTAACAAGCCTGCAGGCAGAGCGCGCATGGCCGTGCGCGGGTTCTCAGCATCGAATTGACGGTCGGCGATGCGATTGAAGGTCATGGCCGCCGACCGCGCACCAACCATCGCTACCGTAATCCATAACAGGCGAGAAAACCAGAAACCGAGCGGCTGCGGCGGCATCTCGCGCGCCGCCAGCGTCGCCCCCAAAAAGGCAAAGGGCAAGGCAAAGAGCGTATGCTCGATCTTAATCATCTCCAATGTAATGCGCAGCCGTTCGGTTATTGTCATCAGACTCCTCTCCCCGCGATGAGCGACCTGTGACCAGCGACAGAAACAGACAGTCATAACGCGGTACAACTGGCGAACTCATTAGCAAGCGACCTCGTAAACGGGTCACTCATCACTCGTCACATCTTCGTCTGCCCTTGCCACATGGTCTCCAGCGAATGCGACAGCCCTAGATGATCCATCAAACGATAAATGAAATGATCTGCCATTTCGTTGAGGTCTTTCGGGCGATGATAGAACGCGGGCATAGCAGGCACGATCAAGGCTCCCGCCTGTCTGAGCTTGAGCATATTTTCCAGATGCACGAGCGACAGCGGCGTCTCACGCAACACCAGAATGAGTTTGCGATCCTCTTTCAAGCAGACATCCGCCGCGCGATGCAAAAGATTTCGACTGGCACCCGTTGCCAACACCCCTAAGGTGGAAGCCGAACAGGGAACGATCACCATGGCATCAACCGGATAAGAGCCGGAGGCGATGCTGGCGCCAATGTCGTTTTGTGAAAAGCAGACGGTCTTTTGCGACGGTCGCCCGATCATCTGCGCCATCATCTGTTCGCTATCAACCGCCGCGCTGATGTCGAGTTCATCGCTGATGACGCGCCGCGCCGGGCCGCTGACAACGAGGTTGATGCGGCGGACTTCGGCGCTCGCCTCCAGTTGCCTCAAGAGGCGTTGCGCGTAGATTGCGCCCGACGCGCCGCTGATTCCTACAGTGATCGTTTTCACGTTGGGTATTGTAGTCACAGGCCAAAGGGCGGGCAAGAAACCCATAAAGCAGGGGGCAGAGGTATCCCGCAGAGCGAAGCCTTTTCGCTCAAGGGTCGGGATATGGCGACAGAACCTGCTCGATTGAGCAACTAAATTTGATCCGGGTCAATGCCCGGTTCACGCAGCTTGGCTGCCGGTCGCTTTATTATACCTGAACAGAACGACAGCGATTGCCGGACTCGTAAATACGCTTTCTTAACCGCTGCCGGTGGTTCGCCTTGCAGCGGCTACCGGCTCCTCCTCTCCGATTCGCCCTAGAAGCGAACGACGGTGCTCGGCCCGCCTTCGATGTGTACGGTGTCAATGAAGCGCACGAGGTTGTTTTTGTCGGAGGCCATAATGACGGAGTGCGTGCGCGTGCCGGTTCCGAAGAAGCGGACGCCGCGCAGAATCGTTCCATCGGTTACGCCTGTCGCCGCGAAGATGACGTTTTTACCGGGCGCTAGATCGTCCGTATCATAAATGCGCGCCGGGTCTTTAATGCCCATCTCCTGCATGCGTTCGACGACGCCTTCCGGGATGCGGCTGCGGTCTTCGAGGTCTTCAAGCTGCTCTTTCAATACGAAGCGCGCGAGGATTTGTCCGTTCAAACATTTCATCGCCGCCGCCGTCAGCACCCCTTCCGGCGCGCCGCCCGTGCCCATCACCGCATGCACACCCGAACCGGCTACGGCTGCCGAGATGCCCGCCGACAGATCGCCGTCGGTGATGAGTTTGATGCGCGCTCCGGCCTCCCGAATATCGGTAATCAATTTCTGATGGCGCGGACGGTCCAACACGATGACCGTGAGGTCTTGAATATCGCGGCTCAACCGGCGGGCGATGGCTTTAAGGTTCTCTTTCGGCGGCGCGTCCAGATCAACCGCGCCTTTGGCGGCAGGCCCGACGATGAGCTTCTGCATATAGACATCGGGCGCGCGCAACAGGCCACCTTTTTCCGAACAAGCCATCACGGCAATGGCATTGGGCGACCCGGTGGCGCAGAGGTTCGTGCCTTCCAGCGGGTCAACGGCGATGTCCACTTCGGGAAAGCGATTCAGATTTTCAACGCCGTCTTTATATCCCAGTCCGACTTTCTCGCCGATATAGAGCATCGGCGCTTCATCGCGTTCGCCTTCGCCGATGACGATTTCGCCGCGCATCGGCACAGTATCCATCGTCTGGCGCATCGCTTCGACCGCCACTCCGTCCGAGTATTTACGCTTGCCTTGCCCCATCGTATGCGCCGAAGCAATCGCCGCTTCTTCGACGACGCGCAGGAAATCGAGTCCCAATTCGTGTTCCATTCTTCGCTTAATCATCATCGCCCTCCCGAAAGATTGACGCGCCGCGTTTCCGAACGCCTGCGCCGTTTCATTGCACGGAGTTGATAATTCATTTACTCGCCTTTTTCAAGTGAGGGGGTGACAGATATGGTCGGGAAAATTTTTGCAACGCGTTGTCCCGGCTTTGCGTCATGAAGAGTGAGCCTATCAATCCCCGCATCACTCGCAATCTAAATTCGCAGATTGGCGCACGCGATGGCGCTGCCGAGTGGCGTTGCCGAATCCCTCGGCGCAGGCGCGTGTTGTCACCTTCTTCCCTCCCCCTCTCGGTTCGCTGCGAATGCGAGTCAAGCAACCTCTGTTGAATCTCCCGACGCCGCCTCTGCGGAGAGCAAGGTTGCAAAATCGGTTGTTTGGCATTGTAGAACCAATTCGAAGCCTTAGAACAATTGTGGAGATGGATTATGAATGACAAAACGCTTCTTGCGATCTCTCTGCTCTGCACGCTGTTATTGGCTGCTTGGTCGAGCGGCTTCGTAAAGACCGCAGATTCGCGCCCTTCGTCACTCATCAAGGTTAGCCTTGTGTCGCCAACGGTAATCATCAATGAATACCTTGCCGACCCGTCTGCAACCGGGCTGAACGGCGATGCTAACGGCGATGGGGTCAACAACACTACGCAGGACGAGTTTGTTGAAATCGTCAACTTCGGCCTGCTGCCGCTCGACATCGGCGGCTTTACTGTGAGCGATGCGGCACAAGTGCGCTTCGTCATCCCGGCGGGCAAGATTATTCCTGCGGGCGAAGCCGCTGTCATCTTCGGCGGCGGCGCGCCCACCGGCAGTTTCGGCAACGCGCAGGCGAACGGCTTGGTCTTTGCCATCGGCGGCGCAGGGTTGAGCCTCAATAACACGGGCGATTCCATCATCATCAAAAACGCTGCCAATGTTGAAGTCGCAAGAAGGGATTATCCGCCACCGGCCAGCGACATTGACCAATCCTTAACGCGCAGCCCTGACCTGACAGGCGATTTCGTCGCTCACACCTCTGCGCCCGGTAGTGTCGGGCGGTTTTCTCCCGGCGCACGCGTCAACGGTCGCCCGTTCATCAGCGACGATCCGGTGATTCAGACCCTCACGCCGCAATGGATCATCGCTGGAACCGGCGCGACTGAGTTGACCATCAACGGCGATAAGTTTCAAAACGGCGCGCAGGTCTTTGCCAATCAGACGGCGATCCATACGCAATTCATTAGCTCCACTCATCTGATTGCCCTGCTGCCCGACGCCATTACGCAGATACCCGCCACGTATCAAATCAGCGTCCACAATCCCGATGCCTTCGTTTCGAATGCGCTTCCCTTTACGGTCTTCAGCGCCATCGGCATCAACGAATTTTTGGCCGACCCACCGGCTGATGCAGCGGGCGATGCCAATGGCGATGGCACAACCAGCACCTCGCAAGATGAGTTCATCGAGATTATCAATCGCACTGACGCGCCTGTGGATGCGAGCGGCTTTACCCTAAGCGATGCCGCGCAGCAACGCTTCATCTTTCCGGCAGGGACGATCATTCCGGCCAACGAAGCGGCGGTGGTTTTCGGAGGCGGCACACCGACCGGAGAGTTCGGCAACGCCAGCCGCAATGGTCTGGTCTTCACCGCTGCTCTTTCGCTCAACAATGCGGGCGATACAATCACCCTCAAAGATCATTCCAATGTGGTTGTCGAACAGCTTATTTATGGCTCAACCGAAGGCGGCGCGAATCAATCCCTCAATCGCCACCCTGAAATCATCGGCCTCAGCTTCGCGCTCCATTCGAGCCTCGCACAAAGCGCGGGCGCTCTCTTTTCGCCTGGCGCATCCGTAAGCGGCGCAGCCTTCTCTCTGGCTCCGCGCATCAGCGAACTGGTGCCCGACAACCTTCCGCAATTTGCCGAGCAAGCCAACGTCGCCGTTCATGGCAGCGGCTTTGCACACGACTCCGCCGTCTTCATTGACGATGCGCCTGCGCCAACGCAATTCGTCAATGCTGACTTGCTGGTCGCTACCGTGCCAACAACGGTAACCGCCCTTGCCGGTAGGCATGATCTCTTGGTTCGCAACGCGGGAGGCAATCGTTCGAACCGCCAGTCGCTCCTGATTGTGCCGCCGCCGCCGCAATTGATCGGTGTTGCACCGAGAAACCTGCTGGTCGGCGCGACGGATGCCACGCTCTTTGTCAGAGGCGTCAACTTCGAACCGACCTCCGGCGTGGTGATCGAAGGGAGTGCCGTGCTAACCACCTTCGCCAACCCGCGCGAGTTGCGCGCCAAATTGCCCGCCACGCTGCTGGCGACAACCGGAACGCGGCGCGTGAAGGTGCGAAATGGCGACGGACAAGAGTCACGAGAAACGACAATCGAAATCGTATCGCCGAGCGCCCGCCTCAGTGCGCTTGCACCCGCGCAAGCCATCGCAGGTGCAGCAGGTTTTACGCTGGCGATTAGCGGCGCGAATTTTCAAAGCGGCGCTCTGGTCTTCTTCGATCAAATTCTGCTGACGACGCGCCGCCTGTCGGCAACCGCGCTCGAAGCCGAGGTGCCCGCTGCGCTCATCGCTGAGCCGGGCACCCGCGCCGTGCGCGTGCAAAACGGCGATGGCATCGTCTCGAATGATGCGCTCTTTACCGTCTTTCCGCGCCCGCCCGTGATTGCAGAGATCATCCCCAACAGCCTCATCGAAGGCGCAGGCGAGGTATTGCTCAGACTCAAAGGGGAACAGTTTCAGCGGGGTATTATTGCTCGCGTCATCGAAGACGCGCGTCTCACATCATCGCTTGAAACTCTGTTTCTTAGCGAGCAGCAACTCGAAGTCAAACTTCCGGCGCGCTTCACCCAAAAAGCGGGCAATCTCTTGCTGCGCGTTGACAACCCCGATTTCGGCATTTCGAATTCCCTGGCGCTCGCCGTCTTAATCAGCAATCCGCTGGTCATCAACGAATATCTGGCCGATCCGCCCGACGGCGTAGCGGGCGACGCCAACGGTGATGGCACGCGCAGCACTTCGCAAGATGAGTTTATCGAGATTATCAACCGCACCTCTGCCCCGCTCGATTTATCGGGCTACAAACTTTCTGATGCCGATGCTGTGCGCCACATCTTTGCAGAAGGCACGCTTCTGCCGCCCCGCGAGGCAGTTGTCGTTTTCGGCGGCGGCGCTCCTACAGGCAGGTTCGGCAACGCGATGGAAAACCGTTTAGTCTTCAAAGCCTCATCGGGCGGGCTGTCGCTCAATAACAGCGGCGATAAGATCAGGCTCGAAGACGGGCAAGGTAGGCTTATTCAGGAGATCGTCATCAGCGCCAGCGAAGGTAACGCGGGGCAATCGCTCAATCGTCAACCTGATGTTGACGGCGCGACATTCGCTCGCCACAGTGACGTAGCCCGCAACGCCGCACGCCTCTTTTCGCCGGGCGCAAAAGTCAACGGCGATGCGCTGACTGTAAAACCAGCGATTCGCGCGCTCACACCAGCAACGATTCATGCTGGCACATCAACATTTGCGCTCGCCTTGTCAGGAGAAAATTTTCTCCCCGGCGCGATCATCTTATTCGGGCAAACTGAACTGGTGACAACGCAGAAATCGAGTAGTGAACTCGAAGCCAAAGTGAGCGCAACCCTCATTAGCGAAGGCGGCGCAGTTGACATTCGAGTTCGCAATCCGCAAGGCGAGATTTCTGCTGCCGCACGCTTTCTCATCTTCGAAGATGCGCCGCGCATTTTGACTATTACGCCGTCACAGACTTCAACGGGCGCAGAAGGCTTCACGGTTTTGCTGACCGGCGAACGCTTTCAACGCGCGGCTATCGCAGAGGTCGCAGGCGAGAGGGTGAGCGCCGCTTTCGTCTCGCGCCAGCAATTGCAAGCCCTGTTGCCAAACACATTCTTCGCGCGCGCCGCTGTGCTGGAAATTCGGGTGCGAAACGAAGACGGCAATCTCTCCAATTCCGTGAAGCTGACGATTGAAAACGGCCCGCTCATCACGCGGTTGTCGCGTAAGCGGTTGAAGGCCGGAAGCGGCGACGCGCTGATGACGATTGGCGGCGTCGCCTTCAAAGCGGGAATCGTGTTGTGGGTCAACGACGCGCCCGTACCAACCGAATGGGTGAGCGCGACTGAAATTCGCGCACGCCTCCCTGCAACGTTGACGGGTGAGCCGCACACATTGACTTTGCAAGCCATAAGCGCCGATGGAGGAAGGTCAAACCGGGCTATCGTGAAGGTCATTCCTTAATGACCTAACGATTACTCAGCCAGCGGCCTTTCTCTGCCGCGCGCCGTGACCGGCTCAACGCCGATGATGCGACCGCCTTCAACAATCACGGCGTAATCGAAGTTATTCACCGTTGGGCAGACGTGGCGCGGCACGAGGTACAACACTTCGCCGATGGCAAGCGGCGCGACGTTCCCCGACACCTCCATCGGCAAATGCTCTTCGCTGGGGCGCGCGGGCAATAACTCGTTATGCCCGATGACGGCACAGGTCGGCACGCCTGAATCCGCCGACACCGTTTTGTGCCCGCCATCGCATGTGATGCGCTCGGGCGTCGGGCGGCTGACGACGGTCGAAAGGACGACGGCGGCAGGTTGATAAGGCCAGTCATCCGGCAACTGCGCCAGACTGGTGCAATCCGAATAGACTACGGTGCCGGGCGAGACGCGATGCACAAAGTTGGCGTTTCGAAACGGCGCATAGCTCAGACTGCAAGGAAATGCCGGTGTGCCTGCGGTTATCACTTCGCCGACTTCAATTCCCGAATCCCGTAGCGCGGCGATCAGCTTCATCAACTGGTCATAGCCGCGATGCGCGACCGTTTCGCGCTCGGTCAATTCGTATTTCGAAAGCTGCCCGTCGTAATAGTGGAGGCCGCGAAATTCCAATCCGGCGGTTTGAATCTCTTTGGCAAGGCGAATGATGTCAGCGACGCGATCTTGTTCGATGCCCGTACGATCCATGCCGGGGTTGACATCCATGAAGATGCCGAGTCGGCTGCCGCGCCAAGCTTCGATCTGTTCGCCGTTTTCAACGAGCGCAGAGAGGCGCACGGCGGCGAATTGTTCGGCAAGCTGGCACACGCGCGCCGCATTTGCGCCGACTGCCGGATAGGCGAGCAAGACATCCTGCGCGCCGACTTCGCAAACGGTTTTGAGTTCGAGCGTCGTCGAGCATTTGAAGTTGTGAATGCCGCGCTCGACTATGCGCCGCATGGCGGAGGCGAGCTTCGAGGTTTTAACGTGAGGCCGCCAGCGGTCGCCGTTGCCGTTGAGCAAATTGAGCGTCGTGCTGAGATTGGCTTCGACTTTGTCGGTGTAAACAGCGAGCGCCGGGGTGAGAATCTGTTCGACTCCGGCGATGCGGTAATCATCGAGCGCGAGGGCGGGTAAGGTGAGAGCTTGTGCTTGTGCCGTCTGCATCGGTCAACCTTTCTGAGAGGCGGTTTTGCTGCGCGGGCATGATAAGCGGCGGCAGCGACGACCGCAACGCGACGCGATAGCATTCAAAATGTGATTCGCAATCTGCGCGTGCGTTCTTATCCGACGACCGTGTTGCTCGACCCAGAAGGCAAAGTCATCTCGCTTAACAACACGAAAAAAGGGCAGCCCGACCTGCGCGGCAAAGACTTGCTCACCAGTCTGGACCGCTTGCTGCCACCCTGAAGCGGAGCAGCCCGCCTCGGTCTGCAATCGAATTATTGAAACCAGCAATGGAGAAATGTGATGAAGAGGGTATTGGCTGAATCGCTTTCTGTACTGTGCACGCTCGCTATCACCGAGTTCGCTACTGCGATTTTAGCGGGCACGACGGGGCTGGTCTTCTGGCCGGTGTTCTGGATCGTCGGCGCTTTGGCTTATCTATTCGCGCAAGCCTGGATGTTGGATACCTTGTCAGCAAGCCGAAGCCCGCTGGTTGTTCCACTTTCTCAGAGAAGTTTCCCAACAGAGAAAGAATAAACCACGACCAAACAGGGGTTGTACGGATTGACGCGGGCAGGGCTTCTGAATCTCTGCTCATCCGCTTCTCTGCTTTCGGTCTTCATTTCTCCTTGTGTCTGCTCCGTCAAAGAGCGGAATGTTTCTGTCCGCCTGCTTCATCTTTATCCTGTGCCGCTATGACCTGCCTTGACGGGCGCGGTTTCGGTTATTACATTCCCATACTCCAAAGTTGAGCAAGTCAGGCCGCAATTAGGTCGGCAAGGGCTGACCGAGCAGCACAACGCGCACGCAAGTCGGGTCTGAATTATAGGTTTGAGGCATATTTGGATGAATAATTGGAAACGGCTCTTTCAATCTTCGCTCGGTAAGAAGTACGTCATGGCCCTCACGGGGCTGCTGCTCTTCTTCTTTGTGATCGTTCACATGCTGGGCAATCTGCAAATCTTTCTCGGACCGGAAAAGCTCAATGGCTATGCGGCGTTCTTAAAGGCGACGCCTTCGCTGCTATGGGGCGGGCGCATCGGACTGCTCGTGCTGGTTATCTTGCACATCACCTCGGCCATCTTGCTGGTGCGCGAAAATCGCGCGGCGCGCCCGGTAGGGTATGCCAGCAGCCATGTGGTGGCGGCGAGTTTCGCTTCGCAGACGATCCTTTTCAGCGGCTTGATCGTCCTGGCATTCGTCATTTATCACCTCTTGCACTTCACGATTGGCGTCGTTGAGCCGAGCTATCTGGAGTTGCGCGACTATGCCGGTCGCCACGATGTCTATCGCATGATGATTGAGGGGTTCTCCAATATCGGCGTGGCGATCTTTTATATTCTCTCGATGGGGCTCCTCTGTTTGCACTTGAGTCACGGCGTGAGCAGCCTGTTTCAATCTTTGGGATTGCGCAGCAAGGCAACTGAGCAAGCCTGTAGCAGTTTTGCGCGCATCGCTGCGGCGGTGATCTTCATCGGCAATTGTATGATTCCCATCGCCGTGCTGGCGAAATGGGTGAAGTGATTCGGCAGGAGGCAGTCAAGGGATGAAACGATGAGCGGGTAGCGGAATGAATACCGCAGATTACCCATTCACCCGCTGAGTTGGACATCCTTTTATCGGTAAAGGTGACTATGAAATTAGACGCGAAAGTTCCCAGCGGGGCGCTGGCAGACAAATGGCGGAGCTATAAGCAAACCGTCAAACTCGTCAACCCGGCCAACAAACGCAAGTTTCAGGTGATCGTCGTCGGTTCGGGACTGGCGGGCGCATCGGCGGCGGCGACGCTTGCGGAGTTGGGTTACCACATCAAGTGCTTCTGCTTTCAAGATAGCCCGCGACGCGCCCACTCGATTGCCGCGCAAGGCGGCATCAATGCGGCAAAGAATTATCGCAACGACGGCGACAGCGTCTATCGCTTGTTTTATGACACTATCAAAGGCGGCGATTTCCGCGCCCGCGAAAGCAATGTCCATCGTCTGGCCGAGGTCAGCGTCAACATCATTGATCAGTGCGTCGCGCAAGGCGTGCCCTTTGCGCGCGAGTATGGCGGGTTGCTCGATAATCGCTCCTTCGGTGGCGCGCAGGTATCGCGCACCTTTTACGCGCGCGGACAGACGGGGCAGCAACTCTTGCTCGGCGCTTATCAAGCTTTGTGTCGGCAAACCGCGCTCGGTCAGGTACGCATGTTTCCGCGCACCGAGATGCTTGATCTGGTCATCATTGACGGCGAAGCCAAAGGCATCGTGACGCGCGATTTGGTGACCGGAAAGATCGCTTCGCATGCTGCCGATGCGGTGGTGTTGGCGACGGGCGGTTATGGCAACGTCTTCTATCTTTCGACCAACGCGCAAGGGTCGAACGTTACAGCGACCTATCGCGCCTATAAACGCGGGGCGTTGTTTGCCAACCCCTGTTATACGCAGATTCACCCGACCTGCATTCCGGTGAGCGGCGATCATCAATCGAAACTCACCTTGATGAGCGAATCGTTGCGCAACGATGGGCGCGTATGGGTTCCGAAAAAAGCCGATGACGGGCGCGCTGCGCAGGACATCCCCGAAGAAGACCGCGACTACTATCTGGAACGCAAGTATCCGAGCTATGGCAATCTGGCGCCGCGCGACATCTCTTCGCGTGCCGCCAAACAGGTCTGCGACGAAGGGCGCGGCGTCGGGCCGGGGGGGCGCGGCGTCTATCTGGATTTCGGAGACGCGATCAAACGATTGGGCGAAGACAAAATCCGCGAACGCTACGGCAATCTCTTCGAGATGTATGAACGGATCACCGGCGAAGACGCTTACCAAGCGCCGATGCGCATCTATCCGGCGATTCACTATACGATGGGCGGTTTGTGGGTGGATTACAACTTGATGAGCAACATTCCGGGTCTCTATGTGATTGGCGAAGCGAACTTCTCCGATCACGGCGCAAATCGTTTAGGCGCGAGCGCCTTAATGCAAGGGCTTGCTGATGGCTACTTCATCTTGCCCTACACGATTGGCGAATACTTCGCGTCGGCGAAAAAGTTTCTGCCCGACACCGGACATGAAGAGTTCAAGAAGGTTGAAGAAGAGGTCAATGAACGCATTCGCAAGCTGCTTGCCATCAAAGGCAAACGCACGGTGCGCGATTTTCACCGCGAGTTGGGTAAGCTGATGTGGGACAACGTCGGCATGGCGCGCACAGAGGCCAGCCTCAAAGCGGCGCTCGAAAAGATTCCGGCGATTCGTCAAGAGTTCTGGGAGAACGTCAACGTATTAGGCGAAGCCACCGACTTCAATCAACCGCTCGAACTGGCCGGGCGGGTGGCGGACTTCTTAGAGTTCGGCGAGTTATTGGCCTACGATGCGCTGCAACGCGAAGAGTCTTGCGGCGGGCACTTCCGCGAAGAGTATCAGACCGAAGAGGGCGAAGCGTTACGCAATGATGACCAATACGCTTACGTTGCGGCGTGGGAGTATCAAGGCGTTGGCAACGCCCCCGGGCTGCACAAAGAGCCGTTGGCTTACGAAACCGTTCACATGACGCAACGCAGCTATAAATAAAATGACAAGCAACCAGTGACCAACAAGGGCAAGGTGCTGCTTGTCGCTCGTCACTGTCTTGAAGGAGTCGAAGAGGATGAATCTAACCTTACGCATCTGGCGGCAGAGCGGGCCGACGGCCACCGGAAAGTTCGTTGAGTATGAAGCGAAAAACATCTCGCCGGATATGTCTTTTTTGGAGATGTTAGACATCGTCAACGAAAAGTTGACGGCGGGCGGAGAAGAACCGATTGCTTTCGATCACGATTGCCGCGAAGGTATCTGCGGGTCCTGCGGTTTGGTCATCAACGCCGTTGCTCACGGGCCGCAAAGCGCGACGACGACCTGTCAATTGCACATGCGAACCTTCAAAGATGGCGACACCATTGTCATCGAACCTTGGCGCGCGAAGGGGTTTCCTTTAATCAAAGACTTGGTGGTAGACCGCAGCGCTTTTGACCGCATCATTCAGGCGGGCGGCTTCGTTTCGGTGTCAACGGGCGGCACGCCGGACGGCAATGCTATCCCCATCTCCAAGACGGACGCCGATCTGGCAATGGATGCGGCGCAGTGCATCGGCTGCGGAGCCTGCGTGGCCGCTTGTAAAAATGCTTCAGCCATGTTGTTTGTGTCGGCGAAAGTTTCGCACCTCGGACTCCTACCGCAAGGACAGCCGGAACGAGACCGACGCGTTGTGAATATGGTTGATGCGATGGAGGCCGAAGGCTTCGGCAATTGCACCAACATCGGCTCGTGTGAAGCGGTGTGTCCGAAAGAGATCAATCTCGACTTCATCGCCCGTATGAATCGAGACTATGCCAAGGCGTTACTCCGAAGAGAGTAGGGCTGTGTGAGTTCGATAAAAAGTAGATGGTTGCGGGCGCGCCGTCCGAATTGATGAGGAATAACGCAGCGAACTCACACAGAATATCGTTAGCGAGCATCACCTTGTGACGTTGCCAGCAGGTTGCTCAGGTATCGTAGCCTTGTTGCCCATCTGCTTCAGCGATGGAGCAAGACTTGAAAATTCGGTTTGTTGATATTGATGTCAATCTCTTTCTTTTCGCCACGATTGAAAAACCCGCCAAAATAGAGGATGGCGACAACCGCAACGACGAGCAAGATGGTTACCAACGCCCACAGCGCCCCACTTGCAGCACCCGCACCACTATCTTCTGCCATAACCTGTCTCCTTTCCGATCTCCCGTTTTGAGGCGGCTTTGTTCGCGCCGCTTACTCCAAAAGCACGCCCAATCAGTTGGCAAGTTTGATGCCGCGTTTGCATCCCTCTCAAGGGCTGTTTAACCATTTGCAATGGTGATTGGCGAGCGGTAGAAGTCTGATGGGCGAGTGGCTGCGTATGTCGGGCGGGCGAATCGGCGTATCGGCATAGAACAAAGCGGAGCATCAGCCGTTGGAATTCCGAACGCCTGCTAAGAAAAAAGGTCTTGCGTCACTGCGACGCAAGACCTTTTAAGAGCCCTCTCAAAAATGAGAGTACATCGGCGAGCTTAGAAGCCGCCCATACCGCCGCCCGGCATTGGCGGAGCTTCTTTCTCTTCGGGAATTTCCGACACCAACGCTTCAGTGGTCAGCAACAGACCAGCAATAGATGAAGCGTTTTGCAGAGCCGAACGCGTGACTTTGGTCGGGTCAACCACGCCCATCGTCAGCATATCGCCGTACTCTTCGCTCTCGGCGTTGAAGCCGTAGCTGGCGGCTTTGTTCGAGCGCACCTTCTCGACGATCACAGCGCCTTCGTGACCGGCATTCTGTACGATCTGACGCAGCGGTTCTTCGAGCGCGCGGCGCACAATGCCGACGCCGATGTTCTCATCGTCGTTTTCCAACTGGAAGCCATCAAGCGCTTTCTGGGCGCGGATGAAGGCCACGCCGCCGCCCGGTACGATGCCTTCTTCGACGGCTGCTTTGGTTGCATGCATTGCGTCTTCGACGCGGGCTTTCTTCTCTTTCAGTTCGGTTTCGGTCGCCGCACCGACTTTGATAACAGCCACGCCGCCGACCAGCTTGGCCAGCCGCTCTTGTAACTTCTCGCGGTCGTAGTCCGAAGTCGTCTCCTCAATCTGAGCGCGTATCTGACGGACGCGGCCTTCGATCTCGGCGCTCTTGCCTGCC
>CAYXVU010000156.1:0-14487 GCA_964468725.1 uncultured Clostridia bacterium
ACGATTCGTACGAAAGGCGACGGCACGACCGGCGGCCTCGAAGTGGATGCGGGCGACAAGGGCAAAGTTGTTATTGGCGGGGGCGCAAACGCCAATTTGCCATCATGGTTTCCGCCTTATCCCGGTGCGAAGATTGCTGGTGTTTACTCTTCCGATACGCCGCAGGCAAAGACGCAAGGGTTTCAATTCGATACGGATGATTCTGCTGCCGAGGTGATGGCCTTTTACCGCGAAGCGCTCGAAGATGAGGGCTTCAAAATCACCACCAGCCAAGTCAACAACGACCAGTTTTCCAGTTCGCAGATCAGCGCCGAAGATAGCCGTCGCAAACGTCAGGCTTTTATCAACGCTTTGATTCAGTCGGGGCGCACTAAAGTGACGGTTGCCTTGACCGAGCAGCCCTAGCCAGGCGTTGCCGTTGCGCCGCACAAAGCAGGCGGCAAGTAGGGCTTCGAACCCGAAACGTTCTTCGCGCCGAAAATAGTTTGGCCGCAACGATTCAATTCAGCTTGCTTGCCGGTTGCTGCTCTCCACCACAAACGAGATGGCATCTGGCAAGTAGCCCGTTCTGAACTTGACACCCTATGGCTTGTGATGCGCGGTTGGAAAGGGAGCTTTTGGTGCGGGGCTTTCGCCTCGTCGCCGGGGTGGATGAAGTCGGGCGCGGGGCGTTGGCCGGGCCGGTCGTCGCAGCGGCAGTGATCTTGAACCTCGATGATCTGCCCGCGGGATTGAATGACTCAAAGCAGTTGAGCAAGCGCCAACGGGAACGATTTTTTACTCAACTTCAGCAGTGTGCACAGGCTTTTTCTATTGCTCGCATCGAGCCGCATGAGATTGATCGCATCAACATTCATCGCGCCTCTTTGCAGGCGATGGCTCAGGCAATAAAAGCGTTGCCACTGCTACCTGACTATGTTTTAATAGACGGGCGACATCAGGTTCCCGACCTGTCCTGCTCCCAAAGATCAATCATTAAAGGCGACGGTCTTTCGGTTTCTATCGCATCGGCTTCGATCATTGCCAAAGTGACGCGTGACGAGTTGATGTGCAAATATGACGAAGAGTTCCCCGGTTACGGATTTTCCGCGCATGTTGGCTATGGCACGAAAGCGCACAAAGCTGCGGTTGCGCGGCTCGGTCCCTCGCCGATCCATCGCCTGACGTTTCAGGGCGTGCGGCCCTCCCAACTCACGCTCGGATTCGTCGAATCGCCGTAAGCGCCCCTTGCGGTTAGCCGATAGAAAGTGGTTCTGCTCGCTCACCTCGGATTGCTCTCCACCGTCGCCCCTGAGTTTGACAGAAGAGGGTTGCCAGTTTACGCGCTGAGATGCAGCGGACGAGAGAGCGCGTGAGACGATTGCGGAAGAGGTCGAACAGCGGCCTCGGGAGGGGTTATGTCTCTGAATAAATCGAAGACCGTACGCACGGCGGAAAAGTACGTGCTTCAGGGAAAGATCGGCGCGGCCATTGATGAGTACAAAAAGGTCGTAGATGCCGATCCGAGCGATCTGACGACGATCAATACTTTAGGCGACCTCTATGTGCGCGCCGGACGCATACAAGATGCCATCATCAATTTTTCGCGCATCGCCGACAGCTATCGAGAAAGCGGCTTTACTTTGAAAGCCATTGCGATGCTCAAAAAGATCTCTAAGCTCGATCCGACCAACATCGAAACCGCTATGAAACTGGCCAACCTCTATTCGCAACAGGGGCTGCTAGTCGAAGCGCGGCAGCAATACCTGCAAGTCGCAGATGCCTATGCGCGCGTCGGACAGACGCGCAAAGCGTTGGAAGCCTATCAAAAGATCGCCGACCTCGATCCATCCAATACCGCTGTGCGCATGAAGTTAGGAGAAATCTATTCGCGCGAACGCATGCCCGAACAGGCGCACGAGTCATTCATCACGGCGGGCGCGGAATTTCTTCGTAAAGGCGACATCGAGCAGGCGCTCAATGCCAACCTCAAAGCCATCGCTATTGACCCGGAAAGCCGTCAAGGGCTGAGCGCGATTGCGACGATCTACACCGAGCAGGGACAGCCGGATCGCGCCATCAACATCTTGTGCGAAGCCTTCGAGCGCAACCCCGGTGATGTCGAATTGTTGACCATCTTAGGGCGCACCTATCTTTCGGCCAGTATGATGGACGAAGCGGAGCGCACCTTTCTCAGCCTCGTGCAACTAGACCGCAACCGCTATAACTACCTGCTGGAAGTCGGGCGCAAATTTTTGCAAGCGGGCGAATTGGATCGCGCTGCCGAACAGATTGACGGCTGCTTAGATGTCTTAATTACCAAGCGCGAAGAGGACAAAGCCATTGACTTTTTGCGGCGCATTCTCGACCGCGATATGAATCATCTGGGTTCGCTCAAACGGCTGGCGCAGATTTTCATGCGCATCCGCGAAGATCATAATCTGATTGCTTCATTGAATTCGCTGGCCGAAGCGGCTTTGCGAAAAGGCGACGAAGAGGAAGCCATTGCCGCGCTCAAAGAGTTGGTCAAACTCGAACCCGATGAACCCTTGCACTTGCAACGCCTCTACAATCTCGGCGTCAAAGATGTAGCGGCATCCGATTCGTCCGATATGGTGCGCGCCACCGGGCCGCTCGATTACGGATCGGCGGCCTACGATGATGCGTTTGTGGTGCGACAAATCTCCGAAGCCGAATTGCTGTCCGGACACGGACAAGTGGATCACGCCATCTCGATCCTCAAAGGCATTCTCGAACACACGCCAGAAAATTTGCAGGTACATCAGAAACTCAAAGATATCTATCTGCGCGCCGGGATGATGGGCAAAGCGGCCAAAGAATGCCTCGATCTGGCGCGCATTCATCAGGCGAGGGGAGAATCGGCGCGTGCCAGCGATTGTCTGGCGGAAGCGCGCCAACTCGACCCGTTGCTTGACGTTCCCGAAACGCCGGATGACGGGGCGAGTTGGTTGGCTGCCGCCAACGATGCGGCCTCCGCGACAGGGTTCGCTCTTCCGGCAGATGCCTCGCCCGCTGAATTCGCGTTGCCGGAATCGAGCAATGGGGTGTCTGCGCACGCCTCCATCAATGGATTTGACCTGACGCCATCGGCGACCCGCTTTGATGGAGCGGCAGAAAACGGCTTTGAAATGGCCGGAGCGGTTGACAGCTTTGCCAACATCTATGGCTCAGACGCCAGCGGCAACGATGACGGATTTGCCGTCTATTCATCCGCCGCCGCCTATCCAGAGGCTGAAATCAGCGAACAGCCGAGCGCCTGGAATGCCTTCGATGACCCGTCGGTCTTCTTGTCCAATGCGACGAGTGAACCGTCTGCGCCTGCGCTTTCGCCCGCCGAACGAGCCTACGCTTCGGGTTACTTGACGCCTGAGTTTTTGAAAGACGAACTCGACAGCATTGATTTCTACATCGCGCAGGGCTATTTCGACATCGCGCGCAACACCTTGGATCGGCTGTGTGAAGAACACGGCAACCTGCCGGATTTGATGAAACGTTATCAGCAACTCGGCGTCGAAGATGATGTGCCACCTGCATCCGCACCGCCGCAACCGGAAGAGGCGTTCAGCGTGCACTTTGACACCGGCACTTTTGATGCATCGAACGCCGCCTCCAACGGGTCAGGGGGCTTATCATCATTGTCCGAAGGGACGGCCGACGAAGCCGGGACGCACAACAACGGGCAGCAGAATTTCATGCCTTTGGTGCTAAAAAAGGAGTCGGGACCGCTCTACCCCGATCTGATGGTGAAGTTCAACACCTCCGAATTGCTGAAGGATTCGATCTTCGATTACGCGCCGCCGCAGAGCACGGAAGACAAACCGGCGCCCTTGAATATCGGTACGGCGGATTTGATTCAATCAATCGTCTCCGATATTGATGCGGCGTTCGATATGGCGCCAGAGAGCGCCAGCCGTCCGCAAATCGAAGCGCCGCCAGTTGCCATTTCGACGCCCGAAGCCCGTCCCATCGAAGAGTCGCCCTTCGGCGAGATGGTGGGGGGCGGATACTTCCCCGATCTGCCAACTTCAGCGGGCACGGACGAGACGCTTCTTGATATAGACCACCGCGCCGATTTTCAAGAGATTGTTGAAGAGGTGACCGTCGAAGCGCCCTCTGCTGCTCCGGCGCTCGATTTCGAGACTCATTACAGCCTCGGCCTCGCCTACAAAGACATGGACTTGTTGGAGGATGCCATTGAGCAATTCCAACTGGCATACAAGCAAGCCAGTTCGGAAGAGCATGCTGACCATTGCAGTCAGTGCTGCAACATGCTCGGTCTGTGCTTCAAACGCAAAGGGATGGGCAAACTGGCGGTGATGTGGTTTGAACGCGGCTTGCAGATCGCCAGTCGGACAGAAGATGAGTATCAGGCGCTGCGGTATGAAATCGGCTCCTGTTACGAAGAGACAGGCGACACCGAAAAAGCGCTTGACGCGTATCTGGAAGTCTACGCCGTAGATGTCAACTATCGTCAGGTCGGCGATAAGATCAAGCAGTTGCAGACGCTGAAAACGACGTGATAGATTCAGGCTGGGGATTGAGGCGTCAGGATGTCGGATTGGGTTTCAAGTTGCAAACGCCCTCCGAAATCCTGAATCGTTCATCCGACCTCCTGATTATGGCTGTTAAACTAACACTGATATTCTTTATTCTCATCTGTTTGGAAATCGGTTTATTGCTGGTTGCCCTACCTTGGTTAGATTCGCCTTCGTGGTCAGAAAACTTTCTCCTCGTCTGGTTGGTAGATCGAACGAATCTGCCGACGCTTGGCCATGTCGTTGCAAGCGGATATTTTCGCGGAGCCGTCAGCGGACTTGGATTGCTCAATATCTTCCTCGCCCTTTATGAAGCGGTGAATTTCCATAAGACGGTGCGCGCTTTTCAATCCGAACTGAAAAAAGAGGAAGCCCGGTCTGAGTAAGCCAACGCCGCTTATCTATCTCATCACAGATCGCCATCAATTATCGCACCCTGGTGAGCTGACGGCGCTGGTCGAATGGCTGCGCGGAGCAATGGCTGCCGGGGTAGATTGGATTCAACTGCGCGAGCGCGACCTCTCCGCCCGTTCCCAGTTCGAACTGGCGGCGACGCTCGCCGAAAGCGCACGGCTCAGAGGAGTTCGCCTGTTCATCAATGATCGGGCAGATATCGCCGCCCGTCTTGGTCTGGGAGTGCATCTGACGACGCGCTCGCTAACGGCGGCAACCATCCGCCGGACATTTGGCGCCGAACTCTTCATTGGCGTCTCAACGCACACGCTTGCCGAAGCGCGGGAAGCCGAGCGCGGCGGCGCGAACTTTGTCGTCTTCGGCCCGGTCTTTGAGACCGCCAGTAAGAGAGCTTATGGCGAGCCGGTCGGACTCGCTGCGTTGAAGATGGTGACAGCCGCTTTGCAAATCCCTGTGCTTGCTTTGGGTGGCATAAAACTCTCAAACCTTGCTGCGATAGAGGAGAGCGGCGCGGCAGGTATTGCCGCCATATCGCTCTTCACAGAAGCGGATGATTTGGCGGCGCTGGTACGAACCATCAAACACCCGGTATTCTGATTGCCGACCGGGTTTGCCCAGACAACCGGAAACGACAAATGCGAATCCGACACCTGACTCTATGCGGACAGTGATGACCATAGCAGGATTCGACCCCTCGGCGGGCGCAGGCATTCTGGCGGATGTCAAAACCGTGAGCGCCTTCGGCTGTTATGGTGTTGCGGCCATCACCAGTTTGACCTATCAAAATACTCAAGGAGTTTTCGGCTCGGCCAATCAAGGCGGCGCGATTGTGCGCCAACAACTGCACCCGCTTTTTGATGATTTCGAGATTGCTGCCATCAAAACCGGCATGCTGCCGAGCGCCGAGGTGATCGCAGCGGTTGCTGAAGAGTTGGCGGCGCGACCCGCGCTGCCTTTGGTGGTTGATCCGGTCATTCGGAGTACGAGCGGCTATGACTTGATCGATGATGAGGCGCTTGGCGTATTGATAGAAAAGCTCTTGCCGCTGGCAACCGTTGTCACCCCAAACGCTGTCGAAGCCGAGCGGATGACGGGTATCAAGATTCAAGATGTGGCCACGATGCAAGCGGCGGGCGAGGCGCTGCTCGGACGACGAGCAGCCGCCGTTTTGATTAAGGGCGGCGATCTGACGGGCGAGGAGGCCACCGACTTATTGGTGGAAGCAAACCAGGTCGCGGAGTTCCGTCTGCCGCGTTTGGCTTCGTTGCACACTCATGGAAGCGGCTGCACGTTAGCGGCCGCCCTGGCCTGTCTGCTGGCGCACGGACTGCCGCTCAGTGAGGCCGTCCGGCGGGCGAAAACCTATGTGCATGAAGCGATTCGCCGCGCCCCCGGGCTAGGCAAAGGGCATGGGCCGCTGGGGCATTTTCCGCACCTGCGCGCCTTTGAGGAACTCTGATAGTCGGTCATCAAGCCTGTTGAACATCGTAAAGTGCTCTGTCTGGCTCTAACCTCTTTTGCTATACTGCGTGCGGCATAAGAGGGGTTCGGGCTCTTCGTGCGGATTGGTTAGTTCCGTCACGCCTTCACAATCTGCCAAAACAATAGAGTTGCTGTGTGCAGGTTATCGGCTTGTCTTCCCGGAGAGAAGAATGGTTGCAGACCCGCGCGATTGGACGGTCTCTGAGTTGGTGGAGCGGTGTTGTCAGCGTCCAGTTGATAACACCGCATGGAACGAGTTTGTCCAACGCTATCACTCGACGATCAAAGGCAGCATCATTCGCGCCTATCGCTCGAAACAGTTCGCCAGTTATCGTGACCGCTTTTCTGAAGAGCAGATCGAAGATTTGGTGCAGCGTGCCTATCAAAAATTATTGGAAGATCATTCCGGGGCGCTGAAACGGTATAAAGGAAAATATGAGCATTCCATCTTTCAGTATCTGGTCATCATTTCGATCAATGTCGTGCGCGATCACTTCCGCGAGTTAAATGCTAAAAAGCGACCGCAAACCATCAACCCATTCAATGATCCGACCGATCATCCAGGCGATTCATCTGATCGGGAACGACCGCTCAAGAGTTTGGAGAATGTGGCTGCCGATGAGCCGCAAAAGCTCTTTATCATTGACGACGCAGTTGCCTATCTGCGAAAGCATCTCCGCAGCAAGAATCTGGAACGCGACCTTTTGATCTTCCAACTGCGATACGAAGAGGAATTGACGCTTGACGAGATTAGCGAAGCGATTGGGCGGCAGTTGACCTCTATCGGCATCGGCTCCTTGCTCAATCGCCTCATCAAACGGCTGCGCCCGGTCTTCGGGGCAAAGAACCTGCCCGAAGAAGAAGAAGAAGGCGAAGAGTAACGCCCTTCCGCCGCCCTTATCCGTTCAGTAAGCGACCCGCGCCGCGTGCAAGCAAGTCATCCGCCAGTCGTTGGCCAATCTCTTCCGCTTGAGCAGCTTGTCCGCTCGCTTTGCCGCGCACTACCTGCGCGCCATCGGCGCTGGCGACCAATCCTGAAAGCGTCAACTCTGCGCCGCTCAGTTGAGCGAGCGCCGCAATCGGCACCAGACAGCCGCCTCCCAGCCCTTTCAACAAGGCGCGTTCTGCTGTACAAGCGCGACGCGTCGGCAGGTGATCGAGAACCGTAACCAGCGAAGCAACTGCCGCATCATCGGCGCGAGTTTCGATGCCGAGCGCGCCTTGTCCGACCGCTGACAGCATGAGGTCTTCAGCCAAACATTCGGTGATGCGATGAGCATAGCCCAAACGTTTCAGTCCGGCAGCCGCCAGAATGAGCGCGTCGTATTGACCTGCATCCAGCTTGCCCAGCCGCGTGTCTACGTTGCCGCGTACCGGCACAAGTTCAAGGTCGGGGCGTAGCGCCTGAAGCTGGGCGATGCGGCGCAGGCTGCTGGTTCCGACGATGGCGCCGCGCCGGAGATCCCCGAATGCCGCGATGCCCAACCGCGCAACCAAGGCATCGCGCGGGTCTTCGCGCTCGCATACAGCGGTCAGTTGCAAGCCCTCAACAAATTCGGTCGGCAAGTCCTTGAGGCTGTGAACCGCAAGGTCAGCACGCCCTGCGAGCAACGCTTCTTCGAGTTCTTTGGTGAACAGCCCTTTGCCCTGCTCTCCGAGTTTCGGCAAGGAGACATCCAGCACGCGGTCGCCTTTGGTGGAGATGATGGCGATTTCAATCCGCAGGTCGGGGTGGTGCGCCTCCAATTGCGCTTTGACCCAGTGGGTCTGCCACAAAGCCAGCTTGCTGCCGCGCGTGCCGATGGTGAGATGTCGCTTCACGTTGCTGTGCCTCTCTTGAAAGCCGATCAATCGATGCGAAGCATCTTGCGAATATCGTGTAAGACTTCATCCGCATCGCCATCGCGTGCGACGCTGCGCAGATGCAGGATGAGAGGGTGCGATAGTTTGTTGACCAGGGCAGGAATCAAGATGGTTTGCAGAGCTTGCTCCTGTTCGAGGGATAACTCGCCCAAGCGTTTGCGATTGCGTTTGAGTTCGGCCAGCGCCATCTGCGAGAGCAACTCTTTGACTTCCTGCACGCGCGGCCCCATATCGAGGGCACGCAGATGTTTGGCAAACTGTTGCACTTCGGATTCGATGATGAATTCGGCGCGTTCGGCTTCGCGTTCACGTTCACGCCGGTTCGCTTTGACGACAGCATCGAGATCGTCCACATCGAAAAGGAAGCAGCCTTCGGTCTTCGCCACTGCCGGATCAATGTTGCGCGGCACGGAGATGTCTATAAACAGCACGCGCCCGCGTCGCCGCGATTTGAGGGCGCGGCGTACCTCTTCCGCCTGAATCGTGTATTCGGCAGCGCCGGTCGAACAGAGGATGATGTCGGCAGCGGGCAGCACATCGTAAAAGGCTTCGAAGTTGACCGCGCCGCCGTGAAACTCGCGGGCGAGGGCTTCGGCACGTTCTGCCGTACGATTGGTGACGATCAGTTTGCCTGCCCCAGCGGCCAGCAGATTCTGTGCGGCCAATCTGCCCATCTCGCCTGCGCCGACCAGCAGCACTGTCTTTTCGGCAAGACTGTCGAAAACTTTTTTGGCCAGATCAACGGCTACCGAACTGACCGAGACGGGATTTTCCGAGATGGCTGTCTCGGTGCGAATCCGTTTGGCGACCGACAAGGTGCGCTGCATCAACTGGCTGAGGATGCGGCCAATGGTTCCCACTTCGGCAGCCAGTTTATAGGCATCTTTGACTTGACCGAGAATCTGCGGTTCGCCGACCACTATCGAATCCAGACTCGAAGCCACGCGAAAGACGTGCTTGACGGCTTCGGTATCAACGAGAGCGTAGAGATGCGGGTGCAGCGCGGCGGGTGAGAAATGGTGAAAATCGCAGAGGAAATGGGTCAACTGAGTGATGCTACGCTGCGCGTCGGCGGGCGCGGCAGCGACGATCTCCACCCGATTGCAGGTGGAAACGATCAGCCCTTCATCCACTTCGTCATGATTGACGAGACTCGACAGCACCTCCGGCATCAACGAATCGCTAAACGCCAATCGCTCGCGCATCTCGATGGGCGCGGTCTTGTGGCTCAGTCCTATGAGTACGATGCTCATGGCGAAATCCCCAATCCCAACTCCTAGCCTGATACGTGCAGACTGCCTAAATAGCGCACGCCAACCAGACTGACGATAACGATCATAAAACTCAGAATAGATGCCAACGCCGCAGCGCGCCCACCCCATCGGGTGTTGATGCGCGACTGAATCAAAAACAGATAGATCAACCAGGTGATGACGGAAAAGACTTCGAACGGGTCGCCGTGCCAGTACTGTCCATCGCGCGCCCGTTGCCAGCCGATGCCCGCCGCCATGCCAAAGGTGAAGAGCGCAAAACCGATAGCCATTGCTTTCGAGCCAATCGCGTCGCAAGTATCAAGAGAGGGGAGCTTAAAAAAGATCGTGCCAAAGCGTTTGAGTTTTAACTCGCGCTCTTGAATGATGTACATCAACCCTGCGCCGAAAGCAATAAAGAACGCGCAATAGGCGATCAGAATGAATCCCGCATGAAAAGGAAATAGCCAACGTTGCAGTGGACTATCCAGCCCCGACGGTTTGCCGTCCGTACCCGGCGTAATCGCGGCGATCATGGTCAAGATTAAGACGATGGGATAGATGAAGGCTTTGAGCGCAGCAACGTGAAACCACCGTGAAGCGATCAGACTGGCAATCACTAAAATCCATGCGAGAAATGCACAAACCTCTTCCGTGCCAACCAACGGACTGCGCCCCTGTTGCAAGGCGCGCAATTGGAGCCAGACGGTATGCGCGATGAAAGCGATGAGGAGCGGCGCCAGTGCGACTTTCGCAGGCACTTGCTGGCGCGCGGTAAGCGAGAAGATGGCCAGCGCAACACAGATGGCATATCCGGCAATAACGATAACCCACAAAGCATTCATCGGTTTGGCTCCCCGTACAAAGAGACTCATTCTAACCCCTGAAAGATTGTCAGGCCAGATGTTCTTTGTCTATGAAAACGCCCGCCATCCGTTGTTCAGATGACGGGCGCAAAAATTGGAAGGAGCCGATTGGTTATTGACCGGCGTAAAATTCGTTCATCTGCACAACATACTTGTTATATTCGCGGCTGCCGATGAAGCGTTCCGGTAAGACGGTTGCCAGATAGTCTAAATAGGCATCGGGTGAGAGCGGTTTGCCTTCGGCGGTCAGCAAGTGGCCTTTGACATCATAGGGGCGGAAGATCATCTCTTCGTCGCCGCGTTTGCGGAAGAATTTGATATCTGGCATTGCCAACACCTCTTCGGGCTTGACGCCGCGCGCCGAGTCGCCGCTCTTTTCGACTTCATCCAATAGGGCATGCGCGTCCTGCCGCGAGAGCGCCGGTTGTCTCTCTTGCACGATGGCGACGTTGACGTTGCGAATGACCCCACGCACTTCTTCGTAGTATTCGTGCTGGGCGACGCCGTTGGTCTTATCTTTGAACCCGAAAGTGACCGCCGTGTCGCCGCCTTTTTCGTTGCCAAACATTTCCAGCCCGCGCGGAATCCATAGATTCAGCGCCTTCTGCACGTCTTCGAAGCTATAGTCACCTTCGCCGCGCGCTGCCATTTGGCTGATCTCTTTGAGCAGCGAACGCCCACTGCCGATATGAAAGGATTCTTCTTGCAGCATCGGCCCCATGCTGCGCGCCATGGGCGCATAACTGAAGACTTGTTGCATCTCTAACTGATACTTGCCGACCAGATCAATGACCGTCGCGTAGGTTACGTTATCGAGGAAGTCGTTGAAGTCAATGTTAAAGGCATCCAGCACGTGGGTGCCGAGTTCCATCGCCAGCAAATCTTCGATGGTCTGTTGCGCCACATCACCGAGACCCGGTTTTTTCCACGTCGGGTCTTGATCGAGCACCCAAAACATTTGATAGGCGTGGCGCAACTCTTCGGCCATGATGCGGAGCACGGCGAATTTGGCTTTGTCACTCACCGATTGATCGAGGGTGAGGCGATGTTGCTGAATCGAGCCGAGTTCGGTCGAAGCCTGCGCGCGAATGATGTCGCGGGCGCTGAAAAACGCATTGCCAACCATCTCTTTGGCTTTCTCGAAGCGGTTGCGTCCGAGATACTGACCGACTTCAACGGTGTCGCTTTTGATGTCACCGACTTTCGCAAACAGTTGAAAAGGCGGCTGCCCTTTGAAATAGTCGTCCCAATGGCGTTCGAGCAGAGAAAGTTCGGGGAAATTTTTCTGCTGCCAATCTACAATTGCATCGTGATATTTCTTGGTAATCGTCGTCGTACGATAGGTTGCCATGCATGCCTCCGATGATTTTACAACGCTTTCGTAGTTTATCGAACGCTTGTTCGAATGTCAAATTTTTGATACAAGGAAGCAATGCGACGAGAGTTCGGAGACTTTCAAACGCCAGCCGCTTTGGTCGGTGATGTTTTGCGCTGTTTGCGGCGGACAAAGCGTCGCTGGACCAGGGTATTAGAGCCGACCTGTGGCAAAGGAAGCTTCATCAACGGGTTGTTACAGACGAAGAAGCCGCCGCAAGAGATTCGCGGCTTTGAGTTGCAGGAGTCTTATGTGAAATTGGCCGCTAGCCTCGCACTGCCCTTTCACCCTACGGCGGTTGTCGTTCAACAAGCGAACCTCTTCGAACTGGATTTGCGCCGCGACCTTCAGTGGAAGACCGAGGGGGATCTGCTGGTCATCGGCAATCCTCCCTGGGTGACGAATGCGGAACTCGGCGCGCTCGGCAGCCGGAATCTGCCGCATAAAAGCAACTTGAAGAGGCTGGCGGGGTTGGAGGCCCTTACTGGCAGCGCAAACTTCGACATTGCCGAATTCATCTGGCTCAAACTGATTTTTGAACTTGCCGAGCAGAAACCGGCCATCGCGTTATTATGTAAGACCAGTGTGGCGCGCAACGTTTTGCAATTCGCTCGGGACAACTCGCTGGCGATTTCGAATGTTTGGCTGCGCCGCATTGATGCGAAACGTTACTTCAATGCCGCTGTGGATGCTTGTTTGTTTCATCTGCAAGTTGGCAGAGGCAAAACCCGGTACGAGGCGCAGGTATTTGCAGACTTGCAGGCGGCGCAGCCAGAGACGGTGCTCAGTTTTGCTGGCCATCGCCTGATTGCCAGCCTTGCGGATTATGAGAAGGTCGCGTTTTTGGAGGGCGAGTGTCCGCTCATCTGGCGGCAAGGCATCAAACATGACGCTGCCTCAGTGATGGAACTTCGGCAAGAAGGAAAGCGCACCTTCAACCAATCGGGCGAAGCGGTCGAAATCGAAGCGGAATATCTATACCCGCTTGTCAAAGGCCGCGCGCTCTTTCATCCCCATGCGGCATCGCAAAACTTACAACTGATCGTCACGCAAAAACGGATTGGCGAAGATACCCTGAAACTGCAAAGGCTTGCGCCGCGACTATGGGACTATCTCAACCAGTACGCTGAGGCATTCGAGCGGCGTAAATCTTCAATCTATCGCCGCCGCTCGCCCTTTGCGATTTTCGGCGTTGGCGAGTATGCATTCGCGCCCTTCAAGGTTGCGGTGTCGGGTTTACATCCTGAGCCGCGCTTTCGCTTGCTGGCACCCGTCAATCGGCGTCCGGTTATGCTCGATGATACGAGCTACTTTTTACCTTGCCACTCGTTGTCGCAGGCCGCACTGCTTATGGCGCTCTTACAGCACCCGCTGACCATGAAGTTTTTATGCGCAGCGATGTTTACCGATGCCAAGCGGCCTATCACCAAACGATTGCTGCAACGAATTGCCCTGCACGAGTTAGTCAAACGATTGCCGCGCGATGAACTTTTGCGCGGGGCAGATGACGAATGGAAGAAGGTATCTCATCAAGGGATGCCCGTGCATAACGTGTGGCCGGATGATCTGTCCAGCTTATTGCGCTAGGCAAGGTGCGACGAGAGGCGATTCCTTATTCGTCTTCGAAAAGCAGAAGCGAAAGCAGATCAGGTATGGGGGGCGGGTTCGGCTCATTGAAATTTTGCCCGCGCGGCCCCAACTCTCTTTGCTCGCGCAGCCGCTCGCGCATCTCGCGTTCCAGGGTTTTGAGACGAGTTACCTGCTCCGGTGTGAGAACGCTGCGAAGTTGGGCGCGAATGCGCGTTTGCAAGCGGGTGACTTCGGCCTGTGCGGCGACCAACTCTTCGATGCGCGCTTCAATAAACTTTTCATCGAAGTTCTCATTCATGATCGCACGGTCGAGTTGCGCACGCGCCTGGCGTAACCGCCGACCTGCGATGATGATGTTCTCTTCGTTGTTTTGTCGGATGTCGGCCATGCGCAGCCGTTGCTCGTCGCTCAGTCCGAGTCGTTGGATCAACTGTTGTTGTAGACGTTGCTTTTGCCCTGGCGCGGCTGGCGGCAAATTTTTCAGGCCTTGACGCTGGCGCACATTCGGTTGATCGTTGGGAAAGGCTTTCCGACGCGGTAGATTTCGATTCGGGCGAGCCTGTGAGTCGAGCGTTTGCGCAAACGTGCCGAGCGTTGCTGCGGACAGCATAAGCGCCAGCGCGAGGGCAAGTTGGGCGGCGAAAGACTTCTTCATTTCGACTCCTGACAAGAAACATTTCTGACCACTGCAAAGTTAGAGCGCGCGATCTTCCTAAAAGTTTGGATTATTCTAGCATAGCGTAAGCCGCTTACGCCCTGTTGTCTGCACGGGCAGAGGGATTAGCAGGCAGGGAAATCAATCCGATCAACCGATAGGCAGCCCTGTTAGGATGATCTCGCCACCGAAACCCCGCAATTGGAATTGGCGAGACCCCGCAGGAGCAGCCTGTTGAGCGAGTTGATTACAGATCGCTCCTGCAGAGTTTCAGATGGCGGGCGTTACCTTGCTAAAGACAGGCCGCTCTCCGTAAGGCATCTCGGTTGTCGCAGGATTGGCGTCTCCAGACCTGAGCGACCTGTCTTTTTTGTCCGCCTCAGTTGTCGCGCGGCACGGCCAGCAGGCGTGCGAGCGCGTGCCGAGCTTTGTCCATAATCTCCGGGTCTTCCGTGAT
>CAYXVU010000157.1:0-14414 GCA_964468725.1 uncultured Clostridia bacterium
GGGATGGACGCCGTTGTCGTGAAAGGCATCCAGGGCGGCTTCAGCGAAGAGATGACCTTCAACCTCTGCGTCGGCTGTGCGCGTGCGCAGCGGGCGCGGACTCGGTTGCAGGCTAGCGATGCGGGGTTGACTCGTGACCTATGGATTGCGGCGCTCGACCGCTTCTTTGAGGAAAGCGGCGGCTTAGAGATTTGTCGCCGTTGTCATGAACAAGGCACGGGCTGTTGTCCCTCGACCTGCCGCGCGCTGAGCGCGGAGGGCTGTCAGCGAAAAAATCTTTGGTGCGCAACATTCGCTTGCGGGGCGCTAATCAATGCCATTGCCGAATGCGATGCGGAAGCAGCGCGGGTTTTGCGATGGGCAAAGCGCGAGATCGGCGCTATGGAGTTTCGGGTCTACGAAATGATGACACGGGTTCCGAAAGAACATCGCGAGGGAACGCGCCCTCTGAGCTTGCCGAAATGCTATCCGTCGCTGACCGCGCTTGACGGCAGCGCCATTCGAACGCAGTTGTTGGGGTTGCTGGAAGCCGTGATGGAGATGCGCCGCGCATGGCACGAGCAAGAAGAGAGAGAAATCGCAGAGTAGATTGAGCAAACTTGTGCATCGCGCCTCAAACGGTCACGATTTCAACCTGCGGAGCAATCGCCGATTTGGGCATCAAGGCAGGCCAATAGGCGACAATCTCTTCGACCTTCGGACGCCCGCCCGTCATGCCGCATACAGTCGGCGGGCCGTTGAGTCCGAGCGGCGCAAGCTCGATGACGAACCGTTCGATCATCGCCCGGTTACTCGACCGCGCGCCGACGCGCAAGACGACTTCCGCCAAATCGGGCGACGGTTCGCCCGCTAAATTTGCATGCAGAGCGTTCGCGCCGACGTATTGCGAAAGGTACGAATCGAATCGCAGGCCGAGCGCATCGAGACGTTTTCGCAAGATCGCATCGGCGGCCTGCGCCTTTTGATACGCATTTGGCCACGAATAGACCAACGCGCCGACGGCTTTGAATCCGGCTGAAAAACTGACTGAGACTTTGTAAGAATCGGTCGCTTCCCTGCCCTTGATGCCCGACACGCGCACGCCGTTCTCGGCAACCTGCTCAAGCTGCACAGTGGTGAAATCGGCGATGCAATCAGGAGTTATGTAATTGCGCGGGTCGCCCATTTCGTACATCAATTGCTCGGTGACTCCGGCAACGGTGATGCGCCCGCCCGTCCCGGCATGTTTGGTGACGACGAAAGAGCCATCGGCGCTGGCTTCAACGATGGGGTAACCGATATCCCACAGATCGGGGATGGTCTGCCAATCCACCTGACAATTGCCGCCTGTCGTTTGCGCGCCGCATTCGATGATGTGACCGGCGATGGTTCCGGCAGCGAGTTTGCCCCAATCATCGGCAGCCCATTGAAATTCGTGCATCATCGGCGCAAGCGCCAGCCCGGTGTCGGTGCAACGACCGGTGATGATGACATTCGCGCCTTGTGCTAAGGCTTCGGCAATCGGAGCCGCGCCGAAATAGACATTGGCGCTCTGCACGCGCTCCCGAATGGCGGCGAGCGGTTCACCGGTCTCCAGATTGCGCAACGCAACACCGCTTGCCAGCAGGTCATCAAGCTGACTCATCAAATCATCTCCGGCAACAATGCCGATTTTGATGTTGCCGGTCAGTCCCAATTTTTTGACCACTTCGGTCACCACTTCGGCACAGGCCTGCGGGTTGACGCCTCCGGCGTTAGCGATGACTTTGATATTGCGTTCGACGCACTGCGGCAAGATGCGCGACATCACATAGACGAAATCGCGTGCGAAGCCCGCGCGCGGGTCACGCGATCTCTGTTTCTGCATGATGGACATAGTAATTTCGGCAAGGTAATCGAGCGTCAGGTAATCAATTGGGCCGCGCTCGACCAGTTGCACGGGAGCCTCGACTGAGTCGCCCCAGAAGCCCTGCCCATTCGCAATTCTGATTGTTGTCATTCTTGCTCTCTGTTGTTGACCTGCGAGTCACCTGTGATTCGCGGATGGCAGTTTCTTTGGCTTAATCGCCCGCGAGGAGGCGACGGTAGAGTTCCGCATCCACATTGCCGCCGGTGACGACAACACAGACAGAGGCATCGCGGAACTTTTCCGGATCGGTCAGCAATGCGCCGACGCCCAGGGCACCAGTCGGTTCGGCCTTCAAATTGGCGAGGCGAAAGAGCAAGCGCACACCTTCTGCAATGTTCTCTTCCGGAACTTCGACGATTCCGGCGATGCCATCGCGCAAGATCGCCCAATTATGTTCGCCGATGCTGACGGTGCGCGTACCGTCAGCAATGGTTTGCGGTTCGGTTTCATGGACGATGATGCGCCCTTCGCGCAGCGAGCGCGCGGCGTCGTTGGCCATCAAAGGCTCTGCACCGACGACCTGCGTCGGCGAGTTGACACGCGACAAAGCGAGGACGAGTCCCGCAGAGATGCCGCCGCCGCCAACCGGCGCGATGACATAATCGAAGTGGCGCGGCAGGGCAATGATCTCTTCGCCGAGGCTGGCATTGCCTTCGATAACCAACGGGTCGTCGAAGGCGCTGGCGATGCGCGCTTCGGGGTACTGGCGCGCCAGTTCAGCGAGGCGTGCGGCGCGGCTTGTGGTATTGACTTCGACCAAATCGGCTACTCCGCCATACTCGCGCACCGCTTCGATCTTCACTTGCGCGGAATTGTGCGGCATGACGATGATACAAGACTTGCCCAGTAGCGAGCAGGCCATCGCCATCGCTTGTCCGTAATTGCCGGATGAAGCTGTGATGATCATGCGTTCCGGCACTTGTGAAGCGAGGTTGTAAGCGGCGCGAAATTTGAAACTGCCAGTATGCTGAAAGGTTTCGCTGGCAATCGTCAGCCTACAGCCAAGCCGTTTAGACAGACGCGGCGCTTCGATGATGGTGGTGGGTCTGGCGACCTCTCGAATTGTTTGTAGGGCGAGTTGCTGTCTTTCCATAGGCAGAGACTATACCAATGAGAAATCGCCTATGCACGTCCGAGTGAGAAAGAGAATCGGGTAAAACCGTTCAAGGGGATGGGTAATCGGTTCTCTCTCAAGCAAACCGGAGAATCGAATACGGATAGACCGCGATTGAACGAATGGACAGGGATAGGGGCAAGCGATCTATATCCACCCCGAAGGGCTGCGCTCGTCCGGTCATTCCTTACACTTGCAAACTTGGCGAGTTATGACTTGTCGGTCTGTAACTGCGCGATACTCATACATGGCTATCAAGCGGGTTCAACCGAGAGGCGGTAGCCGGTATCAATCTTTTGATCGATGAGCAAGAGGGCATGGACATCATACGGGTGCGTGTCTTTGCCGCTGATCGAATGGCTGATGACATCGAAGACGTGTTCCAATCCGCGCGAGCGATCAATGTCGGCGTCCACGCGAAACTCAATCGCATCGGTCTTCAAAAAGAAGGTCAGTTGCAGATTGCCGCTGTCATCATCGGTTTTGAAACTGTCGCTGAGCGAGAAGCCTTGCGGCGGCTGATGCAAAGCGCCCGGTACTTTTTCAAATAGGTCTGTGGGAACGCTATCTTTGACGCGGTCGCGCAAATCCTTTTCCACATCGGCAAAGAAGCGTTCGCCGCGCACGCGTTTGAGCGAAGTCATATAGGAGAAGACATCGCGTTCGCTTTGGAACCGGGTGGCCTTCATCTTGGCATACAGATTCAACAGTCCGGCTTTCTGCAAATCATCGAGAGCCTGATAGAGAGCTTCGCCCTTTTTGTTCTCCATTCCTTCGACTTTGGAGTTCTCCAACAGCTTCTTCAGGTCGCTGCCCAATTTGCTGAAGGGGGGAAATGCGGCGCGCGCCTCCTTCGGGTTGAAGGGCAAGACGAATTCGTGTTCGACCTTTGCATCTGCGATGCAGCGCAGAAAGAGGCTGACGGGACGACAATGATGGGGAAAGACCTGCACGAGATACCTGCCGGTTTGCGTACTATCCAGATCGGAGATGGTCAATCTTTTTCGCGCATCATGACTAGGGATATTGGCGCCCTGGTTGAGCACCATATGTTTGACGGTTACATTGACTCGATCATTGAGCGGATCGCCATAAATATCCTTGAAGCTGAAAACGAATCTTCCTTTTCCGGCCATATGATTCTCCTTCCCTTTGCAGATGGTTAGGGTCTGCCTACACACCTTCGAAGACGGATTTCGCCAATGTCGTAATGCAACTCCCGACAAATATATTTCGCCGTCGAGCAATGAACAGAGTCGGCAGTAATTCTTGCTGCCGCGCGGTTTCGACATCCGCCGACTCTGTGTACAATTTCGGGCGATGTTCGCAGAGGTTGCCGTTCCCGTCTATGTCCGACAGACCTTCACCTATCGCTTGACCGGCGATCTGCCCGGTCGCGCCCGCGTCGGTTGTCGAGTCGTTGTGCCTTTCGGCAAAAAACTGCTTACCGGATTCATCGTCGCTTTGCGCCCGCATCTGGATGGTGAAGTCAGCGACGCCGACCTCAAAGAGGTAGCCGAACTGGTTGACGAAACGCCGGTCATCGGGCGCGACATTCTCGAACTCACCCATTGGATGGCCGATTACTATCACGCGCCGTGGGGCGAGTGTTTACGCATCGCCCTACCGGCAGGCGCGACCGTAGCGACCGAACAGGTGCTGACCTTAACGGAAGCCGGTCGCGCAGCGGTGGCACAGGCTTCGGCGGGATTCAGTTGGTCATCTTCGAAACATCAAGTGCTCGAATGGCTGGCGCGCGCTGGTTCGCTTTCCTCGCGCGACCTCGAACGCCAATTATCAAAGCAGAGCGCCAGCACGCTGATTCGCCAGATGGAGCGTGCCGGTTTGGTGCGCGTTGCGCAGCGCGCCGGAGACAATCGCTTACGACCGAAATTGCAAAATGCCGTGCGCCTTTCGTCACCCGTCATCCATCGTCCGTCGGTTGTCTGTGACGAGCAAGCAAATCACGCAAACGCAAAGGCGCAGAGAGGCAAAGACGCAGAAGGCGGAGAGAGCAGCGACCGGCAATCGGCAACCCGCAACTCGCAACCCGCAACGGACAACGGGCAACAGACGACGGACAAGCCCTTAAGCGAGCAACAGCAGCGCGTCGTTGATCTGCTCGCGGCATCGGACGAAGCGATGGCGCTGAGCGAGTTGTTAGAGACAGCGGCGGTCTCTTCTTCGGTGGTTCGCACCCTTGAAAAGCGCGGCATCGTCGAAGTCTTCGCCCGCGAAGTTCGGCGCGATCCGCTCGCTCATATCCAACAAGGCACGCTTGATGTCATCACCTTGAATGACGACCAACAGCAGGCTCTCGAACAGATCACCGCCAACATCGAAGAGCGTCGCTATGCAACCTTTCTCCTGCACGGCGTCACCGGCAGCGGCAAGACGGAAATCTATATTCGCGCCATGCGCGAAGCCACCCGGCGCGGGCTGACCGCCATGATGCTGGTGCCAGAGATTGCACTGACGCCAGTCTTCTCACGACGGTTGCGAGCCACCTTCGGCGACGCGGTAGCGATTCTGCATTCCAGCCTTTCGGAAGGCGAGCGCACAGACGAATGGCGGCGCATCAAAGAGGGCGAGGCGCGCGTCGTCATCGGCACACGTTCGGCGGTCTTTGCGCCGATGGAAAACCTCGGCATCATCGTCGTTGACGAAGAACATGAGACCTCTTACAAGCAAGATGAAACTCCGCGCTATCATGGGCGCGATACGGCGATCATGCGCGCCGTGCGCGCCCAAGCCGTTGTCGTCATCGGCTCGGCCACGCCGTCGCTCGAATCGTTTCATAATGCGCGCACCGAGAAGTACAACTACATCCGTTTGAATACGCGCTTCGGCAATCGCCCGCTCGCCGCCGTTGATATCGTAGATATGCGCGAAGTCTTCAAACGACATGGCAAGCAACAAACCTTTGCCGACGAACTCAAGACGGCTATCGCGGAGACCTTCGAGCGCGGCGAGCAGGCGATTATCTTGCTCAACCGGCGCGGCTATTCGACCTTCGCCTTATGCCGCTCATGCGGATTGGCGATTCATTGTCCGAATTGCGATGTGACCCTCACTTATCATCGCCATAACACCAGTCTGCTTTGCCATTACTGCAACTACATTCGTCCCGTGCCGCGCGCTTGTCCGGCCTGCGACGGGCCGTACTTGCAATATGTCGGCGAGGGCACGGAACAGATCGAAGCGAAACTGCGCGAGATGTTTCCCGATAAGAGCATCGCGCGCGTTGACCGCGACACGACGCGTCGGCGTGGCAGCCTCGAACATCTGCTGATGGAGTTCGGGGCGGGAACGATTGATCTACTCGTTGGTACGCAGATGTTGGCCAAAGGGCATGACTTTCACAACGTCACCTTAGTCGGGGTGATTTCAGTAGATGTGGGGCTGGCGATGCCGGATTTTCGCGCCGCCGAGCGCACCTTTCAACTGCTCACGCAAGTTGCAGGGCGCGCCGGGCGCGGCCAGTTGCCGGGGCGCGTCATCATTCAAACCTATCATCCAGAGCATTACTCGCTGGTCTGTGCGCGGGCGCAGGATTACGACGAATTCTATCGCCGCGAAATCGAGTTTCGGCGTTCGATGCACTATCCGCCCTTTAGCGCGTTGATCAACATCTTGATTCACGACAAAGAGTTTGATCGCGCCAATCTGGCAGCCACCGATTTAGCCCGCGAGTTGCGGAGCGCAACCGGCGACCCGACGCTCAGAGTGTTGGGGCCAGCGCCAGCGCCGATTGCCCGACTCAAAAGCGAGTACCGCTTTCAACTGCTCATCAAAGCGCGCAGCCGCACGCGCGCCCGCGAAGCCCTCGACCTCGCCATGAATCGCATGGCGACATTTGGTCACAATCCGCGCTCAATCTCGATTGAAGTAGACCCGCTCAGCCTGATGTAACCGCTGTCCGTTGTCCGTTAAAGACCTGGAAATTTTGCTGGCCTGAGAGTCAAGGACTTCTTTCAGCCTCAAGATTAACGACAGACAATCAACCTTCGTTCACGGCATCACGCCTCTGGCTACCATCAAGGGGTAGAGTTCCAAAACCAAGTAGCCCGCTTTGATGAAAGGGTCGGGTTCGACCATCGCTTTGGCTTCTTCGGCAGAGACGGTGAAGACGAGAAGACCGCGAACATCGCCGTCATCGCCGAAAGGCCCGGCGGCAACTACCTTGCCTGTGCGCGCCATGCTGAAGATGTGCGCGACATGTTGTTGTTGCATACGATTCAAGGCATCGGCGCTCTCGGTTCTCGGCTTTGCGCCGCGCACCAGCAATCCCAACTGATAGGTGACCATCTCAATCTTCGCCGTCGGATTCTGCTTATGCTCTTCGGCAAACTTCGCGCCAATCCCTTTTGGCCCCCACCAGGTATGCCCCTCGATCTGTAAGCGTCCGGCTTTGACCGCCGGGTCGGCTTCGGCCATCGTTTTGGCCTCTGCCAATGATACGCCGTGAAAGATCAAGATGCCGCGTTTGTTTACATTATCGGCCAGCGGGCCTGCCCCGACAAGTTTGCCGGTCTCGGCCATCTTGCCGATGTAGGCCAGATGCTCGGTCTGTATGCGTTTAGTTTCCTCTGTTACCGTCGGGCTCCAATTTGCGCCCTTCACATAGAAGAGGAATTGATAGGTATCCATCTCCCATGCGGGCTTGGCTTCTTGTGCAACCGCAGCGGCAGCCAAACCGACCAACAACAAAATCGAAAGCAAAGATTGTTTCATTGAGGATGACTCCTTTGACAAAATGGGCTCTCCTGCCGATGAGCAAAACGCGATCAATAATCCATAGATCGAGACGCTCACTTATCCCTCTCGATGAGGCAACAACCGAATAGACGGGCGAACAACCCTGATCTCGAACCAACATTGGATGAGAGGGCGACCCTCAAGCCGTCACGCTTCTTTGTACAACCATGCGCCTGCGAGTGCGGCGAGCAACGTAGCGATCAGTTCCCACCCGGTGGCGATGAGGTAGAGGCGTACGGGAAAGAGGCCGGTTACGCTGCCGACCACTGCACCGTAAAAATAGGCAAGCAACCAAACCGCCAATCCGGCAAGCAGAGCCGTTTTCGTGCCGATGCCAAAACGTGGGCGAATCGCCGCATACAACCAAACTGTTGCAACGCCTAATGCGAAGGTCAGCAACACCAGTTTGGCAATCTCGCCGCCGCCGACCGCAGGACGATTGACCGATTGCATAGCGGCTTCGACCTCGCTGGCCATGACTACGCCGTTGAGCAGCGATTCGCTGACATTCATCACCAACCCGGCAAGCAGACCGCCGAGCAACACCCGTCCGAGGTTAATCTTTCCCATTTCAATCTTCTCCTTCGCTTATCGCTTTGTAAGCTGCACCCGGCAATGGCCGATGCCGGTTAAGAAATCCGTTTGGCTTTTTCCAGATGTTGCGGCGGGGCGTTCCAATCTACCGGGCGATGTTCAAGGCTGTATTTAAGGTAGGGCAGCACCTGATCTCCCCATGCGTGAATGAACATGTTGTATACATTGTCCCACTCTTCGCCCTCCCCCCATCCGGTTTGGATGAGCGCAACTCGGGTCTGAGTCTCCGAGAGTTTGCTGAGGCGTATGACAACGCTGGTTCTCTGTTTGCGGATGACGGGGAATTGCGGTGGCGCATCCCAAGTGAAAGACAGCATCTTCTCTTCTTGAATCGCCAGAATCACCGTACCCTCTGCGCCGCGCGTTCCCGGCTCGCCCTTCGGGTTGAAGTAATGCTCATAAGCCCCCGCGACCCGCAACTCAATCTGGTTTGCCGGAGCAAAAAAGGTTTTCGCTCCTTCGCCGGTCGTCCATGCCCACCAGACCTTCTGCACAGGGGCGTTGATGTCAATCTCTAATCGAATCGCGCGATCCCCATTCACCCAATCGGCCTTGCCGGTGACCTTCTCGCTTCGCGCCAAGCTCACCTTCGCTTGCCCCGATAACAGAATCGTGAGAACAAACAGTACGGTTAGAATCCTCATCACAGAAATCTCCTATCCGTTGAATGGTTGCGGAACCGCACGGCACAGGTTCCGCGAATCGGTTGCCTGAAAACTTACAATCACTGAATCGTCGTCGTCTCCAATTTACGGAGCAGAAAGCGGCGTTCCGGCTCTGAGCATGAACAGGTGAGCGCCTGACGGAAGCAGTCTGCTGCCTTCGCGGGTTCCCCGACCTCATTCCACAACTCGCCCATCGTCGCGGGCAACAGATAGTAATGTGCGAGCGCTGGATGTTCGCTGATCTGTTCGAGCGCCTGTATGCCTGCTTCTGCGCCGCGCGACCGAGAGATGGCAACCGCGCGATTGAGCGCGACAATGGGCGACGGGTTCACGGCTTGCAATTGGTCATAGAGTTCGACGATGCGTTGCCAATCGGTCGTTTCGTAATTGTCAGCGGCGGCATGGCAAGCGGCAATCGCCGCCTGAATGTGATACTCCGTCAACTCGTCGCCTTCGGCGGATTGATTCAGATGCCATAGCCCTTGATAGAGCAAGCCGCGATCCCACAACGTGCGATCTTGATCTTGCAATAAAAACAGCTCGCCGCTAGCGCCAACGCGCGCTGGCAATCGCGCCGCTTGCAACAACAACAACGCCAGCAACGCGTGGCTCTTCGGCAAGGTTGTCGCCGGATGGCGCACCAGCAACTGGCACAACCGTATGGCTTCCTGACACATATCTGCGCGCACCAGATTTTCGCCCTGATGAGCGGCGTAGCCTTCATTGAAGAGCAGATAGATCACTTCGAGAACCGAATCCAAACGCGATGACAGATCGGCAGGCGAGGGCATCTCGAATTGAATCCCGGCGTCGCGTATCTGCCGTTTGGCGCGCACGATGCGTTGCGCGATGGTTGCTTCGCGGGCTAAGAAAGCGCGAGCGATTTCGCTGACCCCGAAACCGCCGATGGTCTTCAGCGTCAACGCCACTCGGCTTTCGCGCGCAATCAACGGATGACAAGCCATAAACATCATGCTCAATTCGTCATCAAGCAGTTCATCGGGCGATTCGATGCGGCGATTGGCAAAGGCTTCTTGTGCATCGAAGGCGCGCGCCAACTCCTGCGTCTTCGCTTGAAACGAGGTGTTGCGGCGCAATAGATCGAGAGCGCGATTTTTAGCGACCTGCACAAGCCAGGCAACGGGGTTTTCGGGAATGCCGCGATACGGCCATTGCTCCAATGCCTTGAGCAAAGCGTCTTGTACCACCTCTTCGGCAAGGTCGAGATGGGCGGAGCCGAAGACGCGGGTCAGCGTCGAGATCATCTGTCCCGCCTGATGGCGAAACAGATGCTCGACCAAACCGCCGACCTTTTTGTTTTCGCTGCCGCGCTCCACTCGCTAGCCTCCGAGTTTCGACAGGTCTTCGACTTCGCGGACTTCGATGGAGCCGCCGAATTCGAGTTGCGGCGAATCGCGCGCCAACTCAACCGCCTCCTCATAGCTTGCGGCTTCGACGATCCAATAGCCGCCGATGACCTCTTTGGTTTCCGCATAAGGGCCATCGGTGACCACCAGCTTGTCGCCGAATCCGCGCAGGACGCGGCCTTCGCCGTCGCGCAGTTTGTTGATGCCTGCGAGTTTGCCGGACTGTACCAATTTCTCAGTCCAGGCGTTGTACTTTTCGATCACCGCTTGAATCATTTCAGGCGTGAACTCCATATCGGCGGGCGGTTCCGCCGACGCCAATGCGATCAGCATATATTGAGGCAAAGTGTCTTCCTTTCCGGTCACTCTTGGTGACGCGATAAAATGAGCGGCTTTGGCACTGCGCTTTCCGCTCTTCAACCCATCAACGAAGGGGGGCAACCAATTTCGACAGGCAAGAAAAAATTTTGTCAGCCCGCCGCGAACTACTGGGACACACAAGCTTTTCGCGTCTGTTTGAACCGTTCTCGGAAAATGTGTACCCTAGTGCGGGTTTACCTTATCACAGTGAGTTTTGAAGTCATACGCGAGAGGATTCTCTCGGCGAACGAAAGGAGATCGTTGCCATGAACTGTCCAAGATGTGGAGCGATGTTACACCCCGAATCGAAATTTTGCACCGGCTGCGGGTTGCCGACTCCCCCGCCCGCGCCGCCACAAGCGCCCTATCCGCCGCCGCCTGCGGGTTACGGCGCACAACCGCCGCCTCCGCCGGGTTATGGTGCGCCGCCGCCACCTCCGCCGCATGGCGGCATTCACATTGACGCCGATGCCAGAGGCGAAGGGCGCGGTTACAGCTACGAAATTCTGCATCAACCCGCGTTTGCGCTCGCCGTCGTTCAGTTGCAAGCCGAAGCTTCGATTCAAGCCGAAGCCGGTGCGATGGTCTCCATGTCGGCCAATATCGAGTTGCAATCACAGATGAAGGGCGGATTGATGGGAGCCTTGAAACGGGCTGTAGGAGGCGAATCGGCGTTCGTCTCGACGTTCACGGCGCGCGGCGGGCCGGGCGAAGTCACCTTCGCGCCGGGTGCGCCCGGCGACATCGCTGCGATTGAAATGAACAATCAGGACTTCTTTGTGCAGTCGAGTTCCTATCTGGCGGGCGACACATCGCTCGTTGTAGATACGAAGTGGGGCGGCGCAAAGTCGTTCTTCGGCGGCGAAGGATTGTTCGTCTTGTTGGTGCGCGGCTCCGGTTTGTTGTTGACCTCTTCGTTCGGAGCGATTCATCGCAAACGATTAGGGCCGGGCGAGCGTTACGTCGTAGATACAGGCCATCTGGTCGCGTGGGAAGGCACAACGCAATACACCTTGCGGAAAGCGGCTTCGGGATTCTTCCGCAGCTTGGTGAGCGGCGAAGGCATCGTTGCAGAGTTCACAGGGCCGGGCGAGTTGCTGATTCAAACGCGCAATCTGGCGGCCTTGGCGGGCATCCTGAAACCTTTCTTCCCCTCGCAAGGCGGCGGCAGCGGCGGCTTCAATTTAGGGTCATAAGAAGTCACAAAGAATCGCCTCCTTACTGCTTGCGGTCTGCGTCACGGACGCAAGGATATAGGACACGGATGAACACGGATGCGACGGATGTTCGCGGGTCAGGTGAGCGCATCCATGTTCATCCATCCAATCAATGCTCATCTGTCTCTGCTTTTCCCTTCCCCTAGCCTCATTCGCTTTTCACAACCGCGCGGCGGTTTTCGTTTTGAACCTCTTCGAGGCGATGATAAAGTAACCGCGCTCTGTTGCGGCGCGCATTCGTTCGTTAAGGTCTTGCGCCTTCCGCTTTCGCACCTTTTTTGCGCGCCGTCGAACTTCAACGCTGAGGTGAGTATGGCCGCAACCGCTTTGCGAATTCTGGTCATCACCAGTCGCCCGTTGCTTGATGAGAAGGGCGAGCCGATTACCTTGCTCAATGTCGCAAGAGAGCGCAGCCGCATCAAAACCGGGCTGAAACAATCGGGCATCGCCGCGCAGACGCACTTTCTCGAAGAAGCGACGACCGGCGCGGTGATGGGCGCGCTGCGCCAATCGTGGGACGTTGTGCATTTCACCGGGCATGGCACAAACGATGGGCGGCTCGTGCTCGAAGACGGTTTCGGCGTCGCTCACTTGTTGCCGACAGAAGATACGGCACAAATCTTCGCCGCGCAGGAAATCCCGCTCGTCATCCTCTCGGCGTGTTATTCGGCGACCATCGGGCAACACTTGATAGACGCGGGCGTGCCTGCGGTCATTGCCATTGATGCGACGACGCCGATAGCCGACGAAGCGGCCATCATCTTCGCCGACCATTTTTACAAAGCATTGGCATTAGGCTGGACAATTCAACGCGCTTTCAAAGAGGCGCAAATGGCCGTCAAGATGGATGCGCGAGTCGGCGACGCGCACCCGCCACTGGATGAGTTCGGGAATGACCAATCGGCATGGTCGCAACGTTTTCAACTGCTCGGCGACGGCAATCGCTCGATGGCAGTCAGCGCGGGGGAGTACGACGAAACCGGCGCGAAAGAAGAGGTTCCCAACAACCTGCCGCCATTCAACCTCAAATTCGTAGGCCGCGCGCGTGAAATCGTCAACGTCGCCAAAGCGTTCGACCAACAAAACAATGCGTGCGTTACGTTGTCGGGGCCGGGCGGGCTTGGCAAAACCGAACTCTCGAAAGCCATCGCCCGTTGGCACATCGAACGCGATAAAGTTGACGCCGTATTGTGGGCAAGCGCGAGTCCCTTCGAAGACAAATCCCGCCGCTTGAGCGACCTGCCTTCGTTGTTCAATATCGCGGCGCGAGCCTTCAACTTGCCGGTTGATGAGACAACGATGTTGAGCGAACGCGAGCGCGTCGTCCGCGAATTTCTCAAAGCCAACAGAACGCTGATAATCCTCGACAATTGGGAGACGGTAGAGAAAGACGATATACGCGAGTTGCGGGAGTTCGTTAAGAGTTTGCCGAACACGGTTCGCGTGTTGGTGACTTCGCGGACGGCGTGGCCTGCGCGGGCGGCGCGCAACATCGAACTCAAGCCGATGGCTCCGCGCGATGCCATCGCGTTGTTCGTGCAAGTCGCGGAACGCGCCGGGTACTTTGACCGCAACCCGAAATTGAGCCAAGCGGACATCGGCATCGTCCTGGCCATCTGCGAACAGTTGAGCGGCTACACGTTGGCGATTGAAGTCATTGCCGGTCAAACCGTCAGCCGCGCGCTTGATGCAATCTGGGATGACTTGCGACACTTTCCGAAAACCGTTCTCGAAGGGGAGGAAGATGATGGCACGCCGCGCGGCGTATGGACGAGCCTCGATCTTTCTTCCCATGTGTTGAGCGAAGATGAAAGAGCGATGATTTGCCGCACGGCGGTCTTCCTTGCGCCCGCGTCGGAGGCTGACGTGACGGCGGTGACGGAGGTGGCGCGTCCGGCGCTCAGCGAGTTGGTCAAACGCTCGCTGGTGCAGATGAGCGAGGGCGAGTATTCGCTGCTGCCGGTCATTCGCCTCTATGCCGAAAGTAAGCTGGAAGAAGCGGGCGAAGACCCGCGCCCGCTGCACCTGCGCGCAGCGAATCATTACGGGCAAATGGAACGCTCAATGGCGCGGTGAAAGCGAGCGGGCATCTGTTCGAGTTAGCAGACCGTTACGAATCCCGCGAAGCGGCAGAAGCCTTCGCGCAACTCGTACCGGATTTTTATGACGATTTGGTAACGTCCGGCGATTGGCAAGAAGCGCTACGCAAGGCGGCGCAAGGGCTAAAAATCGCGCGGGCGTTGGAGAATGGAAGTCTGGAAAGATCATTCCTCATAGAACAAGCCAATATGTTCTACCGCCTCGGTGATTACAACCGCGCTGCTGAAGCCTATCAGGAAGTTAAGCGGCAAAGCGATGAAGCGAACGACAAGAGCGGCATTGCCTCCACCCTCCATCAGATGGGCATCATGGCTCAAGCTCAGGGCGACTACTCCGCTGCCCGACAACTCT
>CAYXVU010000158.1:0-14354 GCA_964468725.1 uncultured Clostridia bacterium
TTCCTTGTCGGCAGTGAACGCCGACGTTCTTTCCTGCCCTTAATAAATCTGACAAGGGTGCTGTCAGCCGTCGAGTCGCTTCTTGAGAAGACGGCACGCTGCGATCAACGATTGGAAACGAAATAAACGTCAAACCGTGTACTTCGCACCAGTGAGCTTCATCAGACAACTCCAAATCGGTAACTTCATCTTCCATCAGCAACGACACGGTGACATTGAGTCCGGCAGCAGCCCAATTGTGCACCTCTTCTTCGAGCCAATCGCCGCCGCGCGGACGCGGGAAAATGGCCAGCCTTCCCAACCACTCTCCGCTGATCCAATAGATTTCCGCTCTCATTTCGTAGCAACTCCCCTCTCAATTCGCCGACCAGACATCAACCAGATAACGATGCCGCGCGGTCAACTCATCTAGCCACTGTTCGGCTGCGGCTTCCTTCGCGCCGGTCTTTTCACAGTAGATCGCCGCAAAGGTGCGGCGCACATCGGGAGCCATCCGACTGGCATCGCCGCAGACATAGATCACCGCGCCGCCTTCAATCATACGCCACACGTCATCGCGCCGCGCATAGACTTCGTCTTGCACATACTTCTTCTTCCGCCCTTCGACGCGCGAAAAAGCGGTCACCAGTCGGGTCACGCCTTCGGCTTCGAAGCGGCGCAGTTCCTCTTCATAGATGAAGTCTTGTTCGGGATGACGACAACCAAAAAAGAGCAGCGATTCGCCAATCGTTTCGCCTTGCGCCTTGAGGGCGGCGCGTTCTTGCAAAAAGCCCCGGAAGGGCGCAAGCCCCGTGCCCGGCCCGATCATCACAACCGGCAGGCTCGCATCTTCCGGCAAGCGAAACGCCGATTTCGTATCCTTCACAAATGCATAGATCACGCTGCCTTCGGGCTGACGCCGCAAGTAGTTGGTACACACCCCTTCAAAGATGCCGTGCCCTGACCGCGCTACGCCTTCGACGATGGCGACAGTGATGCTGCAACTCTGCGCTTCGACGAGCGGCGACGAAGAGATGGAATAGTAACGCGGGCGCAACGGCGACAGCATTTCGAGATAGATTTCAAATGGCAAGGTGCAGGCCGGAAACTCTTCCAACAGATCAATCAAAGACTTGCGCTTTGCTAACACCTCTTCTTTGTAGCGCGCAATGCTGACGTGATCGTCACCAACCATCGCCGCCAACTGAATACGTTCCGGCGGACACTCATTATACGCGAGCAGGGTTTGCAGTTGGGTGCGCGTAGCGACTTCCTGTAATTCAACGTAGTCGCCGAGCAAGCGATAGATCGAAATCGTTTGATCTACAGGCAGAAAGGTTTTGCGACTGCTCGTCTTGCGTAAGCGGATGCTGGTGTCGCGTTCGAATCCGAAATGCGCGGCTATCCGGCGCACAACGCGGTCACTGTTATGCGGAATCACGCCAAGGTGGTCGCCCGCGCGATAGGTGACGCCTGCGGGCAATGCCAATTCGAGGTGGCGCGTTGAACGCTCCGAAGCGTGCGCTCCTTCTTGGCGATGTAACTCTCGATTCACGCGCACCGTCATGGGCTTTGCGCCGAGCGAGTCAACAAACGGGCTTTGCGGTTCGCCTGTGACGATTTCGAGTTTGTAAAGCGGTTTGGCCGCCTCGCTTGTCGGCGGCGCGATGCCGAACTCTTTTGCAACTGTGAGACGCGCCGGTTGAAACCATTTTTGAAATTGGCCATCGAAATCATCGCGCGCGTCCCCTTCGCCAAGCGGCGCGACTCGCTGCGCCCCGCAGGCCGCCAATCGCTCATCAATGAAGCGCGGCACCGCTTGAAAGGTGGTCATCCAATCCCGATTCCCGCAGCCGAAGACGGCGTAGCGCACACCAGCAAAAGAATCGGCGGTCAATTCATCGCTTCGCAACCAATCGCAAAACTGCACAGCGTTATCCGGCGGCAAGCCGTTGTAAGACGATGTGGCAATCACCACCAGCCCTTCTTTCGGCAACCGCCCGACGTAATCATCAAGCGGCGCGATTTTGACAAGGAAACCGTTCTCTTCGCCGTCTTGCGCCATCAATCGCGCCAGTTGCTCCGCCGTCCCCATATTCGAGCCGTACAAAACCAACAGCGGCGTCGCATGGGCTGTCCGCTGTCCATTGCCCGTTGTCTCTTGTTTGTCTCGATCCCTCTCTGACGATGGGCGACCGGCGACGGATGATAGGCTGCGAGCGACGGATGGCGAACTGCGAATGACGGAGGGGCGCAGCCGCACTTTGATTTTGAAGCCGTCGGGCTTCATCGTCAGGCTTTCACGAATCTTCAATTGGTAGCGCGTGTGATCGCTCAGATGGAAGCGTTGCAAAATCAGGCCGAGTACGAGGGTCGCTTCTTGCAAGGCGAACTGTCGCCCGATGCAAGCGCGTTGCCCGTTGCCGAAAGGCTTCCATGCATTTGCCGGACGCACGGCCTCCTTTTCCGGGCTGAAGTTGTCGGGGTCGAAATGCTCTGCTTGCTCGCCCCAGATGGCGGGGTCGCGGTGCAACATCGGCAAAAGGACATTGATGTGATGGCTGCGTTTGACTTTGTATTTGCCGCCGATGATCGTGTCTTCGTAGGGATAGATGGCATAGGCCGGAGCCGTCGGCCACAATCGCAAGGTCTCTTTGAGAATTTGCGAAAGGTAGGTGAGTTGATTGACTTGCGAGTAAGTCGGCTTGACGGAGAGATCATTTCCAAAAACGTGATCCACCTCTTGGTAAGCGCGTTCGAGCACCTCTGCATGATTAAGCAGAGCATAAATGGCAAAGGATAAGAGCCCGCTCGTCGTTTCGTGTCCGGCAATCAGAAAGGTGATGATCTGATAGCGAATGTTGAGGTCGTCCAATCGCTCGCCGGTTTTGCGGTCAACGCCCGTGAGCATGTAACTCAGCAAATCGCCTTTGCTCGATAGGCCTTCGCCGCTGGCGCGCCGGTCTTTAATGATGCGGTCAACCGTCTCATTCATGGTGCGCACATCGTCTTCGAATTGGCGCTTGCGATGTTTGCGAACCAGATTCTCCATCGGCATGTCGGTCAACTCGTCCATCGTCGAACTGAGCGCCCCCGCCATAGCGCGCACAAAAGGATGCTCGGTGTCGTGATAAAACGAATTGAAGCGATAATTGAAGCCGCACAAACCGATGGTATCAACGGTGAGGCTGGTCATATCACGGACGACATCAATCGCTTCGTCCGTGTTGAGGCGTTCCCATTTGAGAACGAGTTGTTCGGCGATGTCGAGCATCATCGGGTGATAGCCCTGCATGGCTCGATGGCTGAAGTTGGGCAGCAGAATGTTATGCGCTTTCGACCAATTCGGCTCTTGCGTTTTGGCGGTAAAGAGGCCGTCGCCGCCGAAACGTCGCACCAACCCTAACGCGCCGCGAATCGTTTTATCAAAGCGTTTCTCGTCGGAGAGTTCGTTGACCAGTTCGTAGCCCGAGACGACGAGAATCACCCTGCCGCGCATGGTCAGCCGATAAATCGGTCCATACTCGCGCGCCAGCCGGATCATATCCTGCACCGGCGAAGAGGCGCTGAGGTCGAGCAGATTGCCGAGCAGCGGCTTCTCCGGCGGTTGCGGGATTCGTGCAAGAGGCGCTTTGTTGCTCATCGTGCTGTTTCTTCAACTGCGCGGCGACAGAATCGCAAAGCTGACGCCGAGCAACCGACTCTGTTGCTGCAACAGGCGGACGAGGCAGGCGAGGCGCGATGGCTGAATCTCGCCGGTCGCTTCAGAGTCTTTTGCGGCGGCCAAGCCCGTAGCGATAACCCATGCCCTTGCATCGTGTCGTTTGCCGCCAAGCCAGTAGTGAGCGTCCCCGTTGGCTGCAAGGTTACGCAGCCATTGCGAGCGACGGCGCACCGTGCTGACAATCAAAAACTCGCCCCAGCGCATCGCCAGCAAGGGTACGCGCACCGGCTGTCCCGACTTGCGCCCGGTGGTCTCCAATACGATGGCGGCGGTCGGCCAAAAGACGGGCGAGCCGAAGCCTGCGCGCACCAGCGGCTCGACAATCTGATTGAGATTGCGAAAGAGATCGGCTTCGAGACGTTGTAACATCGGCTCACGCATGACCAACCTCGTCGGGCTATTCGGTTAAGCCTGTGACATCGTATGACATCACGATCAAATCGTGGGTGCGATCTTGGCGATCAATGACATAATCGGCCAGCAGTGCTTCGACGCGAAAGCCGAGACGTTCGAAGACCTGAATCGCGCCTTTCTGCTCTGCGGCCATGCGCGCCACGATCTTCTGTAATCCCATCTCGTGCGCGTGATCGAACAATTCATTGGCCAGCACCGCGCCCAGCCCCTTGCCGCGATAGTCAGGGCTGATGAGCAACTGAATCTCGCCGAGGTGTCGCGTCCATACCAACTCTTCGTGGCGCAGCGTGCCGTGTCCGATCAGTTGCCCGTTGACTTCTGCGAGAATCGTTTTCAGCCGACCGGCTTCGACATTGTGCGCCCACTGCTCGACGGCTTCCGGGCGCGTGATGTCTACGGAAAGAAAGAGCAGATCATCGGCTGGCAGCGATTGCGCGAAGGTGAGCAATTCGTTGGCGTCATGCGCGGTCATTGGACGCAAGCTGACCGTTGCGCCTTTGATTTTCGTCGTCCAGGGATACGAACGTTTCGAAGGTGATTTACTCGCCATCATTCATTTAGCCTTTCTGTTTCGGGGTGAGCGCACCGAGACTATCATGGGCGGTTGTCAGTTGTCAGTTGTCCATTGTTGGGTGTCCGTTGTCCGTTGACAAGATCAACGAACAACGGACGACGGACAACGAATGAGAGCTTACTTCTTATCGCCTGAGCGCAAGAAGGGCAGTTGGGTGGCCAGGTCGAGCCATCGTTTTTGCACTTCGACATAGTTGGTCACGGCTTGCTGCGCAAAGTCGGCAAGCGCGGCGGCGGGCGAAGATTCATCCAGCCCCATGTTGTCTTTCAACGCCTTGATGACCTGCGCATTTTGCTGCGCAGCGAAGTCGAGCCATTGCGTGCGCGCATTGATGAAGGTATCAAGCCCCTGACCGGCATAATCGGAAGCGGCGCGCATCACATCCGAAGAGTTGAAGCTGACGCCTTCGCGCAGGGCATCGAACAATTGGCGGCTCTGTTGCGAAGCGACTTCCGCCCACCGGCGCTGCGCTTCGACAAAGCCTTCGACGCCTTGCCGCGCCCATTCGCCAAGTGCGGGGGTCGGTGCAGAGCGATAGAAATCCATGCCTTCTTCGACGGCTTTGAGGACGAGCGCGTTTTGTTGTGCCGTCAGGTCAATCCATTTCTTTTGCGCCTCTACCAAGTGTTCAACAACCTGTTTAGCCCAGTCAGCCGCCTGATTGGTGTTTTCCGGAGCGTTTTTCGTTGCGGTTGCCTGACCGCTGGTTTTGTTGGTTGATTTCGCTTTGCTAGCCATAATCTTCTTCCTTTCCTTGTTTGATAAATGAATGAGTGCAGCTTGGCTCACGGCTGCGAGCGTTTTGCTTCTTCCGCGTCGCGTAACTCACGTCGTAAGACTTTGCCGACGGCGCTCTTTGGCAGACTCGGAGTGAATTCGATCACCCCAGGCACTTTGTACTTCGCCAGCCGCTCGCGGCAAAAGGCGATCAACTCGTCGGCGCTCGCCTCTGTGCCGGGTTTCAAAACGACGAAAGCTTTCACCGATTCGCCGCGATACGCATCAGTGATGCCGATGACGACGGCTTCTTGCACCGCTGTGTGGGTGAAGAGCACATCTTCGATCTCATTCGGATAGACGTTGAAACCGCTGACGATGATCATGTCTTTTTTGCGTTGCACGATGTAGAAGTATCCGTCTTCGTCCATGCGCGCCACGTCGCCCGTATAGAGCCAGCCGTCGCGCAAGGCTTCTGCCGTCTCTTCGGGTTTGTTCCAATAGCCTTTCATCACCTGCGGCCCACGAATGCACAACTCGCCTTCTTCGCCTTGCGGCAACTCGCGCGTGCCGGTTTCGAGGTCAACGACCTTCAGTTCAATGCCGGTCAGCGGAAAGCCGATGCTGCCGGGTTTGCGTTTGGCCAACATCGCTGTTGAGGTTGCAATCGCAGATGTCTCCGTCATCCCGTACCCTTCGAATAAGGTCGCGCCGCTCAGTTGCTCAAATTGCTCGATGACTTCGACGGGCAACGGCGCGGAGCCGCTATTGAAGCGTCGGATGCGGTCCAGCCCGCAACTCTTCGCCTCCGGGTTATTGAGCAGCGAAATAAAGAGCGTCGGCACAGCAGGGAAATAGGTCGGTTGATACTGTTGGATGGCCGCAAGCAACAGGCTCGCATCAAATTTCGGCACAGGGATTTGCATCGCGCCCTGCCAGACGCTGAACAGAACCCCTACAACCAGCCCGTACACATGAAAATATGGAATGACGAGCAAGAACCGCTCTTCGCCGCGACTCGAAAACGGCCCGCCCCACAGGGCGCACTGAATGGTTGCCGTAAAGAGGTTGTAATGGGTGAGCATCGCTCCTTTCGGCACGCCCGTCGTCCCGCCGGTGTAGACCAGTGCGGCAACGTCTTCTTCGGCATTGATCTCGACGCTCGGCAATGCGGGCACAGTGACGCTGGCGATCAATTCGGAAAAGGAGAGTGTGCCTGCGGGAGTCGGCGGCGCGGTTTCCGGGCGCGCAGAGTAGGCTGGCAGGCTGGTCGTGATGATCTGTTCAATCCGGGCTTGCGAAGGCATGGCGCGAACCGTCTCTGCCAATGCATCAAGGACGATGAGGGCACGCATGCCGGAGTCTTGTGCAACGAGTTCAGCTTCGCGCGGTGTGTAGATGGGGTTGACGTTGGTGACAATCGCGCCGAGTCGAACGATGGCAAAGAGGCTGATGACATATTGCGGGCAATTCGGCAACATCACGCCCACGCGATCCCCTTTGCCAATGCCGAGAGCCGCGAGCGCCGCCGCCAATTTGTCGGCTTGCTCTTTGACTTCGCCGAACGTCAGTTGCGCGCCGAAAAAAGCGGTCGCCGGTTGATCGTGAAAATAGGTAGCGGCAAGGCTGAGCATTTGATAGACCGATTGACGCGGAAAGCTGCTCTCCGCTGGAACCCAATAATCGTAGTGCTTGAGCCAGGGCTTTGCAGCGTAGACGGATGAGGAGGTGGACTTCGGTCTTCTCGCGCTCATAATTTGCTCCGCTTATGAACCTTCGGCTTCATCTTTCGGTTGATAGAGGTTGCCGCTATCGCCTGTGATTTGCGGCTTGCCGTGTCGCAAGCCTTCCAGAAACGGCACCGTCCAGCCCATCGCCAAATCCATCAGCGTCGGCGCGAGCTTATTGAAAAAGTTAATGGCCTGCGCATCGAGCGCCATTACCACTTCGGGTTGCGGGAACCGCGCGCACCGCACAATGGCTCGCGCCATCTCGCGCGCCGGAAATTTGGGCAGATAGGCGGGCATTTCAAAGCCGGTTTGATTGGCTGACGATTCGAAGATTTCGGTTTCGACCGCGCCCGGAAAGATGGTGCAGACATCAATCCCTTCGGACATCACTTCTGTTCGCAACGCTTCAGAAAAACCTGCGAGCGCGAACTTACTGGCGCAATAGGCCGTTTCATAGGGCACGCCGCGTTTGCCTAAAATCGAAGAGACGTTGAGCATTACCCCGCCGCCCGCTTGCTGACGCATCTGCGGAAGGGCGGCTTTGCAAGCGTAGACCGCCCCCCAAAAGTTCACCTCCATCAGTTGCCGAAAGTCTTCGATGGACATATTCGAAAACGGCGCGGCAAGCGCAACCCCGGCATTGTTGACCAGCACATCAAGGCGTCCGAATTTAGTGACCGTTTTGGCAATCAGCCTTTCAACTTGCGCTTGATCGGAAACATCCGCGCGAACGGCGAGGGCTTGGCAGCCTAACGATTCGATCTCGCGGGCAACCGCCTGAAGGCGCTCTTGGCGACGACCGGCGACAACGACCGAAGCCCCTGCGCGGGCAAACTCCAGCGCCGTCTGGTGGCCAATGCCGCTCGTAGCTCCGGTGATGACCGCCGTTGTCCCTTGTAATTTCCGTATCATGGCTCGCCCTTTCCTTGCCTTGACGACCCAAAGCATAGCAGAGTTTGCTCGACTGTCAAGAAAATTTTTCGCAAATGCGAGATAAAACGGTTAAATCATTCATTTTTAAGCAGATAAAGCTCTATCCTCTTACTTATATCATTCGCATTTAGCGAAATTTCAATAGTATTTGTCTTTTTTCTTGTTCGCACTTGCAGCATTGTGGTATCCTCTGTTTTCATTAGAGATAAAGGGGTTGCGATGTCGGTTTTAACCGCAACCTAGTATTTCATAGGAGAGTTATGGCAAAGAAGGCAAAAGACTCTGACAAGGTGGTAATCAAGCGCTATGGCAACCGTCGGCTCTACAATACAGAGACGAAGAGTTATGTCACCTATCAAGACTTGCTAGGGGTCATCCGCGCGGGACACGACATTCAGGTGATTGATTCGAGCACGAAGGCTGACGTCACGAAATCGGTATTGATGCAGATCATTCTTGAAGAAGAAAAGAGTCAGAATAACATCTTGCCCTTGCCATTTTTGTTTCAGTTGATTCGCACCCGCGAAGAAGCGGTGCAAGACTTTTTCAAGAACTATCTGACCAGCAGCTTCGAAGCTTATTTGAAGACACGGGAAGAGTTTGACCGCCGGTTTCGCGGTTGGTTGGAGACGAGCGCATCGGCTCCGCAGATTTGGGAGCGCTTCATTCCCGGCGCGGATGCGATGAAAGACTTTCTCGGCTTGAACAAAAAAGAAGAAGAGCCAAAGTAATACAAACTGGCATTTTGCAATGAGGCAGCGAGACTGCCCGATCTTCAGCGACTGAAAGAGCAACTGCGCTGCGTTGAATATCTCCCAACACAGCGCAGTTTGATCTTTCAGCCCTACGAGAAGGCGATTATCGTCGCCCTCGAGAGGGCGGACGGCGATCACGATTACCGCCACCGCGATGCGGCCTCTGTTGCCCGCGTTCTCGGTCTTCGCGGGGAGGACGTGCGCTTTGCCCATCATCACTGAAGTTCGGCTGGCGTTCATCCTCGCCGCCAGCTTCGCGGCGTTCATCTTCTAAAACCGCGCGCCGCGAAAGTCTGATCTTACCGGACGGGTCAATGTTGATAACTTTGACCAGCAGTTGTTGCCCTTCATGCAACTCGTCGCGCACATCACGCACACGATAATCGGCAATCTCCGAAACGTGCAGCAGGCCGTCCGTACCCGGTAAAATCTCAACGAAGGCTCCGAAATCGGCGATGCGATCCACTTTGCCGAGATAGGTCTTGTTGAGTTCAGGCACCGCTGTCAGCCCCTGAATAATCGCCAAGGCTTCATCGGAACTGGCCTGACTGGTGGACGCAATGTTGACGCGACCCGAATCTTCGATGTCAATCTTGCAACCCGTCTTTTCGACGATGCCGCGAATGACTTTGCCGCCTGGCCCAATGACATCGCGGATTTTATCCACAGGAATTTGAATTGTGATAATGCGCGGCGCATATTGACTGATCTCGGCTCGCGGCGTGGCAATGATAGCTTCCATCTTGTCGAGGATATAGAGCCGACCGGCGCGCGCCTGTTGCAGCGCATCGGCCATGATCTGGGCATTGATGCCCGCAACCTTGATATCCATCTGCAAAGCGGTGATGCCGTCGCGCGTACCTGCGACTTTGAAATCCATATCGCCGTAGTGATCTTCGGCTCCGGCAATATCCGTCAGGATGGCGTAACGATTGCCCTCCATCACCAACCCCATCGCTACCCCAGCGACCGGAGCCTTGAGCGGCACCCCTGCCTCCATCAAGGCCAACGTTCCGCCGCATATGGAAGCCATCGAACTGGAGCCATTTGACTCAGTGATGTCAGAGACGATACGAATCGTGTAGGGAAATTCGGTATCGGCAGGCAGAACCGGCTCAATCGCTCTGCGGGCTAACGCGCCGTGACCGATTTCGCGGCGACCGGGTGAGCCGGTGCGCCCGGTCTCGCCGACTGAAAAGGGCGGGAAGTTATACGACAGCATGAAGCGCCGTTTGATTTCGCCTTTTTCAAGGTCATCCAAATACTGAATGTCCTCGCTGGTGCCGAGTGTAGTAGTGACGATGGCTTGGGTTTCGCCGCGCGTAAAGAGCGCTGAGCCGTGTGCGCGTGGCAGCCAACCGATTTCGATGGAGATGGGGCGAATCTCTGAAAACCTGCGCCCGTCGGGGCGGTGCTTTCGTCCGAGAATATCTTCGCGGAATATCTTCTCTTTGAGTTCGTTGAAGATCGTACTCGCCATTTTGCGCTTCTCCGGTTCTTCCTCCGGATAAGCGGAGACGGTCTTTTCTTTGAGTTGGTCAATCAGCGAATAGCTCTCCAGCTTGCCGTGTTTGGCCGTATCGAGCGCATCGCGCATCTCTTCGGCAATGCTGCTCTCAATTTGGCTGAACATCTCCTGATCGAGCTCCGGTTTGACGACCTCTCGCTTGGTGACGCCGAGCTTGGCATACATCTCTTTTTGCAAGCGGCAGAGCTTCTTGATTTCGTTATGCCCGAACATCAAGGCTTCGACCATCACCTCTTCCGCAACCCCCTGCGCGCCCGCTTCGACCATCATGATGGCCTCTTCCGAACCGGCGACGACAAGGTTGATCTTCGATTCGCGGGTCTGGTCATAAGTCGGATTGACGACAAAGCGATCATCCAACAGCCCGACGCGCACTCCGGCAACCGGCGTCTCGAAAGGGATGTCCGACAAGTACAGCGCCGCAGAGGCTCCGGTAATCGAGAGCACATCTGCGTCGTAGAGCTCATCGGCAGATAATACTAAAGCGATGACTTGGGTTTCAGCCCGATAGCCGTCCGTAAAGAGCGGTCTAAGGGGTCTGTCGATCAAGCGTGAGGTGAGCGTTTCTCTCTCTGAGGGACGACCCTCGCGCCGAAAATAGTTGCCGGGTATTCGTCCGGCGGCATAGCCATACTCACGGTATTCGACCGTAAGCGGAAAGAAGTCAATATCCGGTCTGGGACTCGAACCGACTGCCGAAACCAGCACCATCGTGTCGCCGTAACGCACGAGCACCGCGCCATCCGCTTGTTTGGCAATCTTGCCTGTCTCAATGGAAAATTCAACTCCTCCAAGTTGGACTGATTCTCTTAACTCCATATATTTCTCCTTCTCTTTCCGCTGCGCGCGTGGAAGATCGGCTCGGCAACCGAAGGCAGGAGGTAATCCGAACCTGCCGTGCGCGCGATTGTAATGAATGAACTTTGGGGGTTACCGATGTGCGGTTGCCGATTTTGCTCCGCAACAAGGGAAGAGGCCACGCAGAGGCGCGTCATACCCGACATCCTCCGGTGGCCTTCTCTTTCTGGGTTTGTCTGTACAGTGAGGCGATCCGCCGAATTTGCAAACATCCAACTCGAAAAGGGCTTCGTCGCCCTCTGGTCACCGACCGGCAGCCGACGGCGTGTCGCCGTAGAAACATGGGGGCGGTTCGCCTCATAGGGGTGCAACCGCTCCCGACCCGTAGCAGACATGTGGTCTATTTTCTGATGCCCAGACGACCGATAACTTCTCGGTAACGATTGGCATCCTTGCGCCGCAGATAATCCAACAACCGTCGCCGCTGGCTAACCAGTTTCAACAGGCCTCGTCTCGAGTGGTTGTCTTTTTTGTGAGTTTTGAAATGCTCCGTGAGATCGTTGATCCTCTGTGTCAGCAATGCCACTTGCACTTCCGGCGATCCGGTGTCAGTACCGTGCTTTTTGTACTGGCCGATAATTTCAACCTTCGCTTCCTTCGCTAACGCCACTTCTTCGACTCTCCTCTTACAGATGTAAATTTCCGTTCTCTTGAACCGGAGAAAAGTACCACACCGCTTCGGGCAGTGTAAAGGCTGTCTTTGAGGGCGTTATCGTTCGGTAAGCGATTGCTTGCTGTCGGCGTGAAAGAGTTTGATCTCCGACTCGGAGGTCAGAACGCGGTTCATCCCTGCGGTCGTCACCACACCAAACTGTGGGCGCTGAATCTGTAACCGCGACTCCCTCTCCATTGCGACATTATGAGCGCCGGGAGATTGCTTTTGCGGTAAATACTGTAAGCCGTAAGCCAGCTTGGCCTGCGCTTCCGCCAGTTCATGAAACGTAATCTGTCCGGCGGGAACGAACTTCTTCGTTTGTAGGTTGAACCAACAAGCGATGGGGTTGATCGCAACCAGTGAGTCAAACCCTTCGGGAGGGCGCTCCTTGTCCAGTTTTATACCCGCACGCCGGTACGGATTAATCCGACTGTCATAGTTAGGGTCGAGATTGATGGCGCCATTGACGGTCACCGTTCCATTCAGAGTTGGCGCTTGATTGCCGATGTGCAGGCCGTAGCGTCTGCCCGCTTGCGTTAATTGAACGATAAGGAGTAACCCTTCGTTAGCTGCGATGTAGCAAGCCAACCGAAATGGTGCATCAGTTGAGCCCGCTTCCCCTCCCGCCTGCTGCATTAAAGCAACCACGTCCAAGACGATCTTGCCAGTAGGGTCAAGGCTTATGAGTTGGCTATCGGCTCCTAAAATCCAGCGCAACCGAACCATTCCTTCAAGGGTGTTGCCACTGAGCCATAAACCCGGATGTTTTCGAACCGGGTGATGATCGAATCCCTGCCCTATACCTAACAGCCGAACGGCCAAGAGGAAGGGATGGTTGCCCGTCAGGTGAGATGAAAGGTATTGAGGCAGAGTGGACATATCTACCGGCTTTGACAATGGAAGCAGGGTTGGAGATGTTGCCCGGGTCAATAGGACAGGTTGGGGTTGAGTCATCGGGGCTGTCGAAGCTACCTCGGTCAAGTCTCGTGCCTGCGCATCAACAACTTGAGGCTCGGAGCCGCCTCGCCCGTGCCCGGTTTTTTGATTCGCAGGCCAAGCGGTGGCCTTTCGCAGAGCTTGATGGGGCTTGACAAGGAAGTCTTGAATCAACTTGCGCGCAACCAATTTATGTCCATAGCTGCGCGCTTGCGTCAGAGTTTGAAAAGCCCCTACGAATACCCGCACCCAGGTGCCACGCTCAGCAATCTCAACCTCAGCAATAAAGACCGCTTCGCCAACCTCCTGTAGGCGGCTGGCGAACTGTTCGGCAGACTCTCGGTCAAGGAAAGCCCCTACTTGCAAAGTGCAGGGCGTTGCTGGCTGTTGAGCGGCAGAGTGCGAGCAAATCGAGAGGCTGAACATCAGCAAGAACGTTGCGGATCGTGACCGTTTCACTCCCATCACACCCTCTCTTTCGATACGGTTGGGAAAAGGGCTCATCAAGGAACGAGGGCGGCAACAGAGATACTGACCTGCTGATTGATTTGGAGTTTATAGTTGGAGGGCAAACCCCAAAAAGCGACTCGGAGATGGCGGCACGGAGGAGGAAAACGTCAGGTCGCCAATCACCAACCTACTGATCCTTCGGTTCGCCAGAAGACGGCGTTAATGGTAGCAAATATGAGGCGAGAGTCAATAATATAATTGGCTCTTCATCAGCCAGATAGACTGGATAGCAGGCATCACGGCGGTTTGAGAAACCGGTTGTTTGTATATCCTGTTTGCGGTAGACTGAGCCGTGTTGGAACCCCTGTTTAAGCGACCTTTTCACTGGGCGTGATACAGGGGTTTTGTCTTTGTGAACGAGTGAGAGGGTGAAGATACCCTATATCAGCTTTGTGGGAAGGTGGTTAGCTCACAAGCTGAGCAACTAGCCGATGCGTGGGACGCAAAGTTTGTCAGGCCCCTTGACGACTATCTTTTGCGTTAGCAGGACCTGTGTTTGGCACAAACACGAGGTTTTGTATGACAGCAAGATACTCAGGCCAGCAACCGGCGGAAGTGCGCCGCTTTAGTATTAATGAAGAGGGCGAAATCACCATTCAAATCTCTGAGCATGACGGTCAACACTATATGATTATCAAACAGCAGGTCCCGGCGGAGAACGCTTCCTCAACCCATACGGTAGAAATTCCGGTTTCCAAGTTATCTGAACTCAAGCGGGCAGTTGTGTCTATCGAAGAGACTTACGATGATGAAGTGAGGCATGGACAAAGCGCCGCGCCGTCAACCGGTGTGGCCTTTGCTCATGACTCGGAAGAGGAGTTTGCCCGAATCTTAAATTTTTACCACATTGCTTGGCAGTATGAACCGCGCACCTTCGCTATTGAGTGGGACGAGTCCGGAAACGTCACGAAGAGTTTTACGCCGGATTTCTATTTGCCCGAACATGATCTGTTCATTGAAATCACCACCCTCAAACACTCGCTCGTTACCAAAAAGAACCGTAAGCTGCGACTGCTGAAAGAGGCCTACCCGGAAGTCAAC
>CAYXVU010000159.1:0-14173 GCA_964468725.1 uncultured Clostridia bacterium
TGGATTGATGGCGAATTGAATGTTCGAGCCGCCGGTTTCGACGCCGACTTTGCGAATCACTTTGAGCGCCGCATCGCGCATCACCTGATACTCGCGGTCGGTGAGCGTTTGCGACGGTGCGACGGTAATCGAATCGCCCGTGTGCACGCCCATCGGGTCGAAGTTTTCAATCGAACAGATGATGACGACGTTATCGGCGAGGTCGCGCATCACTTCAAGCTCGTACTCTTTCCATCCGATGACGGATTGTTCGACCAACGTTTCATGCGTCGGCGAAGCGGCTAGCGCGCGGGCGATGATCTCTTCGTACTCTTCGGCGTTGTAAGCGATGCCGCCGCCTGTGCCGCCGAGCGTAAACGACGGGCGAATGATGGCCGGATAGCCGACGACTTCGATGAGCGCGCGCGCGTCATCGAGCGACCGCACATAGCCGGAACGCGGCATGTCGAGCCCGATCTCTTCCATCGCCTCTTTGAAGAGCAAGCGGTCTTCGGCAACTTTGATGGCTTGCAGTTTCGCGCCGATCAATTCGACACCGTACTCGGCAAGCGTGCCGTCTTCGGCAAGCGTGACGGCAAGATTGAGCGCCGTCTGTCCGCCAACCGTTGGCAGCAATGCATCGGGGCGTTCGCGGGCGATGATGGCGCGGGCGACTTCGGGGGTGAGCGGCTCGACGTAGGTGCGGTCGGCAATCTCCGGGTCGGTCATGATCGTTGCAGGGTTCGAGTTGACGAGGACGATCTCGAAGCCTTCGCTACGCAGCGCTTTGCAGGCTTGCGTGCCGGAGTAATCGAATTCGCAGGCTTGGCCGATGACGATGGGGCCGGAGCCGAGGATGAGAATCTTTTTCAGGTCGGTTCGTTTTGGCATGAGCGGTCAACTTGTCGGTTTCGATTGCTTCTCCAACGCAGGAAGCGGGAGGCGGTTCTCCAGTTGTCGCGTGGTCTGTTCAGTGACGCTGGTCGGTTCCGTGATAGAGCCTGTGGTGTAGCGTTGAACGCGGATCGCTTCCGGGCTGGCGGGCAGACTCGCGCGCGCCGGTTGGCGTTTGAGCAAAGGGCGTTTTAACTCGTCGCAGCCGCGCGCTGTCAATTCGCTGCTCGAGTTCGCCCATTTCACTGTCCCCCAAATCAAAGCGATGAGTCCGAGCAACAGAAAGAAGGCCAGCATCGCCGTCAAAGGGAGATAATCTTCGGTGATTCCCATAAACGAGGAGAGGGCAAGTTTGAAGGTCATTAAAATGCTCAGGACGAATCCCACGATGGACATCAACCGACCGCGATAAAAATCTTTCAAAAGTTTGACGATCCGTTCATCGGTCTGTGGCGGCAGGTCGAACTTTCCGCTGATCGCGTCGCTGACCATGGCCAAATTCGCGCCGCAGCGTGTGCAGTAGCGGACTGCGTCCTGATTGGTCGTTCCACATTGCGGACAAAACATCTCGCCCTCCTTTTTGCCCTGCCGCCCGTTTCAGCCGATCCCTTCCGGATCTTCCCGTTGCGCGGCGCGCCCCTCCAATTGCCGCGTCGTATGTTCGGTGACGCTGGCGGGAAAGTGTATCGGGTCGGTCGCATACTGGCCCTCTGCCCTTTCGACCGACGGCAAGCGCTGTGCTTGCCCCGCCGGAAGCGTAGCGTTCGGCGGGGTATACTGATGCAGGAGTTTCAACTCCCCGCTCGCCGCCAGCCATTTGCCGAGTCCGCTCGCCAACGCCGAAATGCCCCAAAAGAATATCCAGCAGATGATAAAGAAGGCCGCGATGGGTTTGAGCCCCGCCAAAATGAGCAATGACCATAGAACGGCACCTGCGGGCATTAGGATCGCGCCGGTGATGAAATCGCGCCGCCCTCGATTGTAGTCTTTGAGCAATTTCGAGACCCGTTCGTCTAGGATGACGCCGCTTGCCAGTTTGCCTGTGAGCGCGTCGGACACCACAGCCAGATTCGCACCGCAGCGTGTGCAGAACTTCACACCTTCCTGATTGAATGAGCCGCACTGCGGACAATACATATCATTCCCTCAAAGCTGCGACTCGTGATGGGGCAGCTTCGGCTCTGATATTACAAAAGAGTGAGTGACCATGCTAGGCGCGAAAAGCTGCGTAATTTTTCCCTTCAATTTTCGACGGCGAGTGCTAGAATAGCGGCGCACCCCACTTCAATCGGTTCTTCCCCCTGAAATTCGTCAGCAAGCTCAGCCCTTGAAAAGCCCCAACAGATTTCGCCCCGACAGGTGGGAGTCTTTCGCATGTTCGGCATCAGTCACGCGATCTTTTCCATTAGGGAAATCAAAAGCGCCTACCCGAATCAATGGGTGGCTCTGGCCGTTTCGGAAACCGACGCCGATGGTTTTGCGGTCTCCGGTGAAGTCATCGCCCACGAAGACGATGAGCGCTTCATCTGGTCAGCGGTCAAACTTGGCGATATGGAGAGGCCGGTTTACGTCTTTTATACCGGCAGTCGGAACCGTACGCCCGTCGCCGCCTGAAGGCGAGCGCTGCAAGTGGCTATCGGTTGTGCATCCTGCGCCTTGATTCCGGCGCTTTCGCCTACGCCTTTCCAGCTTGGCATACGCGAAGATCGCCTTAGCGCATCTCGGTCAAAACCTCGCGCAACCATTCGAATGTCACATTGCGACCCGTAAGGATTGCCGCAATCTTTTGACCCTCAAATTGCCCTTCGCTAAGCGCCGCCACTGCGGCCGCCGCCGCTCCTTCGATCAGCACGTGTTCTTCGCGCGCCACCCGCGCCATTGCTTGTCGAATTGCCGCTTCGCTAACCAACGCCATACGGTCGAGCAGATGTTGGATGATGGGAAAGGTGATCGAACCCGGCTCAACGTTACCTGCCAGCCCGTCGGCAATCGTCTCCGCTTCTTCGATCTGGGTCAACCGACCCGCTTCCAACGCTCTGGTCATCGAAGGCGAAGCCAGCGGTTCGACTCCATAGATTTTGATGCGCGGGTTGAGGGCTTTCGCGGCAATCGCAATGCCTGCCAGCAAACCGCCGCCGCCAACCGGAACCATCAACGCTTCAAGATCGGGAACCTGCGCCAACAACTCCAATGCGATGGTGCCCTGTCCGGCAATCACCTCTCGGTCATTGTAAGGCGACACGAAACAGCGCTCTGTCTCGCCTTCCAGTAGACGTGCAGCCCTTTCGGCTTCATCGTAATTGATGCCGCGCTCAATCAAGGTCACCGGATAGCGACCGATAGCTTCCACTTTCGCGCGCGCTGCCGAGCGCGCAACGACGATGGTCGCGTCAACTCCTAAGGCGGCGGCGCAATGCGCGACGGCCAGTCCGTGATTGCCCGCTGAACAGGTGAGAATGCCGCGAGCGCGTTCTGCCGCGCTCAGAGTTGTCAGCTTCGCCGCCGCGCCGCGCAGTTTGAAAGAACCGGTCGTTTGCCAGCATTCCATCTTGAAAAAGATTTCTTTGCCGAGTTCGCGCGTCAACCCGCACGCTTCTTCGATTGGCGTCGGGCGCACCATCGGCGCGATGCGCGCGGCGGCTTGTTTGATGTCGTTCAACGTGACCATCTCGATACCGCCCTTCGGTCAGTAGGTTGCCAGATCGCGGGCTGAAACCACTTTGCCGGGGTAGAACTGCTCCACCTCTTTCACCAAATCGTCATCGCTCGCGCCCCAATAGAGTTGGTGATAAAGAACTAGCAACTTGGGTTTGGCTTTTGCGGCAATGTCGGCCAGTTCCCGCGTCGAAGTGTGAAAGTTGGAATGGTACTTCTGCCACACCGGCGGGCGCGTGACGAAGCCCTTTTCAGAGTAGACTTCATGAATCAGCAGGTCGCAGCCCATGCAGTTTTCGATGATCGTGGCGCTCGGCGTGCAGTCGCCGGAGATCACAATCGTGCGGTCGGCGGTTTCGAAACGATAACCGAATGCCTCTTTCCATGATCCATGTTTGACCGGGAAGGCGGTGACGGTGACGTTTTGATCTTTGTAGACGATGCCCGCTTTGATTTCGTGAGCTTTGACTTTGTAGCCCTGCGGGTTGGCCGGTTCCAGACCGTTGAGGCGAACATCAATATCGTGTTGATAAGCCGCCAGAATGTGCGCCGCCATATCTTTGATGCCCTTCGGGCCGAACAATTGCAGCGGCGTGTCGCGCTCCAACACCCAAGGCGTGAAGATCAAATCGGCCAACCCGACCGTGTGATCGGAATGGAGATGGGTAGCGAAAGCGATGCGGAGATTCTTCACGTCCAATGCCCGGATACCGTTTTGAAAAGCGGCAGCGGCGCGCCTGACAACCCCCGGCCCGAAATCAACGAGGTAGGGGGTGTCGCCGATAACGATGGCGACCGATGGGCCGGAACGCTCTGGGTCGGCATTGGGCGTGCCGGTTCCGAGCATAACAACTTGTGTGCGGCTGGCCGAGGGAGTCTGTGTCGTAGCAGGTTGGCTGAGGGTGTGCGCGGTCGTTGTCAACGCCAGCGAAAATAAGAGTCCGACTGACAGCCAGCCGAACAGCGAACCATTCTTCATGCAGACCTCCGGTGAGTATTGCTTGAATGCGAGAGACATGAATCGTGACCAAGAGTCTAGCTGATGGGCGGCGCAAATCCCAACTCGGCAGCAAGGCGGGCGCGCAGGCGCGCGAAGTGTTCTTCGGGGAGTTGTTCGATGTCACTTTGTAGATGCGTCACCACACCCGCCAGTTCGCGCTCTTCTTGTGGTTCGAGATCGGCAAGCGCCTGCTCCACTTGCTCGCGTGAGGGTTTGCCCTTCGCGCTGAGGCGGCGTTGCAGCACGCTCACAGCACTTTTTAGCAAGCTGCGCGACTGTTTGAAGGATTCTTTGATGGTGCGTTCCAACAATCGCGTGTCTATCTGTTTGAGCACTGCTTCGATGCCCGCCTTGATCTGCGCGGCGCTGAGCGCCCCCTGCGGCGCGCACCAATTTTGTTCGAGCGCATAGTCAATGAGGTAGCCGAGATAATAAGTGCGGCTCGCTGTATCAACGGCGCGTTTCCATTCGAGGAAGTAAAAGGTCTTGCGAAAAATCTTCTTGAGCGGATAGACCGTCACTGCCGTCAGGCAACCGAGTAAGCAGCCGGTGTCTTCATCATCCGCAAGCGTCTTGGCATCCTGCGCGGTCAGGGTCTGTGCTCGCGCGGCGGCGAGTGCGCGCACCATGCGCCGCTTGAAATAGACTTTCGCCCAATCGTCAACGAACGGAATGGGAATGAGCGGCGTCAATCCCGCGAGCACCGTGTGCAGAGACAGAGTCGGTTGATTCGTTCTGTTGGTTGTAGTCATTGCAACACCGCTCCGCCGAAGATCAGACAAAACTTTGCACTACTTTTTCATCCAGTTGACGAGGTCGTCAATCACATAGGCAGCAACGTGTCCCGCAGTTTGATATTCGGCAGGCGCGCTTTTACCTTCGCCTTCTAAAAACAGGTGATTGAGTTTCGGATAGGATTTGAACTCGACGTTGGTTTTGCCCGCCAGCGCCTTCTGCCAATTCTGAAAATCGGCCATGGTGACTTGATAATCGCGCTCGCCTTGCAAAAAGAGCAATCGCTGTTTGAGCGATTTGGCGGCGTCGGGCGGGTAAGAATCGCGCAGATCGAGCCAGTACTTTGGATAGACGCCGAAGACATATTCCAACGACGACGCATCGGAGTCTTTGAGCGCCTTGACCTTTGCGACTTCGGCTTTGACCTCGTCGAACTTCTTCTGCTCTTCGTCCGACACCACGCCATCTAAAGAGAAGATGTAGGTAAGTTGTTCGATAATCATCTCTTCGAGTGGGCGCGTAGACCCGGCCATCGAAACCAAACCGGCCAGCTCCGCATCGCGTGCGCCGATTCTCGGCAACAGCATGCCGCCAAGGCTATGGCCGATGACGAAGATTCTCTTCGCATCAATGCCGTCGGTCTTTCTGAGCAAGGCAACGGCTAAGAGGGCATCGTCCACTGTCTCTTCTTTGACGGTGAGCGGCTGTTTGAGCGCAATCATCTTTGCACCATGCTGGCGGGTACGTTTTTCGTAGCGCAAGACGGCGATGCCTTTCGATGCCAGCCCCCACGCCAAATCCCGGAAAGGCTTATTCGGGCCGACGGTTTCGTCCCGGTCATTCGGCCCCGACCCGTGTACCAGCACGACTGCCGGAACCGCGCTGTTACCAATGGGCACTGTCAGCGTTGCGGGCAACGCCCATTCATCCGCGCCGACCGTTACGTCGCGTTCGGTAAACGCGGCTTTGTTGACATAAGCGGCGTCCGTCAGCTTTTGCGCGGGCGTAAAGAAGAGACCGGCAATCTGTTTGGCGCTGTCAAAGACAATGCGAATATCGAGCGCGGTTCTCTCGAATTCACAGGTGACGATGACAGCATCATAGGCTTGAATTTTTTCAATGCGAATGCCGGTCTGCTTTTTATACATGCCGACCTGCGCGATAACGGTTTTCCAAGTCTCTTCGACCTTCTCGGCAGGAAAGACCTTCTTCATTGTCGCGTCAAAGGTCTGCACCGAAGCGGCATAGTCGCCTTTGACCAGAAGGGCGAGGAAATCGGTCGCCGCCGTTTTCAGGGGGTCTTCCTGTGCCGAGGGATGGGCAAAGAGTTCGACACAATTGAAAACGCAGAGAAAGAGGATGACAAGCATAGATAGTTTCATGGAATCGGAATCCTTTCTGTGAACTGAATGGACGCAGGCGAATGGCGATGGCGTCAGACGGGCGCTGAGACGGCCTACGCTAACCGCATCTGACTAGGGCGTATTGATTTTTGATGCATCGCTCGCCGGTCTTTTCACAGGAAGCTGATCTCGATGTTGAAAGCAATAACCGCCGCCGACAACTTTTCGGCGGCAGGGTCTGCCCGCTTTGGTGCGCGCGCCGCACAGAGTTGTCGCAGAGTCCGTTGCAGGCGCGGACTGTGCGTCGCTACCGGTCGCTGTTTGCGGATTCGCGCTCTGTGCGACAGGCGGGCGTTCGCCGAGCGGCGTGCCGATCAGATAGAAGGGCTGGTGCGCGGTCGTTTGCCGACCCCAGAAGAACCCCAGCAAAACGCACGCGAAAAATCCAGCAAAGATGAGAAGACGCGCAGGGCGAAAACGGGGCGCACAAATCATACAATAAGTAGGCGCAGGCCATCGGCCTCTGCCCTTGACGCTGATCTTCTCTCCGCATTCCGAGCAAAATTTCGGCGCGCGCATCCGGTCACCTCAGCCAGCAGAATATCCGCGCCGTCAGATGAAAGCAACCGCACATACGAAGCAGAAAAGGTTCTCGCCTGCACCCTGCGTCGCGCTACAATTGCCCTATGCCGCATTCGGAACTACGCGATCTGCCCGATGTGCAAGCCGCCCTGCAAGCAATTGCCAGCGATCACCACAGCGGCGCGGCGGAAATTTTGCAAGGTTCGGCACAAGTCTTTGTGATGCTTGATGCCAGTTGTCGTAACCGAACTCTTCCTCTCCAACGGACGCAGGCGGTGATTTTGGAGACTTGTTCAAGGCTCATTCGCGCTCAAGCGGCGATGGCTCCGCTTGCACGTCTTGCCAATGCCGCGTGGATTGCGGCGATGCAAGCGGCGGCAAACGGCGAGGCGCTCCGATCTGCTGCGACAAGCGCCGCCGCTTTCGTCCGTCACGCACACGAGGCAACCCAAGCCGCCGCCCGACACGCCGCGCGATTAATAAGCGGTGGGGTGACGGTTCTGACGCATTCGCGCAGTTCAACTCTGCTGGCAGCCTGTCAGCAAGCACAACGCGGCGGCGCGACCTTCAAGGTGATCGTTACGGAGAGTCGCCCGCTGTTGGAAGGCCGTACGCTTGCTGAAAACCTTCGACAAATGGATGTCCCAGTCACTCTCATTGCCGATGCGGCAGCGGCGGCGATGATGGAGTCTGTCAGCCTGATATTGGTCGGCGCAGATCGCATCACGCCGGATGAGGTGGTCAACAAGATCGGTACGCGAATGATCGCGCTCGCGGCGCGTGAGCGCGGAGTTTGTCTGTATGTCATCAGCGATTCATCAAAGTTCATCGGTTCGAAAATCGCGCAGAGTGATGCGTTGCAGAGCCCAGAAGAGTTGTGGCCTGCTGCGCCGCATGGGGTCATGGTGGTGAATCGGTGTTTCGAGGCGACGCCGCCGGAGTGGTTTACCGGCATCATCACTGAAGAGGGCATGCTACTGCCCGAAGAGGCAAAGCGGCTGGCGCAAAGCCAGCCGCTTGATGCGCAGTTATTGACTGCATTGCAGCAGTGAAGCGATTCTCTGTCGCCGCCTATTTGTCGTAATACCCGCGTCGGGTTTTCGCATTGGCCCCTTCGCGTTTCAACTGCACATTGATGCGCCGGTATTTGCCATCGCGTTGCGAGCCTTTCGGCGTGTAGGCCAGCGTATAGAGCAAGCGTAATTCGGAGGCGACTTTTTGATAAACGCCATCGAGGTCGTCTGCATTACGCGCTTTGAAGACCGTTCCGGCGGTCTGTTCCGCCAATTCGTCGAGTTGCGCGCGCGCCATTTCGGGAACCTTCAACAATCTGGTCAAGCGTTCGCGGCGGCCTTCCGAAATCTCCGCGTTGAGCAGCAACTGCTGCCATCGCTGCTCATCTTCGGCTTTCATCTTCAGGTAAATCGGATAGATGGTAGCGTCTTCTTCAGCGGCGCGTGCCAATACCTCTTCGAATGTGTGCTCGGTCTCTTCGAATTGCGACCCGCGCATCAAGGAATTATCTTCGCCGTCGGTGAGCACGACGATGGCTTGTCGCGCATCACCGTTGCGGCGCAGCAAATCGAAGGTCTCCCACATCGCATCATAAAACGCCGTGCCGCCCTCAATCTTTTTAATCTTTTCCAAACTCTTCTTCAGTTGCTTGCGGTCGGTCGTGAAGTCGGAGAGCAGGACGAATTCGCGGGTAAACGCGGCCAAGGCGATGCGATCTGTCGGGGCGAGCGAGTCAATAAATTTTTTCGCCGCCTCTTGCATCACTTTGCGTTTGTCGTGCGTGCTGCCGCTAAGGTCTAAGAGCAGCACCAAATTGATGGGCGCGTTGACCGGCTCGAAGTAGAAGACCGCTTGCTCAACGCCGTCTTCAAAAACGCGGAAATCCTCTTTGTTCAGCGTCGAAAGCGGATTGCCGTTTTTGTCCGTCGCCTTGACATTGAGGTTGACCAGCCGGGCTTCGAGTTTGATGTCAGCGGCTTCCGTCGGGATGACAGCGGAGCCGGTCGCGTTCGCTGCTCGGAGGTCGCTCACTGGGTTGTATTCGTCCTCGGCTTGCCCGGTGCGCCGACCGAGTGTGGGCGGCGCTTTGTCGGCGGTCGAAGTCGGAGCATCGGCGGAACGCAAAGTCGCAATCGAGGAATCGCCGTGATAGTTATCAATGGTCTTGCCGGAGAGCATACTGCTGAAGCCGCCAAAGAGGGAGCCGCCGATATTGCTGCTACCTCCGCTTTTGCCGAGATTGATGCCAAAAATTTCCGGATTCTCCATGAATTTGGCGAGCGCGTCAGGGTTGACTTTGGCCTGTGCAACGACGGCCTGTCGCGCCGTGAAGGTGACGCTCAAAATCTCGATATCTTTGCCCGATTGATGGGTGTAGATGTAGGAGCGGTTGCCCAACGCGCGGGAATTGGCGCGCGCCATCGGCTGCCATTTCTTATCGAGCGAACGACGCAAGGCGGTTTCGAAGTTTGCATCGGACGGGCGCGGCAGGAAGTCTTGATCTTCGAAGAGCGCGAACTTGAAGTCTTTCACCCCGGCGGGACGAACGATCTTGACGAAGAAACCGGCCAATCCGAGCATCGGAATCTTCTTCTTCTTCGCGCCGTAATGGGACTCGATGTTTTTGACGATCTTGCTGAATGAATCGTCCGCCAACGCCGTGGCCGGAATGGAGAGCAGAAGGGTGACAAAGAGAATGAATTGGCAGCACAGTTTGGTTCGGGCAGTCATACCGATTTACTCCTGTTTGGGCTTGCTGGTCTTTTCGATGTCGAAGCCGGGGATGCGTAACAGAGAAGCCAATTCCGCAAGTTTCTCCAGATCAAGCGGGCCGACGATGTTGACCACAGTCAGCTCTCGCGGTTCGAATGCCAAGATGACCACGCCGCTCAATCGTTGGCCTTCGGTTTTGGCGTAGACCTCGATGTTTTCGCCGCCTTTGCGCGAGCGCACGCCGACGATGCGCGCCCAACCCGGCGTGCGAATCTGATCGCGGATGGCATGGATATCCGCGTCTTGATATTCGCCCGCCCTGTCGAATTGAAAGTTGCGCACGTAGATGCCCTGCAAGTCTCTGACCAGCTCTTTGATCTTCTCCTCGGTCGCCCCCTTGCCGAGAACTTTTATTGCCGTTTTGAGCAGTTCCGAGTCGAGATTGACCTCAACGGTCTGTGCGGCTTGGTCTTCGAGTTTCGCTAAGCTGTCGAGGTTGATCTTCGCCTCTTGCGCGCGCGCAGCGACACAACACAAAAAGATCAGCCCACACAGCAAGGCAGTTTTTGTCGTGGTTGTGATGATCGTTTTCATGGCTCCCCAAATGCTTCTCACAGGCAAATACGCGGCAAGCCCAAACACAGAGTGCAAATCCTTACTCATTTTCTTAGCCCGCGCGCTGCAAAACAAGGTGAAAGCGCTCACCATTTCGGACATCTGCCCGATAGCTTGCGTTGCGGCGGGAAACCTTTTGGGTCGCCATTGCTCAAGTGCGTTGCTTCGACTACGATAGCAGTCTTTACAATGGCGAAAATGGATCGCCGATTGATATCGCCCCGTTTCATAAGGAGTTGCCATGACAGACACCGCCATCATTTCCCTTGATGGCGAGAGCTTACAACTTACCGAAGTTCTTGCCGTCGCCCGCTCCTTCACCCTTGCCCAACTGGCTCCGCACGCCAAAGAGCGTATGGCCGCATCGCGCGCTTTGGTCGAGCAATGGGTCAGCGAAGGTAAAATTATCTATGGCGTAACGACTGGCTTCGGCTCGAATCAAGATAGAGTGATTGCCGCCGAACAGTCAGAAGTCTTTCAAGGGAATCTCATCCTCAGCCATGCCGCAGGGGTCGGTGAACCGCTGGCCGAAGACGCCGTACGCGCCATGATGTTGCTGCGCGTCAACGCGCTTGCCAAAGGCTATTCCGGCATCCGCGTCGAAGTCGTGGAAACCTTGTTGGCGATGCTCAACCGGCGCATCTGCCCGGTCGTGCCCGTCAAAGGCTCCGTCGGTTCGAGCGGCGACCTCGCGCCGCTCTCGCACATGGTGTTGGCGATGCTTGGCAAAGGCGAAGTCTTCTTTCAGGGCGAGCGGATGGCGGCTGCCGCCGCGCTTGAGCAAGCCGGGCTCGCGCCGGTGACGCTGAAGTCGAAAGAGGGGGTGGCGCTCACCAACGGCACGCAGTTTATGACCGGCATCGGCGTTTTGAACCTCTGCGATGCCGAGCGGTTGGCGAAAGTCGCAGACATCGCCGGAGCCATGAGCCTTGAAGCGGTCAAAGGCAAAAGCGCGGCCTTTGCCGAAGAGGTTCACCAACTGCGCCCCTTCGCGGGGCAGATCGCCTGTGCGCGCAACATCCGCGCCTTGATCGCCGACAGCCAATTGATTGATCTCGTAGACGACCACACAGAAAAGAAGCGACAAGATGCCTACTCGCTGCGGTGCATGCCGCAAGTACATGGCGCGTCGCGTCAAGCTCTCGCCTTTGCCCGACAGATGCTGGAAACCGAGATCAATTCAGCGACCGACAATCCGCTGATTCTCACCCAACAAGCCGCGTCGTATTCAGCAGGCAATTTTCACGGCCAGCCGATGGCGCTGACGATGGACTTTTTGGCGCTGGCGATTGCCGAACTCGGCAATATCTCTGAACGCCGCATGGCCAGATTGGTCAACGAGCGCGAGAGTTTCGGCTTACCCGGTTATTTGATTGATCGCCCCGGCTTCTATTCCGGTTTGATGATGGCGCAATACACCGCCGCCGCATTGGTATCGGAAAACAAGGTTTTGATTCATCCGGCAAGCGGCGACTCGATTCCGACTTCGGCCAATCAAGAAGATCACAACAGCATGGGATCAATTGCCGCGCGGCAAGCAGGCGAGGTTTTGCAGAATGTCGAACAGGTTCTTGCGCTCGAACTGCTGTGCGCCGCGCAGGCCATCGGATTGCGCGAACGAGAGGGCTACAAACCAGGCGTCGGCACACAGGCAGCCTACGAGTTGGTTCGTCAAACGATTCCGCAGATGGAAAAAGACCGTGAGTTATACATTGACGCCGCGAAGGCGCTGACGCTGGTTCGAAGCGGCGCTATTGTTGATGCGGTCAACGACGCGCTGACAACACGTCAAGCGCAGCCGCTCGACTAGCTCAATAACCGTCCGTCGAAGGCGCACGCCATCATCCTTTGATAAGCGCGCCTTCGTCCATAGCTCCCAATCGGAATGTGAGGTCATCACCATGGCAGATGGAACCGCAAATTCTCAACGTCGCAAATTCACCATTGCCGAAGGGCTGGCACAATTGCCGACGCCCGAAGGCAAACGCTTCGTCACCCTCTTCCAACACGGCAGCTTGCTGGTTGAGGTCTACGCGCCGCGCGGCATTGACCCCCAACAACCACACACCCGCGACGAAATCTATGTGGTTGCGGCGGGTACGGGGTTCTATGTCATTGACGGCGAGAGATTGCCGATTGCGGCGGGCGATTTTCTGTTCGCGCCTGCAGGCGTCGTCCATCGGTTCGAAGAGTTCACTGATGATTTTGTCGTCTGGGTGATGTTCTATGGCGCGGAAGGCGGCGAAGCGCCCGAATAAGCTTGAAACCGAATCGCTCCGCCATCGGTATTTGACGGTGGCCGCAACAATCACCACAGCCATCCCGATTCAACTGCGAGGAGAACGCATGAAAAAGATTTTCATCACCGCATTTCTCGGTCTGTCGTTACTTATCGGCGGCTCCGCTTCAACCGCACAACAAAGCGATTCTATCAGCGAACGCGCGCGACGACTGCACTTCTCTTCTATCGTCATAGACACCCACATTGATACAACGCCCAAGCTGCAAACCGATTGGAAGTTCGCCGAAGAGCACAAAGAGGGTCACATTGATCTGCCGCGCATGAAAAAAGGCGGCCTCAACGCCCTGTTCTTTTCGATCTACATGTCTGGCACGATCACCGGCGCGAAAGCCGTCAATGACTCTATCGAGCGCATCGCTGCGGTTCACAAACTCGCCGAAGAGATGCCCAACGAAATCGCCGTCTGCACGACTGCCGAACAGGTGCGCCGCGCGCGCAAGCAAGGCAAAATCGCCGCGCTGATGGGCATGGAAGGCGGGCATATGATTAACAACAGCCTCGCCGTGCTCAGGATGTATGCGGCGCTCGGCGTGCGCTACTTGACTTTGACGCATTCGGTCAACACCGATTGGGCGGACTCTTCTACGGATCAAGCGAAGCACAACGGCTTGACCGATTTCGGCAAAGATGTGGTGCGCGAGTTGAACCGGCTCGGCGTGATGGTGGACGTGTCGCACGTCGCCGATAAGACCTTTTGGGACGCGCTCGAAGTCAGTCGCGCGCCGCTGATCGCTTCGCATTCATCCTGTCGCGCGCTGTCGGGACATCCGCGCAATATGTCGGACGAGATGATTAAAGCGATGGCGGCAAAAGGCGGCGTCATTCAAATCAACTACCTCGATCAATATATTGATAACGATCTCTATGAGTACTCAAAGAAAGCGCAGCCGCTGATGCGCGAGTTGGCGCAAAAATACCCAGGCAGAGAAAATGCTGCCAAACGCCGCGAAGAGGTTGCCAAAGTCTATGGCCCCGCGCCCCGCGCCCGTTGGGAGAAGATCATCGAGCATATTGACCACGCGGTGAAATTGGTTGGCGTGGATCACGTTGGACTCGGTTCGGATTTCGACGGCGCGAGCATGCCGGAAGGGATGGAAGACGTGACCCACTTGCCGCAAATCACCGAAGCGTTACTTCGCAAGGGCTATAGCCAGTCCGACATTCGCAAGATACTTGGGGAAAACACGCTGCACCTGCTTGCCGAAGTTGAGCGCGTCGCCAATCAGCTAAAGACCGAAAAACGCGCTTCCGGCCAAACAGCGCGGTAAATACCGGGTGCAATGATTTTATGCGGAAGCTTACTGGAGTAAGTAATGGAGCATATCTTTATTTCATATCATC
>CAYXVU010000160.1:0-14107 GCA_964468725.1 uncultured Clostridia bacterium
AGGTAAACCCGTACGACCGCATAGAACACAATTAGCGAAATCACAGCGATGACAAACCACGCCAGCGGTCTGCGAAGCCGATCACGGTGTCTTTTGTAGAGCGGGAAGAGAAGTAACCGGGTCAGATCAAACGGGAGGAGAAAGATGGCCGATTGCAGAGAGACGATCAGTGCAATCCAGAAGGGATAAGTGATGGTTACATCCAACCATAGATTCGCTCGCTGAAAATTCTGATTGAGAGAATTTACGTTGAGCCAATAACTGCCGAGTGAAAGGATCGGGAAGAGAAGAAGCCAGAAAGCGATCAGAGCAATGCTGAGGCGAAGTCGCCGTAACGGCCACCGACTCAAAACACGGAGAGCAGCCGTTAATTTCAAGGCCACGTAAAGCTGAAAAGGTAGTGAAAGGAGTGTGATATAGAAGAGCATTCGCAGTTGCCATGGCATACACTCTTCTTACCAGAACAGATTGAAATTCGAAAGCTTGAGGTTGAACTAACTGGCAGAGCTTGCGGTTTAACTGATGAAGAGATTCGGCGATTTTCTTGACGTGTCGGATTGTTATTCTCCCAATCGTGTTGTAGCATCAACAAAGTTCGAGCGAAGGATCAGTTGTCTATCACTTGAACGCGCGTTGCTTGGAGCCGGAGAGTAACCGCAGTTGTTTAACCCGGCATTTATCGCCTATGATTGTCGCATCCTAATGAGTTGCTAAAACGTTCACCTTTATCACTCACGATCAAGGAGAACATTTCGTCGCTGCGAGTGCGCAGCGATTAGGTTATGTGTGTTTAGCGACTCATCCAACCGAAATTTTACGCACCAAAATAAAAGTCAATGAAAACGGTTCGAGAGCGCGCCTTTGCTGAGATAGCCCTCGCTTCAGCCAAATAAAGTGCGCGGTCTGAACCTTGAGGAGATTCGAAATGAGGCGGAAAGAGTCGAAATTTGAAGAGCAAAAGTTATCAGGACAACTAAATGATTTGGGGTGGGACGAATACTTTGCGACACATTATGCGAGTCATGACCAAGCTTCGGTTTGTGCCGCGCGAATCGCGCTGGAATACGGGCAGACTTATCGTATCTATACGGCGCATGGAGAATTGAGTGCCGAAATGGCAGGTCGCCTCAAGCATGAAGCGACTCGTAGACAGGACTTACCGGCGGTTGGTGATTGGGTAGTTGTGCAACCCCGATTCGAAGAAAGGAAGGCTACGATTCAGGCAATCTTGCCGCGTAGAACCCAGTTTATCCGAAAAGTCGCCGGAAAGAAGTCTGTCGAGCAGGTTGTTGGAGCCAACATTGACACGGTGTTTATCGTTTCGGCGTTGAACCAGGATTTTAATGCGCGTCGCATCGAACGTTACCTTACAGCGTCTTGGGAGAGCGGAGCTGCGCCGGTCGTCATCTTAAACAAGACGGATTTGTGCGCCGATCTGGAATCGAAGATCGCTGACGTTGAGGCGGTTGCTGCCGGAGTGCCGATTCATGCCATCAGCGCCCTGCATGATGATGGATTGGATGCCATCCGGCTCTACTTCAAAGTCGGCAAGACGGTTGCCCTACTCGGCTCATCAGGGGTCGGCAAATCAACGCTGATCAATCGGTTGGTCGGACGCGATATTCAAAAAGTTCGTGAGATTCGCCTCCATGATGATCGAGGTCGGCATACGACGACGCACAGAGAATTGATCCTGCTGCCACAAGGCGGACTTGTTCTCGACACCCCCGGCATGCGCGAGTTGCAATTTTGGGAGGGCGAGAGCGGGTTGAGAGAGACTTTTGATGACATCGAAGAGTTTGCCAAGCATTGCTATTACAGCGATTGCTCACATCAAAATGAGCCAGGCTGTGCCGTTCAAGAGGCCATCGTAGACGGGAGGCTGGGTGAGGGCCGACTGGCGAGTTACGAAAAGCTGAGACGGGAACTCGACTATATGGAGAAGCGGCGTGAGCTAGGAGCCAAGACTGCCGAGAAGCAACGTTGGAAAAAGGCTATCGAAGCCCAACGCAGCAAAGAGAATCGCCGGTAAGGAGGAGCTATGTTTATAGATCAAGAAATCGCTCGTCGAATTGAACGGACAGACGCACGAACCAATAGTGAAGCTGCACTCGGGTTGGCTCGTTTGCGCCCCGACCTCGAAGCTGCGTCATTGGAGATTGCCGGAGGCTATGCTTCCTACTGTGGCGGCGACAACCCGATGACACAAGCTTGCGGATTGGGGATGCAGGGCGAGGTGACCGCAGCGGAGATTGATCACCTCGAAGATTTTTTTCGCAGTCGCGGTTCGGCAGTTCGTATTATTGTCTCACCGCTGGCGGATGAGTCATTGCTAACATTGCTCAGAGCGCGTGATTATCGCCTAGTCGAGTTTGAGAATGTTTCTGTACTGCCTTTGGCCGCAGATCATCTGACCAACATACCGGCTGTTGGTATGGAGATTGGTCAGGTAGGCGAAGCAGATCACACAGAATGGGTGCGAGTCGTCGTGCACGGTTTTGCCGAAGGAGCAGAACCGGCGCAAATCTTCTGGGACATCTTTCCTTCGATCTTTCAGCAGCGCGGGGCTAGCTGTTGGCTGGCGCGCATCAATGGTGAATCTGCGGGCGGGGCCGGTATGGCAATCTATGACGGCATAGCAGCAATCTTTGGTGCGGCAACGCTCCTTCCGTTTCGCCGACGCGGCGTGCAAACCGCCCTCTTGCGCGCGCGCTTGCGACAGGCTGCCCAAGCCGGATGCGAACTGGCCATCGTCGGTACAAAGCCTGGCACGGTGTCGCAACGAAATATGGAGCGGCAAGGGTTTCGTTTGGCCTATACCAAGGCGGTTTTGTTACGGGAATGGCTGCGAACCTGACCGAATGACGCAAAGTGAGCAGACCGAGAGAGCGAGGGATTCAGGCATCTGAAGATAGCAAGCCGACACTCGTATTGGCAGTGAATGTTGAGAGGTGACCGCCGCAGGAAGTCTGCGGCGGCGCTGCCGATGCCGGAAAACTCTGTGATATGATTGTCCGCCGAGCGCAACACGAAGGCGTAGAGAAACATCCAACCCGTCGGAGCGCAGTCTATGGCTGACAAAATGAAATTTTTGAAGACGTTCCGCGCGCGGTTACTGCTGTTGCTGACGGCCTTTTTATTGCTCACCATTGTTGCCTTTTTGATTCTGGATAACTGGGCACGCAAACGCGTCGAAGCGATCATCGCTCAACAAAACCAGCAGATTAACTCTGCCGTCAATCGCGGTTACGGCGATTTGGCGCAAGCCATGAGTTTGGCGACGCAGAGCCTCGATTCAGAGACGTACCTCTTCAAAGCGATTGAGCCGGTCGGCTTGCCCGCAACGATTGAATATATCGTGGTTGCAAAGCAGAGCGGTGAAGTTGTTGACAGCACCATTCCCGACTTGGTTGGCGAACGAGTTCCTGTCCCCTTCGAAGAGCGGTTGCAGGTGTTGGCGGAAGATCCGATTCATAAGGAGAGCGAAGCGCATGGGCACGCTCCGAAGACCTATTATCATCCGATTCAAACTGCCAAAGGGTTGTATTGGATTATCATCGTCACAACGCAAGAGTCCATTATTAACGAGATCGAAGACGCCTCGATGACGCTGGCCAACCGCCATCGTGATCTGTCGAACTATCGGCTGATTGCAACCGCCGGTCTGTTGGTATTAGGGTTGGCCGTCGTCGTCGTCATTGGCATGCGGTTCATTCGCCCGATTGTGAAACTCGCCAGCGCAGCGCGCAAAGTGGCTTCGGGGTCACTCGATTTCCACGTTCAGGTCAATCGCAAGGACGAGATCGGTCAACTTGCTTCGACCTTCAACGAGATGATTGATGGGCTGCGAAAGAATCGAGAGCTAAAGGAACAGCTCAATCAAGCTGAACGGGCTGCGGTCATCGGGCGACTAACCGCATCCGTCGCGCATGAGGTGCGCAACCCGCTCAATGTGATCAATCTTTCGATTGACCATGTGAGCACAAAATATGCACCCGCTGATGAGAAGCAGCGCGCTCAATTTATGGAGATTCTCTCTTCGATCAAAGATGAGATTGCGCGCTTGAAATCGATGGTGAGCGACTTGCTCAATTTAGGTCGCCCATCCTACTTGGCATTAAACCCCGTAGATTTGCGCGAGTTGGTCGAAGAGACGATGACGCTGGTGCGGCAACAGGCCGACGCGCAGGGCGTACAAATTGTCGTCAACGGCGATGGCCGTTGCGGTGAGGTGATGGGCGACCGTGAACGCTTGAAATCCTGTCTGTCCAATATCGTCATCAATGCCTTGCAAGCGATGCCCAAAGGCGGCAGCTTGCGAGCTTCTGTCAAACGCTCAGATGAGATAGTCGAAGTTCGCATCAGCGATTCGGGTATCGGAATTTCTGAAGCGGCCATCGAGCAGATTTTCAATGCCTATTTTTCTACGCGAGAGTCGGGGTTCGGATTGGGGCTGGCGGTTACCAAAAGTATTATAGAAGACCATCATGGGACGATTCAGGTGGAGAGTCAGGTGAATGAAGGTACGACCTTCACTGTTAGACTTCCTGCACATGAAGATTCGATGAAACCAATTCTCAAGTCTTTCGATCAAGCAGTCGGATAAGTGATTCGCCCGACAGTTTATTATCTTTTCGGAGAGTTACGATGAGCAGAAATAAAGTTTTAGTTGTGGATGATGAGCAGAATCAACGGCTGATCTATAAACTGATTTTGGAAGATGCCGGTTATGAGGTGACGACGGCGCAGAGCGGAGAACACGCCCTCAAACTCTCGCGCGAAAACGAATTCGATCTGGTCTTAACCGATAACAAGATGACTGGGATGGATGGATTGTCGTTGCTCGGCGAGTTGATGAAGGACGACCCATCATTGATCGTCATTATGATGACGGCTTATGGTTCGGTAGATTCGGTTAAAGAAGCCTTGCGCGGCGGCGCTTTCGATTATCTGGAAAAACCGGTTGACCGTGACCAACTGCTGAAGACGGTTGAGACGGCGCTCAGCGGACTGAAACGGATTGATACGGAGATCATCGGCCAATCGGACGGCATGGAGCGCGTCAAAAAGATGGCGCTCAAGGTCGCTGCTTCTTCGTCAACGGTCTTGATTCGCGGCGAGTCGGGCGTCGGCAAAGAATTGGTTGCCCGCGCCATTCATCGTGCCAGCCCGCGCGCCAATGAGATTTTTCAGGCGGTTAATTGTGCTGCCATAAATGAAAACCTGTTGGAGTCGGAACTCTTCGGCCATGAAAAGGGCTCCTTTACTGGCGCGCATGTGCAGAAGAAAGGGCAATTCGAAATAGCCGATCACGGAACCCTGTTTCTGGATGAGATCGGCGACATTAGTATGGCCATGCAAGCCAAGCTGCTACGCACCCTGCAAGAGAAAGAGGTCATGCGAGTCGGCGGAACGCGACCCATAAAAGTTGATGTGCGGGTGATTGCGGCAACCAACCGCGACCTCGAAGCGATGGTCAAAGATGGACGCTTCCGCGAAGACCTTTATTACCGCTTGAACATTATCCCGATTCTGATCCCGCCCCTGCGAAATCGCCGCGATGATATTGCCCAATTGGTCGAGTTCTTCATTACCAAACACTCTCATAATGCTCAACATCGCATCAAAGGGCTAACGACGGCGGCGCGCAACCTGATTATGAATTATTCGTGGCCGGGAAACGTCCGCCAACTTGAATCGGCTATTGAACGCGCTTTGCTGCTTTGTGAAGGCGATGAGATTGATGCTGAAGATTTACCGTTCGAGATTCGACAAGAAGGCGAACCCTCTTCAGCTTTCAATTTCAAACTGCCGCCCGAAGGCATCTCCTTTGAAGAGTTTGAAAAGTACATCATTACCCAAGCAATGGAGCAGACCGGATGGAATATCACAAGGGCAGCGAAATTATTGGGACTCTCTTTTCGCACCCTGCAATACCGGCTCGAAAAGTTCGGCATTAAGAAGCCTGTTAAGGATTAGCTTAAGCGGTCATTGACGGAAAAGATTTCTTTTCGTCCGATGGAGAACGGCAACCGGTCTGCAAATCACGCGAATCAACACCCGTAAAGATTCGATAGGGGTGTTGATTCGCTCTCCTTCTATTCCTTCTTCGCCTCCTTTTTCCGCCCAATCGTCAATCCCAAGCGCCTCTAAAACGTGAGGCTATAGCCGACGCCGACGTTGCGACCTTTGACCATAATAAAGGTGAAGGTGTGCTGCCCGTGTGTGAAATTCAGCATGGGATGTACGTGGACGCCATCGAAGACGACCAGAGAAGAGAGCTTATCGGTAAATCGGATGTTCGTCCCGCCGATGAGCCGAAACCGATCATCGAACCTCTCGTAAGACAACCCCACATATGGAGCAATCGGCAACTTGATTTCTCGTTGCAGGCTCTTACTCACGGTTCCGTAAAAGGACTGTCCTGTGGGCGTTCCAATGCGCCCGGAACTGGTTCCTAATATCAGAGCCGGTCGGCGTCTCGTCTCTTTGATGGCTAACCAATTCGCCAGCGGGCTGAATTTACCGGCGCGCGGATTGTATTCGATGCCGACCGAGAGCGTCGGATGCACTTTATACGTTAGAGTCGTGCGCAAGCTGGCACGCGCAATCTGATTATCAATGGCGCGAATGCTAGCGCTCCACTTATGTTTGATTTCGTCTTCTGCCCCGCTGACCGCGCGGCCTTCCCCCGGTCAGAGCGGTCAACTGGGAACGGTTGACGCGCTTTGCACGCCGACCTCTCCGTGTTGATGTTCATCCGAATCGTCGTGCCGGTGATCGTCAGCCGGATTGAGGGTCGCTTCTGGTGCAGGAGTTGATCGGTCACTGAGCAGCCATTCAATCCGTGATTCGAGGTCGCCTTTCTTTATCACACCGATGATGCGCGCAGCGATGCGCCCATCGCGGTCAATAATGATCGTTGCCGGTAAGGCTCTACCTACGCCGAACTTCGCCATGTCGTCGGTGGTTGCGCCGACCCAGATGGGAAAGTTGATCTTCGCTTTGCGAACGAAGGCTGGAATTTGATCGCGCGTGCTTTCGTGGTCAGCCGATGCGCCGATGACCTGTACACCCTTGTCGGCATAGAGCTTTTGAACTGCCACCAACAACGGCATCTCTTGGCGACAGGGCGCGCACCATGTTGCCCAAAAGTTGAGCACGACGATCTGTTGATTGCGGAATGAGCTTAGTTGCCGCAGCGAACCGGAAAGGTCTTGAAGAGCAAGCTCAGGGGCCTCGACAGGCATTGTCTGTTCATCGCCCCGCTCTTCTAGGCTTTTTTTGTTGGAGCCTCGCCCTGACCCTCGGATGGTAACGGTTTGAGATCGTCAACTTTGAGATAGGTTTTATCGCCCTTTTTTTGCACTGCGCCAATAATTTCAACCTGCTTGCCGACATGCTCCATCCACCCTTTTTTGAATCTCCCTTTTTCGAGGATGTAAAGAGTGAATTGGTCATCGTTCCAAACGATGAGGGCTTGCGGCACTTTGGTTTTTTCGCAGCGCACGGCGCATTTCAAATCTTCTTCGTCGCCGTAGGGGTTGGCTTTGCGATCTTTCTCTTCGAACCAACATTCGGAGCAGACCAATTGCCCGGTCAGCGTGACCGCGTTGTTTTTCTTGTTGTCTGCCAATACACGGTTGCTGCCCGTACCAAGCACGATGAGAGCGAGTAGGTAGAGAATCGCTTTCTGCATAATATCTCCTGATGATGAGAACGGTTATCGGTTCAAATGGAAATAGTGGATGAGAGAAGGGGAAAGCTTAAATTCGCAATTGTGTTATCTGTGCTTGCGAAGTGCCAATCGGAGGAAGATTCTGGAGACTGAATGACCCAGTTGTCCGGTTTACCGCCGTCTGTTTGCCCTGCCGATGGCTATCGGATTTTACCTCTTTGACTTTCTCCGTTTTGAACTCCTTATTTTGCGGGATGAGAGCGGCGACGGTCTCAACGAAAAGGCAACGTGATTTTGAGGGCGGCTTCACTTCGACAATTCCTATGTGACAATCGAAATGGTCTGTCGCTTCGGCAATGCAGCAGGCGTCGGATTCAATCTCTTGATGCGCGGCAAGCAGCGAGCATTGCCATATACAGGAAGCATTTGCCGTCGGAAAGGCGAGCAGCAGCAAGATTGCCAAGATTTTTGCAGCGGTTGCCTCGGTCGAAATCATCGAGGCTGACTATAACGCAATACGGCGGCTGCACTCAATTGGTAACACCCTTTCAAGGAGTGTTGCCGTTGACCTCTGAAGGGCACTCACTGCGCTACGCAATCATTTTGCTGAATGCCTCTCAATCAAAGAACCTGTATTCGAATCTCACAGGCAATTGCTTGCTACGGTAATCTCGAAGAGTTGAAAATGGGCAATTGTAGGTTGGTGATGAGGTACTATGGCAGTTGTGTAGCGACACGCTACCCGTGCATGAAGGGAATGATCTTTCGTGCGAATGGAGATTCGATATTGGTGCGTCAAGCCAAAGGCTTGACCGACGGAACAGATTGATTACTTGCCGAGAGCCAAGCGTTTCAGAATGCTCTGTCCGATCATAAACGGTTTGAATTTGATCTCCCGTTTTTCGATTGGCGGTTCGGGCGTTATGACAGGCTTGGCGATGCCATTCGGCTTGGTTGTTGGGTCGAACCAATCTGTTAGCACTTCTTTGTAAACTTCAACGACCGGCCTCTCCGCTCCACATTCGTAGCAGACCTTGACGAGCCGGTTGTCGTCCGTACGGTGCGGAATTGACCAATAGTGCTTTCCACTCAGTCGGCAAAAAAGCGACATTCTGTGTTTCCTTCTTCAGCAGATTTCGGATCGGCTTGCCCCTCAGTACGCGACTCACGGTTCATTGGCTAGACAAAAGAACCATGCAAGTTGCCGGTTACTCTATTATCTGGCTGAACCTTGCTGAGGGGGCAGAAACCGTGATCGCGCGAAGTATATGAAACCAATTCCAGCATTTGCAAGCAAAATCTTGAAATTTTCTGAGATTTGTTAAGATTTTTCAGGGTCATTCCGTTTTCACACAGGTAACAGTGAGTCTCACTGTTGAAACAAGGACAGCGGCTCTAACTCGTTGAGTTGAATAAAAGCCGATTGATGACTCAAAGTCGAATATCATTCCATCTGTGAAAACGGAATGACCCGGAGATGTTTACCAACCGGCTATCCGTGCAAGCAGCAGCCGACCGCAGGGTTTACGGTCGGCTGAAGCGTTTTAGGAGAGAAGCACAACGATGGAGAAGAGTTCATTCAAGGTTTTTGTACTTCGAATTCTGCCGACTCCGTGCCATCAGGGTTTCTGACATAGATAAGGACGACTTGCCCGGAAGAGACCTTTTTACCGGCTTTCTTGCACTTCAATAGGCCCGTCGGATCAGAGGCTTCGTTGGTAGTCTTTTGCTCGACGCCGTTCATCCACACCTTTGCGCCTTGCTGAAAGTTGCTGCCGTTGACAAAGAGCTTTTTGCCATCAAATTCGGCGCTGGCGATTGTCGGCCCTTCGGCCTCGCCCGTTTCATTGATTGAAAAACGACCGCTGCGAATTTCGACAGCCGACCCCGCTTTGGTCGCTGCTTGAATGCGGATTCGCCCAAGCGAAGTCGGCGTCTCCGGCACGTTCCATGCGAATTCCGTTATGTTCGGGTCGGTGATTGTGGTAATCAAATTTGTGATGGGGAAGGTCGCACCGTCATCGGTTGAATAGCGCAACTCGTAACTGGCGATATTCGAAAGCCCGGTCGCCGTCCAGTCAATCAAATACTCTGCACCCATCGCCAACGTCTGATTGCTCGGATCGCTGGCAAAGTCCAACTCAACCAACGAGGTCGGCGATTCCAGCAGGGTGCGCGTCGTGTAGATGTAATCGTTTTGATTTGTGCTGTCATTATTGGCTGCATTGCCAGCAGCGTAAAAAGTTACCGTGCCGACATCGGTTGCCGGAGCCGTCCAACGAAATTGCCAGACGCGCAGACCGCCTGCGCCTGTTGTCCCGATCTGCGTATGCTGAATGTATTGTCGCCCGCCTGTGCCGGTCACCGCATTGCGCTGCGTATTAGAATCGAGCGATTGCAATGTGCCTGCGCGATTGCCGCTGCCATCAATTACTGTTAATTGAAAGCCGAAGCGCGACCGCCCCGATTGCTGCACGGTGACAGTCAAGGTGTACTGCTCGCCCGGTGTGTATTGCGTTGGAAATGATGGGCTGCCGCCAATCGTCACACGACCGGGGCCGCGATTTTCGGTTTCGAATGTGTCATGACAGTTGACGCAATTTCCAATGTCGCCGGGAGCGCCGGTGTAGCGCGCGTCCGGCCCGGTAACGCTTGCGTAAGCAATTACCGTAATCGAAAGGATAAGGATGATCGTCTGGACTCTTTTATACTTCAAAATCGGCATCTTTTTCTCCCGTACACTTTGCACCCAAACCGGTCAGTGAGGAGAAACTGAGCAATTGGATTGTGGCTGTGGACGCTCATAACTACGAAACTCACTTCTTCATGATTCTTGATGCCCCAACAGCCTGGAATCTCGAATGTGGCAACAAAGAACATCTTTCATTGCCTTTGAGCTTGCGCTATCCGAAAAACCCGACATCTGCGAAATCGCCGCCCAAAATCGAGCGTGCATCCGCCTCTAACCAGTTTTTCAGAATCGTCGCGTAGACTTCGCGGAAGTCTACCTTGAACTTCATATTGCCCGCCTGATCGAGATCGGTGAACGAAGGCTGTTGGCCATAAATGCCGCCGCGCACCGTATCGCCGATGACAAACATCTGCGTCGTCGTGCCATGATCGGTTCCGAAAGAGGCGTTTTCATTCGGGCGACGACCGAACTCCGACCACTCCATCAACACCACCTTATCGGCTAATCCATGCGCCGCCATATCGTCATAAAACGCCTTCACCGCTTCTGAGAAGTAGCGCAGCAAGGTGAAGTGCTGACCCGCGAGTTTGTTCACTTGCCCGTTTTGCACCTGCACTTGATTGGAATGATGATCGAAGCCGCCCATTTGCACATAGAGAAGATTGGCTTTCGGCAACGTCGTAATCATTTGTGCCGCCATGCGCAAGGCAACCGACAGAGGGTTGACCGGATTGCTAAGGTTCGGATAAGTGACCGGCGAGGTGTAGCTGGCAATAGCCGTCTGTACTTCGGCAGCTTGGCTGACCGCGCCCACGCCGTTCTCGGCAATCGCTTGAAGGAAGGTGTCGGCTTCAAAGGTGCGGCGATTGTTGGCATTGAACGTGTTGATCTTGTTATTGCGGTCTCCGGCAAAGCGCGGGTCGGTCTGGTAGGTGTAATTGGCAAAATTCGAGATGCTCGGAATCACCACATGGTCGCCGAAAAACGATTTCGGCAAGGCTCCGATGCTGGCGGCAACCAACCCGTTTTGGTCTGCCAATTCTTGATCGGCATATTTCCCAAGCCAGCCGTCGCCCAAGCCGCCGTTCGGGTTGGCCGTATGCCAAATGTCCATCGAAGTGAAGTGCGAGAGGTTCGGATTCGGGTAGCCCACGCCATTGATGATGGCGACTTTACCTTGATCGTAGAGGTCTTTGAGTTGGGTGAGCGCCGGGTGTAAACCGAAGTCGTTCGACAAGATCATGGACTTGCCGCTCGCATCTTTGAGTTCTTCCGGGCGGAAGGCAAGCTGCGGGCGACGCGTGTAGTAATCGCCGAGCGAGTAGGGGATCAGCGTATTGGTCGCATCGTTGCCGCCACCCAGTTGAATGACGACGAAAATCTTGCCTCTGTCCGCTGTTTGCGCCTGTGCTTGCGAAAGCCAGATGCGCGGCATCAACAAGCTGAGACTGACCATTCCCGCACTGCGTTTAATGAATTGTCTTCTGGTTGTCGGCATGGCTTTCCTCCTAATTCAATTGGAATTCGGGCAGGCACAAAATCTGATGCACTAGCCCGCGCACCTTCTTATCAATCGTGGCGTCATCATTGGTAAAGGTAACGGGGTTTCCTTGATCGTTGGTCTCAAGATATTTCTGCAAGTTGGTCTTCACCTCGCCCGACACCTCGAAGAGATTTAAGAGGCTGAGAAACTTCTTCACTGTCTTTTTGGCTTTCGGTTTGGTGAATTTTTTGAGTTGCTCTGTGGTGACGAAGACGCCGGGGTTGGTGGTGTTGCGATTGGCGATGAGTGCATTGGCAAAGTTATAGCGTTCGAGCATCGTCGCCGTGTTGATCCAGCCAAGATGAAAGTCCCAACCCGCGACATCAGGCGGGTTGAGAACATCTTGCGTCATGTTGCGCGAAAAGTTCGCCAGAACGTTCGAAGTCGGATTGCGGTCACCGGAAACATTGGCTCCCGAATTGTAGGTGGCTCCGAGCAGGCGAATCGCGCCGACAATATATTCGACGGGTTGTTTGACCAACCCGGAGCGCGCGCGTTTGCTGTAAAACTCGGACGACGTGAAGATGGCACGCACCACCTCTTTGATCGAGTGATTGCTGCTTTGATAGACGGCGGCGAATTTTTCGATGGTGGCTTTGTCGGCGGCGCTCGACGTGAGTGGGTAGACGAAGAAGTTGAAGAGCTTCCAGACCAGATAGCGAGCCGTTGCCGGTTTGGCCGAGACGATGGTGTTGATGTCTTCGCCGCTGAAATTTGCCGTCTGTCCGTACACCCGTTTCAGACCATTATCGTGTTGACTGGCGTTGACGAAAAACTCTACGGCGTACGGGTCAGCGCCGCTGCGCGGGTTGCGAAACTTCCATCCGGTATAGGCGCGGGCAATCTCTTTGACATCCTCTTCCGTGTAATTCGCCTCTCCGGTGACCACATCGTTGATGCCCATGGTGAACAACTCTTGCAACTCACGCCCCCAGTTTTCATTCGGCTTGCCCAGTACGTTGGTCACGCTATCAAGCCACAGTAACATCGCCGGGTCTTGCGAGACTTTCAGCAAAAGGGTATCGAATCGGTCAAGCGCATATTGGCGCAGCAGGTTGTTTTGAATATAGATGTAGTAGTCATCAACTTTCGACAGCGCCGTTGCGAAGTGATTGTGCCAGAAGAGGGTCATCTTCTCTTCAAACTGCCGTTTGGTATGCACCATGCGGGTAAACCACCAGCGGCGCAATTCTCCGGCATTGAAGCGCGCATTTTCGCGTGGGTCGGAAAAGTTGAAACTGGCTGCCAGCAGCGATTCGAGCGATTGGTTGTTGATGTTTTGAAAGTTGATTAGGAAATCAACAGCGCCTTCCATGCCGCGAGCGACAAGGTCGTCAATCTCATCGGGCGTGCCGCCGAAGCCCGCGCGTCGCAGCAGATGTGCCGCATCTATGTTGGTGAATGCCATGCTCTCCTCCTTCGTTTCCCTGTGACTGGCGCAATCGGTAGGCTGCCAATCTGCGCCTGCATCTGCGCCATAGGCAAAGATGCCATTGAGTTATTTCTTCTTGATTCGTGAGGACGGATTAGCCGCTTCAACTTGGGAGAGAAACCAATCCATGCCATCAGACTTTCGCGGTCGGGTAAAAGTCTGAAAAATTGTCGAATCGCAGTCTTCTATCGGTGAGGGATGGCTACGATTCCTGCTATTCAGATGTCGCAACGTCGCGCCGTTGTCGCTCCCACTCGGCGCGCGTCGTCAGAGCGTGTGGGGCGATGGCTCTATCGAGGGCAAGGATGCCGTCAAGGTGATCAATCTCGTGTTGCAAGAGTTCGGACAGATCGCCCTCTGCATGTAGGCTTTGCCGTATGCCGCCTTCATCTTCATAAGCGACGCGAACCTGCGCGGCTCTGCGAACCCGTACCATCAACCCAGGCAGGCTGAAGCAATCGTCCCACAACTCCATCTGCTCGGTGCTCGCCCATTCGATCTGCGGATTGATAAGCGGGCTACAGAATCCCTGTGGCTGCATGCGAATAAAGATGAGGCGTTTGAGGTGACCGATCTGCGGAGCCGCAATGCCACGTCCGAAGCCATTAGCTTCTCGAAAACTGGCCAGTGTGTCGCTCAAATCCCGAATCAGAATTGCGGTACCGGATGAACGCGGGTCACGGATCGGCACGGATGATTCCCATAACATCGGATTGCCGAGTTGGAGAATCTCTTGCGTCGCCATTGACATCGCCATTGATC
>CAYXVU010000161.1:0-14080 GCA_964468725.1 uncultured Clostridia bacterium
CGAGCCAGCCCGCCGCCGAGCGAAAATCGAAGCGATCAGACCACGCCAACATCAGCAGCGCGGGGCCAATCGTCATCAGCAGATATTGCAGCGACGCCGGATATTTCTCTACATTCAAAAAGAGAATGAGCGATTTTTCCCACGTCGCTTGCGGCTGAAACGGCGACGGGTTGCCATAAAGATTGGTGGCGCGCAGGATAATGAATAGCCCGGTCAAAATCGCGCCCGCCCTCCATAGCCATTTTCGTCGCCGCGCCACCTCCCACGTGAATACCTCTCCGAGAGCATAACCGGCTGCCATCACGCCAACCCACGGGATGACCGAATAGAGGATGGGAAAGATCAACCCGAGCGACTCAATTTTGATTAAGCCGCCGGAGTAGAGAAACTTCCATAACCCGGAGAAGCCGCCAAACCGTTCCGCGCCGACCGTGTTCAACAGGTTATGCAACGCGATCATCCCCACTCCGAATCCGGCAATCACCGAGAGCGGCAACCGAACAAGCAACGACATCACGATCATCGCCCAACCTAACGACCAGATGACGCCGCCGAAACGCCACGAGGGCAGAAATGACCAGGCGAAAGCGATCACCGTTACTTCCAAGACGATCAGCCACACTCCCCGCTTAAAGAAGAAGCCGGAGACTTCTTGCACTCTCTTGCCTTGCGCCAACGACAGGTAGGCTCCCGTGCCCGCCAGCAAAAAGAAGAGCGGCGCGCAAAAATGGGTAATCCAGCGGGTGAGAAACAATGACAGATAGGTGCGTTCCAGGTTCTCCGGCCCAAATGGCAGGTTGGTGAAGTAAGGGTAACGCACATGATCGAGCGCCATAAATACCATCACCAACCCGCGCAGCAGATCAACGGAGTTGAGCCGCATAGAGGAATGAGATGAGGCAGCAACCGGAACTTCTCGTTGTTGATCGGCGACCGGAACGGTGGCCATCGGCTGTGTCGTTTCCATGTACTCTCCTCAAGCGGTTTTGTGAGCCCGGAGCGAGCGCTCGCAGGGCTGGTTGTGAGCGCTCCGTTATTGGCCTTCGGCGGTTAAGTTCTCGCGGTCAAGGTGCCAGCCGGTGTTGACGAATTTGCCATCACGATAGACGAAAATCTCCGTAGCCCGCCCGCTGGAGGTGGACTTCTGACCCTTGTTGTCCAAGTCATAGGAGTAGGTTGTGTAGATGATAACCGTCCGGCCATACGCCTGTATTTCCGTGCGCGGAAATTCCAGACGCGTCAGCTTGATGCCGCTTTCCGCAAAACGCTTCGCCCCTTCCAGAACACTTGCGCGCGTGCCCCACCGAGAGGAGCCGCTTCTTTCGATGGTAATGAGGTCTTCGGGGATCAATTCAGCCAGCTTCGCCTGATCGTTGCTAAACCATGCGCGCCAGACGGCTTCACGGGCTTCGAGTAATTGCTTCTTTGCCTCTTCCGGCAGCGTGATCGGTGCAGCGAACTGTTTGGCGATGGCTTGCGGATGAACCGTCGTATGGGAAGCGGTTTGAATCCAACGGCCATTGCGCTTGGCATAAATATCCATAATGCGCAGGGTGCTCGAGCCTCCTGTGCGACTTTCAATTTCGGCGACAAAGCAGATGATAGCCATCTCTGCGGAATAAAAGTGCGTATCATAACTGGTAATCCGAAAGCTCTTCATTCCGGTGTTCGGATTTTTGACCCCGCCGGTTGAATTCGGCCCCGCACCGATGGCGGTCATATACTGCTCAATCCCTTTGATGGCAACTGGCGATCCTTCCAAAAAACCGCGCCAGTCTTCCGCATGCGTTTCCCGAAGTTTCGGAATATCTTTGTCGATGAAGGCTTGAAAGATGCTTTCGATATGAGCGCGAATCTCAGCCCTATCGGCATCGCTACCGTCGGTTGGCGGCGTAGCCTGCGAAACGAAAACGGTTGTGAGGAGTGCTGCACAAAAGAGAGTGAACCGAACGACGATTCTAGCCATAAAATCCTCCATCTTTCTGTCAGAGTGATAGCGTGAAATTCGATTTCACCTGTCCGACCGTACTCGGTGATTTTTCGTTTTCCCCTACGATGAGCCTCTCATCGCTCGGATCAGCCTAGACAACATCACGAGGTCAACCAACCGCAGGCTTGTTAGATTTTCGTGAGTATTTTATGAGTAGCGGAAAGGCTGTGAGCAGACAAGCTTTTAGCTTGCCCTCTTCCTTTTGCAGTGCAACGAATTGATCGGGGTTTAGGCAAACTTGCCGAGAAGGGCTGAGATGGCGCGGCGAGATGTCGGCTGATTTCGTCGCGCCATCATCGGGTAATCGGATTTCGCTCCTCATCTAACAGTCAGACAGTCGCTCCTTATGACGGTCTCGGTTTGCTTGCTGCTTGCGGCGCACCTGACCGACGCAACATCCACCCGTATAACCAGACGACTGCGCCGACAAAGCCAAGTAGACCGAGCCAAGGTGCGAGCGCAAAATCGTCGGGTACGATTCCAATCGGCGCGTCTTTCGAGAAGCCAACGATGAGACCGGCGTTAATCACGCCCCATAGGCTTTCGCCAACAATCAACCCCGACGCCACTAGCGTGCCGAGCCGTTCGGTACGGTCAGGGTTTGCCGTCGAACGAGCCTTTCGGTTATACCAATGGGAAACTACCGCGCCGACGACCACTGCGAAGGTTGCCGACATCGGCAGATAGATGCCAATGCCGACTGCCAGCGGCGGAATGCGGAGCTTTTGCATCGCGCCGAGCGTCGCGTCGAGCAGGATGAGGCCGACTCCGACCAGCGCGCCGATGCCAATCATCTTCCAATCCAAGTTGCCGCCGATCACCCCTTGAGCCAGAGCGGAGATGAGCGTCGCCTGCGGCGCGGGCAGCGGATTCGGCGCAACGACGCCGAGGTTCGCAGCGCCCGCGAACCCATAAGCCGTGGCCAACAGGTTCAGCACCCAGGGAATAACAGCCGCGCCTGCCGCCACCCCAACGATGAGCGCGATCTGTTGACGCATGGGCGATGCGCCAACCAACTGACCGGTTTTCAGGTCTTGTAAGTTGTCGTTCGAGATCGTCGCGCAGGCGAAGACAATCGCCGTCACGAAGAGGGCGAAAGCGACCAACGCGGGACGAGTCTCCGGCGTCGGCGACACGGCGACAACCAGCGTAGAGGCGCAGAGCACAATCGAGAGAATGCCGACACCCGAAATCGGGCTATTCGAGGCTCCGATCAGTCCCGCCATGTAGCCACAAATCCCGGCAATGAGAAAACCGCCAAGCAACACGAAAGGAACGGCGATGAGCGTGAGCTGTAACGCGCTTGATGCCAGCGGCGTCGAACGCACAAAGGTGAAGGCAAGCCATCCTGAAATGACCAGACAGGCGGCTGTCAGCCCGAGAATCCAGGTCGGTGAGAGATCGCGGTCACGATCATCTTCTCTCCCCTTAGACCGCGAGGCCGCGAGCGTATTCACTAGTCCGCCGATGACCGGCTTTGCCAGTTTGCCCAGCGTATAGATCGCGGCAATCGCAATCGCACCCGCCCCGATGAAGCGCACCTGCGAACGCCAGATCTCAGTCGTATGGGCAGCCAGCGTTACGCCCTCGGCTGCGGGCTGCATAGAGGTCAAGATCGGCACCGCAATTGCCCATGCGATTACCAAGCCGGTTAACATCGCCATGCCAACCGACAGCCCGACCAGATGACCTGCGCCGAAAAGAGCCAGCGACCAAGCGATATTGTAGCCGCTCGATGCCAGAGTCGAGAGGCGGAAGAAGCCTGTGACTTCTGACGAAGCAATGCGGGTCGCCGTCAAAATCGCCAGCCACGCCGAGGCGACGGAGCCGAGAATCACGGCCCTGAGACCTTCTTTCGCTTCGCCGGTTTTGTCCGCCGTCTCACCGCGCGTGCCGGAGCCGACTTTCAGCACCTCTGCCGCCGCGACGCCTTCGGGATAAGGAAGGTCAGAAGTCGTTACCAACGCGCGCCGCAGCGGAATGGTGAACAACACCCCGAGCACGCCGCCGCTCATGCAGATGAGAAAGGATTGCCAGAAGGGGAACCCCGTCCACCAGCCGACGATCACCAGCCCCGGCAAGACGAAGATGATCGCCGAAAGCGTGCCCGCAGCCGATGCAACCGTCTGAACGATGTTGTTTTCGAGAATGGACGAGTTCTTCACCGCGCTGAGGATGGCCATCGAAATCACCGCCGCCGGAATAGACGATGCGAAGGTGAGTCCGACTTTGAGGCCGAGATAGACGTTGGCCGCCGTAAAGACGGTGGTGATGAGCGCGCCGAGAATCAAGCCGCGAAGGGTGAGTTCTTTGGGTTTCATAAGCTCCACCTTATTCTGAGAATTGGTTGACGACAAGATGCCTGAATTGATCTTCGACGGGCTTTCCCCTTTGGCCCGTCATCTCCGACTCTTCAACCGGTGTGCAAGGAGACGGTCATCGGTCAACCGGTTTGGTTTACCCAATCGAATCCGGCGGGAGATCGTATGAGCCGCTCTTTGCGGACTCTTGTGAGAAAGGCGCACAGCGCGCCACAGTGTTGACTCTTTCCGTCCGCTGCCTGTGTGGCAATCCTTTCATCCGTTGGCCTGCTCGCTCAGCCAATCCAGCCCATCCAACAGGCAAAGGTGAACAGCGTGCCGCCTAAGAACAGAAGGCCAAAGATCAGCTTGTTGTGTCGCGCCACCCATAGTGGAAGATAGATGTCAAAGTTGTCGTCACGGTCTTCCGTATACCGGGCTGCTACTCCTGTCAAGGGACAACGCATACGATTCACAGCCAGAACCAAGACTTCAATGAACACCACGCCAATTAGCACGGCTGCTTGGCCATACCTGCGGCGGAAACCGAGAATCGGAATGGCGATGATGCAGCCGACAAAGAAGGCCCAGACGACGGTATGCAGGAACTTGATGGCTTGCAGCGAGGCCTGTGATGTCATCGCTTCCTTTTACACCGTTTGGCCTCTCGTCCGCTACCCTTCGAGCGAGTTTTGCGGCTCTCGACACCGGGAACGGGCGCCGGGCGCGGTGTCGGGAGCAAATCGGCAACTGCGCTGAGCGCGCAACCAAGTCGGTTTTTTACCTCTGCTGGAAATGATAGAATGGGCGCGTCTCGCGCGCTCAGGCGACCAGCGATTCGGGAGATCAACTCATTACGGTCGTTTCCATTCAGGAAAAGGCTGAATAGGTGACAGAGGTATGCAATCGCCACCCCAAGAAAGAATCGGAAAGGGCGAGCCATCCGTCTTCTTCGACGCTTTTGAATTGCGACTCAAGAGCGGTGAATTATGCCGCAACGGCGTCACCGTTAAACTCTCGCCGCAACCCTTCAACGTCTTGAAGCTGTTGTTGGAGAATGCCGGGCAGGTGGTCACCCGCGAAGAGTTTCGCCAACAGATTTGGGGCGACCACACCTTCGTGGATTTCGATAAAGGACTCAATTTCTGTATCAAGCAAATCCGTGAAGCGCTCGGCGATCAGGCACAAGCGCCGCATTACATCGAAACCTTGCCGCGTCGCGGCTATCGGTTTATCGCGGCGGTTGACCTCTCTGCGGCTACCCCTTCGCCTGTTGCTAAAGAGTTGGCTCCTGCAGAAGGGGAGCCAACTGTGTCTGCGCTCTCTCACCTTGCCTCTCTCTCTGCCGCAGCGACACAGGCGAGGCCTCCCTCGCGTCCTGCCGCAGCGACCGGTTCGGTTCTGATCTTACGCCAATGGGGGAGACGTGTCGCAATCGCTGCGCTGCTATTGCTGCCGCTCGGCGGATGGATGCTGTGGCAACAGGGACGTTCAACGCCGCTTGCCGGGCGAGTGATGCTTGCCGTTTTGCCCTTTGAGAATCTCAATGGCGATGCGGCGCAAGACTACTTCAGCGATGGCTTGACAGAAGAGATGATCGCGCAACTCGGACGCTTGCAACCGCAACGACTAGGTGTGATCGCTCGCACTACGGCGTTGACCTACAAGAAGAGTCAAAAAGATATTCGCCAGATCGGGCGCGAGTTGGGCGTCGGTTATGTGCTTGAAGGCAGCGTGCGTCGCGATGCCGAGCGCGTGCGCATCACTGCGCAACTGATTCAAGTTAGCGATCAAACTCATTTGTGGTCGGAAACCTATGAACGCAGCGAACGCGATCTGCTGGCGCTGCAAAGCGAGGTCGCCGGTCGCGTTGCGCGCTCGCTGGCCGTTGAGTTGCTGCCCGCCGCACAGGCCAGCGCGCAACCCGCGCCGCCTCAGCCGGAAGCCTATGATGCCTACCTCAAAGCGTTGTTTCTGGTCACTAAAGACACTTTGCCGGATTTAGAACGCAGTCTCGCCTATTTTGACGAAGCGACGGCAAAAGACCCGCAATTTGCCGCGGCCTACGCGGCGGCGGTCGAAGCGCGCGTGTTATTGTCAAGTTGGAAAGACCTTCCCGCCGACCGGATGATGGAGAAGGCGAAAGCCGACGCCCAACAAGCTGTTGCTTTGGCTCCCGGTTTGGCGGAGGCCTACGCCGCGCAGGGCGCTGTCAGCTTTCGCTTTGACTGGGATTGGGAAGAGGCCGAAAAGAATTTCCGGCGCGCCCTCGAACTGAATCCGAGCAATCCCAATACCCATCTGCACTACGCCAACTTGCTCATTTGTCTGCGCCAGCCCGACGCAGCCGTACGGCACATCGAACAAGCCCTTGCGCTCGATCCCGTTTCCTTGTTGACCAACGGGCTGTCTGCGTATGCCTACTTGCGCGCTCGCCGCTATGATGAGGCCATACGGCAGGCCGAGCGCATGCTGGAACTGGAACCCCAATCTCCTGCTGCACACGATTGCCTGACGAGCGCCTATTACTATCAAGGCAAGTACGAAGAGATGCGACAGGTATTGCTTAAACGGGCAGGCAACGACCCGGCGCGAGCACAACTGGCTGCCGAACTCCGTCAAGGCGATGCCAGACAAACCATTGCGCGATTCGAAGGGAAGGAGTATCAAGGCCTGCTTGCTGCGGTCGAGAAGGGGAGGCCGATCTCTGCGGCGTGGGCGGCGCAAAGAGCGGCACGCTTCGGTGATAAGGAGCGCGCAGTTGAGTGGCTAGAAAAGGCCTATGCCGACCGCTTACCTTCGCTGGTTACGCTCAATGTTCATCCGGCCTGGGACGGATTGCGTCAAGATGCGCGCTTCATTGATATCGTACGGCGCATGCGACTGACGCCCTAAGGCTTGCCTGGTTTCAGGCGGGCTATCGGTTGGCCGTCATCGAATTGTAAGCAAGGGCATTAAGGATTGATGAAACCCTATTGATGGCTCTCCCTCACCCGCCGCCTCTTTCGCGCTTCATCCGGCAAAGAGCGCGATTGGTAGTCCGGACAGACTCTTGATAATTGCGAAAGAAGTGTGGCAAGTTGTTTGCACGTCTGGTGCGGCGCGGGAACGTTCGGAAGAAAGCAGGCGTAGCCACAATGGAGAAGGGTCAGCAAGCTTGGATTCGAATTCGCGGCACACCTGATGACCCTGAATCTTTCGATCTGGCGACTTGGAACGGCCTGTGTTGGGAAGTTGCTCGAACCAATTCGCTTGGCGACCCTATCTATCTGCAAATTCGTGATTACCTCGTTGTCGAAGCGCTGCCCGCTGCAACCGACCCCAAACGACTCTATCGTGAGTTGCCTGCCCGCAACCCGGAACTCCTATCGTAAAGCCGGAGCATTCCGTTGTCTATGAATCAGGGTTGACTGGGAAAGTAGAAGGCCGATAAGACGGATGGTCACGACTTGAGTGTGTGCCTGCGCGTTCAACTATCCCATCTGTATTCGACACCCTCAGAGGTCTGAACGACCCTGCGTTAAGAGGCTGTCAATCGCCTATCCGTTTGGAATAGTTGAAGAAGCTTTCGCCCATCGTTTATGCTGGCTGCCTTGATAACTGACTGATGAGGGGAGTTGAATGAATCTTGAACCGTTTGCTATGGAGCGCATGCAATCCACTTGGGAGAATCTTGTCCGGTATAACCTCTCGGAGAGCGGGGTGCAGCCGCTCACGCTCGGCGAGCTGATTGCTGACCTCGACGAGCGCGAACGACTGCTCCGTCTGGAACTCGGCTATAGCCAAGCGAATGGCACGCCGGAACTTCGGCAAGCGGTTGCGGCGATCTACGAAGGCGCGAGCCTCGATAACGTTACGGTAACGACCGGCACGGCGGAAGCGAACTTCATCGCCAGTTGGATGCTCGTCGAACCCGGCGATGAGGTGGTTCTGATGCTGCCCAATTACCTGCAGTTATGGGGTATTGTGCGCGGCTTCGGCGCGCAGGTGAAGCCACTTTGGCTGAGTGAGGAGTCCGGTTGGCAGCCACGTTGGGAGGAGTTTGAAAAGGCGCTTTCGGCAAAGACCAAACTCATCGCCGTTTGTAATCCCAATAATCCGACCGGCGCGATTTTGACCGATGACGAGATGAGTCGCATCGTGGAAGGGGCGCGCAGTGTGGGCGCTTGGTTGCTGGCTGATGAAGTGTATCGCGGCGCAGAGTTGAGCGGCGAACTGACGCCGAGCTTTTGGGGACGCTATGAAAAGACCATCATCACGAGCGGCCTGTCAAAAGCTTATGGGCTGCCGGGACTACGAATCGGTTGGCTGGCGACAACCCCGGAGATGGCGGCGCGTGCGTGGTCTTATCATGATTACACGGTGATCGGCCCCAGCCCCATGACCGACCAACTCGCTTGTGTGGCTCTGCAACCGCAGATGCGCCAAACCCTCTTGGCCAGAACCCGCAGGATTATCAACGCCCATTATCCAATTGTTCGCGATTGGGCGCGACAGCACGATGGACTCTTTTCGCTGCGTGACCCACTGGCCGGAGCCATCGCCTATCTGCATTACGATTTGGAGATGAACTCGCTGGAGTTGGTTGAAAGATTGCGACAAGAAAAGAGCGTGTTGATTGCCGCCGGGGAACACTTTCACATGGACAAGTATTTGCGCATCGGTTTCGGCTCAAATGCCGATTATCTGCGCGCCGGGCTGGCCTTGATAGACGAATTCCTTACGGAGATTCGCTAACAATCTGTTATTAGCGGTCGCCTTTGTGGCGGGCGTGACCTGCCTGCTACTGGTGAGCGGGTGGCAGACTGGGCGCATTAACCGGATTCAAGAGCGCCGGATTGGTGGAAGCCTTTATCACGCCAGATTGATCAATATAAAAAGATCGAAAGGCAGTAGAGACGTGTTTTCGTACAGCCCTGCCCCACCAACGCGGGTCGTCCGTGACTTCGGAGTCTATGGAATAGTTAAAGGCGCTATCATCGGCAGTACCGCCCTGTAGCGCTTTATTGATAAACCCTGCGGAGACCAAATCTTCGTCGGCTGTGGCATATTCTTTGAAGGTGCGCTTATACAACTCCTGTGCGGGTACCCAGGCTTTCAAAAACGATATCGCCCTCGCTTCATTCGCAACTTTTTTGGTGTTGATGTAGTTGGGAACCGAGATAGCCGTAATGATGCCGAGTACGGCGACAACGACCAGAAGCTCAACCAGTGAGAAGCCATCTTGTTTCATATTCCACCCTCTTTATACCCTATGGAGCCGTTTGCTCCTTGCTATAGCAAGTGGCGAGCCTCTCCGAAGCCCTACCCCCTCTGTCTGTCAGTCGTCTGGCTACTGAAGAATAAATTGCTCTGCTTTTCCACAATCCCTTCCAACAATGGGGAAGCCGGAACTCTGCGGGTCTACCGATTGGCGGCTGGCAACTTGCCGAAAACGGTTCAAGCTAGGGCGGGGAATTACGACAATTGTCACACATTGGCAATCAGGTTTAACAAAAAGTGTAATCTTGTCGTTCTGTCTTGCCGAGCCATCAGGGCTAAGTGTTGACAAGTCAAGCCGCACCTGAGCCGATACTCACATCCCCATTTTGGTACTGAATGTGCTTTGCTGGATAATGCGATTTTTCGCGGGAGGCAATGAATGAGGTGTCCAAAGTGTTATACCGAAACTCCAAACGAAGCCTTACAATGTCCGGGCTGTAAATTGCCAACCCCGCGTGGTCAGCAATTCGTTAAAGATAAAAAGACGCAACGGCTCAATGAAGCGAAAACGCCAAAGGCTCGTAAACAGAAAAAGCACGTCTCTAAGCTGATTACAATCGCCGCCCTCTTCGGCACCATCATGCTATGCGCAGGCGGTTCCTATCTCATGTTCGTCTATATACCGGAGATTCAAGCCACCACTAACAGCGAAGAAGTGGTTCAAAAGGTCATGCGACTGCCATCTAAACAAGAGGGTCTCAGTGTCGGCGAGTACTTGGAAGGGCAAGTCAATAAGGCGCGCGAAGAAGGGCGGCTAGCCGAATCCGAAGGCTGGGTAGTCGAGCAAGTAGACGACGCCCACTTCATTGTGCACTTCCTCTACGAAGAGAAAAACCAGCCTAAAAAATCTGCTGAATGGAAAGTGGACATCAGTCAGAACTCCTTCACCCCGCAAAACGATCTCGCCAAAGATATTTCCCCGCAATAAAGACAGTCTTCGAAGGAAAGCTCTGCTCGTCGTTGGCGTGCCGCTGGATGCGGCATCTCTCTCTCATACTCTCAAGCGATTTTCACTGGCGGGCGATTGAATGACCCTCTTCTGCTTCGTCTATGAGTCGTTGCGACCACCCTGCTCTCGGGCATCCCAATCGGAAACCGATGGAGAAGAGAGTGCCTCGTTCTCATCGCCTCACTCGTAGCGTAGGGCGATCATCGGATCCACTTTGGCAGCGCGCCGGGCAGGTAAAAAACAGGCTATCAGAGCCACTCCGGCCAACAACCCGCAAACCCCCAGATAAGTCCATAGATCAGTCGTGCTGACGCCATACAGAAAGCCTTCGAGGAGCCGCGTGGCTGCAACGGTTGCACAGAGTCCAATGCCTAGTCCAACGACAACCAATCCGAAGCCTTGTCGTAACACCAACCGCAAGACCATCTCGGTCTGCGCGCCCAATGCCATGCGAATGCCGATCTCGCGCGTCCGCTGGCTGACCGAGTAGGACATTACGCCGTAAATCCCCATGATGGCGAGCAACAAGCCGAGTATGCCGAAGGCGATCAAAAACGTTGCTACCATTCTTTCGGCATAGAGCGAATCGTTCTTCTGTTGTTCTAGGGTGCGAACGTTATAAACCGGCAGATTGGCATCCAACTCTTTCACAATGTTGCGTACGGCTGCGATGATCGCTTGCGCGTCGGTTGTGGTTCGCACATGCAGAGCGAGGTCAGGAAAATAGTTTTGCGCTGCCGGAAGGAACATCATTGCAGCCGGTCGTTCGGTGATCGTACGGTATTTGCTGTCTTTGACGACGCCGACGATTTCGACGGCTTCGCGGTCGCCTCGCGCCTCTGAGCCGAAGATGATGTTTCTGCCAACCGGATTTTGCTCGCCCCAGTAGGTGCGGGCAGCGGTCTCGTTGATGACGACGACTTTCTTTGCCGCGTAATTATCTTGTGCGGTGAAGTCGCGCCCGCTCACCAGCGGCATCTTCAGAGTCGTAAAGTAGTTGGCTCCGACGACATTCAAATCGAAGTTGAGGACTTCATCTGGGGCAGGCGTATAGCCTTCGATGCCGAGGCTGATTCGCATGCCGCGACCGCTGAGCGGAATGACCCGACCGAGCGTCGTCGCTTCAATGCCGGGAAGGCCGGAGATGCGCTCACTCAGTTGCTCGTAGAACTGCCCGCCGCTCTCTTTTTCGTAACCGCCCATTCCCAAATCCACCCCCAGCACGAAGATGCGCGACGGCTCAAATCCCGTATCCACAGCTTGCAGGCGATAGAGACTCTTCAAGCACAGCCCCGCGCAGACCAATACGACCAGCGACAATGCGACTTGTGTGATGACCAAGAGATTGCGCATAGTGAAGCGCTGCTTGCCTTGTCCGAGCGACGCATTTTGATCTTTCATCGCGGCGACCAAATCTGTGCGCGTTGCTTGCAAAGCCGGAGCGAGGCCGAAGATGACCCCCGTACTTATCGTCAGCAGGGCGCTAAAGCCGAGCACTCGCCAATCCATGCGCACGGGAATGGCCGTGCCCAGTCTCGGCGGCTGAAAGGCAGTCAGGGCGTCGCTCAGCCAATAGGCAAAGAGCAAACCGAGCAGGCCGCCGATAAACGACAGCAGCAGACTTTCGGTGAGCAGTTGCCGAATCAAGCGCAGGCGACTGGCTCCGACCGTCAGCCGCACGGCAATCTCTTTGCGCCGCGCGGTTGCGCGCGCCAGCAGCAGGTTGGAGATATTGGCACAGGCAATCAGTAAGACCAACGCGACGGTGAACATTAGCAGCAGCAGGGGGGTGGACAATTGGGTTTCGATGAGAGCGCCTTCGCCTTTGCTGCTGTCTTCGAGGACGATTTCAGGAAATGCGTTTTCCGGGTACGCCTCAGCAAAACCGGCGGCGAGCGTCGTCATTTCGGTTTGGGCTTGCGTCGGTGTGACGCCGGAGCGCAGCCGCCCGAATATCTCGAGCCATGAAAAGGTTCGTTTATCGAGCGCATCGCCATAACGCGACATCGCTTGTGGCTGCATCATTATCGGCACAAAGAGCGCAGGGTTTGCGCCGCGTTCGATGCCAGTAAACTCCGGCGGCGTCACGCCGATCACGGTGTACGATCCGCCATTGAGCGCGAGGTTTTTGCCGATGATAGACGGGTCGCCGCCGAATCGCCTCTTCCAAAAACCGTGACTGAGAACGACGACCGGGTGGGTTCCCGGCGTGCGATCTTCTTCCGGTAAAAAGGTGCGTCCGAGCGCAGATGTCACCCCCAAGACCTCAAAATAATTGCCGGTGACGATGAGGCCGGAGAGCCGTTCGCTTTGTCCGCCATCGCTCAGACTCAGCGCCAAGTCGCTGTAGCCCGCCAACCCCGCGAAGACGCTATTTTGGTCACGATAATCGGCATAGAGCGGATAAGAGAGACTGCTATTAGTGATGATCTTGTCGCCGAGCATCCCGCGTTCGAGGACTTTAACCAATTGCTCCGGCGTGGGCACGGGCAAGGCGCGCACTAGCAGTTGATCTACGATGGTGAAGATCGCCGTGTTGGCTCCGATGCCGAAGGCCAGCGATAAAACGGCAATCAAGGTGAAGACCGAGTGCTTACGCAGCAGCCGCAGGCCAAAGCGCAAATCCTGTGTGAAGCGTTCCCATGACGCCCATCCCCACATCTCGCGGGTCACCTCTTTGACCAAGCCTACGTTACCGAATTCACGGCGCGCATTGGCGCGGGCTTGTTCGGCGGTTTCGCCGCGCGCCATCCGTTCCCGAATGGCTTCGTCGAGGTGGTGTTGAATCTCGGCCTCGAGTTCTTCGTCTTTGTTTTGCAACCCACGAAAGAGTTTCATCGCTCACACTCCTGTTCAATTATAATCAGCTTTGAGTTTCATTATTGGTTGGTTGCGTATTAGCATTGAGACTTAGTTGGAATTCCCCTGCCCTTCGCGGTTCGGGTGATCGCGGTTGCCGCGTTCGTCGAACTGCCCTCTACCCCTATTTCGGTTTGGGCGTGCCACCAATTTTCCAATTGACTGAGGCCTCAAGCGCTGCCCACTCGTGCATTAGCCGAAATTAGAAGATTGGCAGTACCCCATTAGTGCCGACAGACTGCGCTTAAATCCATTGTAGATGACCATCCTCAACGGATCTGTGACAGTATCGTTTGCAAATCAAAATAAAACTTTTCACCGCTTAATAGCCCGTCTCTAAAGCTGACGGTCACCAGAAAAGAGTACTCAATCTTCCGATTGGTTCTGGGCACCCCTAGGAATTCGCCTTGATGAACTCCCGAATATTTAGATTCTGCGATGAGTTTGCCGTCCACTGTCCAATGCTGTGCAATAGTTCGCTCGAATTTCAGGTCAAAGACCGACCACCAGTATTCATAATGTTGTCTGGCGCCAGCTAGACCGCGGTAAATCTTTCCGGTGGGGACTTCTTCAAATAAACAATCTGGATGCAGAGTGGCAAGTGTGCCTTCCATGTCATGAGCATTTTCAGCCGTAATGTGCTTCATCAGTATTTCACCGTATGAATTCATTTGTACCTCCTGGCAGGGCTATTGATAGTCCTGCTAAATGTTAACTTAT
>CAYXVU010000162.1:0-14050 GCA_964468725.1 uncultured Clostridia bacterium
AGCCGCTGCATGATTTGGAGCCGAGCGCGATAGAGGACTCGCAATACGCTGGTTTCTGCACGTTGTCCCATTGTTTCAATTAGCAACGCGCTTTTAACGGTGCCTCGTAAATCGTAGCCCCGTTGTTCGAGAAATTGATTGAAGGGAGCGGTTCCGGGGTTTTGATAGCTGCGCGCCAGTGAAAGCCGTACCAAAATGCGTAGGCGCATGCCGTAATCCAATCGGAGCGTTTCGAATTGGGAGTCAGACGACTGCTCAGGAAGAGGGAGAAAGAGCCATACGCGCCCGCTGGTCAGGTACAAATTGCCGCGCGCCTTCAATTGCTCAACTTCGAGATCAAGGAAACAGGCTTCGGGAGCTGGTTCGGGAGGAAGCCGCAACCAACCTGTGACCTCGACAGGGTCGTCTGCTGTAAAGAGGTTCGATTCGTATAAAGATTTGAGCTGGGTTGGAGAGTGGTTTTGTCTTTCAGTCTGTGAGAGGGCTGCTCCGCTGGCAAGACAGCCGAGGAGCAAGGCGGTCGTTGTCAATCGGCTTCGTCGGTATCGCAAGCCGATGAGCGTGATGATTAATGATGCTATCAACGGGCAAGTCGCTAGATTGGTATCCCATCCACCCTGACGGTCGGCGAAGATGCCCGCAAGCAATGAGGCGGTAAGGTAAAGGAATGGTTGCTGATGCAACGCGAATGTTGATGGTTGATGAGTATGATCAGGACTCATTGCAAACCTCTCTTGGTTGTGATGACTCGGAAAATCGGGTGTTCAGGGGGAGGGAAGCGGTAGCCCGCAGCAATCCGGTCGCCTCAGTCAAGCGCGCAGAAAATCGCAGTTGAGCGAGAGGGTCTTGGACTGCATAGCGATACGATGGTAATCCGTTGAATCTTTGTTCAATCTCTCTTTTCGTACTCACCGATTCGAGAGCAGAGCCGCACGGGCGGATGCCTGCAACTGGCGCTTCAGCAATGCAACTACAGTTGACAATCGGTTGGCGTGCAGAACATCATCTTGCCCATATGGACGAGCGCCAATTGGATGATTTGCAACTTGACATCATTGCCTTTGCCAGATCGGTCGAAGCTCCGGATGATTCTTTCTTAGTGCATTGCCCGGAACTCGAAGAGGGGGAGGTGATTCGTTCGGTGATTGATGGCTTGACGCTGGCTTTCATCAGCTTTTGCTATCATCGCCATCCGCGCGGGCCAAACGTTCATGAATTGATGGAGAGGCTCGAAGCCGTCAAACCCGATTCTGCCGAAGCGCGCGAATTAGAGCAACAAGCCGATGATGCCGCCGCGATGCAAATCCCGTTTATTGTGACGCTCAATAAGCTTCTGGAAGACTATTATGACCTACGCTGCCAACTGGAAGCGCTCTTCGTTATGAAAGACTGATCGGTTAGCGATTCGGATATTGATCGTAAAACTCCTGTGGCCGCGCTGCCATATCAATGATTGACCAAATGTACAGAGCAAAGTTGGGCAAAAACAGCAGTATCCATGTCCACAAGGGATTGAAGATGGTTATATGCAGGGCAAAAGTTAGCCAGAATTTCCAAGCGTCACGTTTGTAGGTATAGAGCCAAGCAAAATTGCCCAGAAAGATCGCTAATAATACTGCCGCCGTCTTATCTTTCCTCTCTACCGGATAACTGATCGGTGCAAGAGGTTGTTGCAAATAATAGTTTGGTTGCATCGGCGGCGGGTAAGGCTGTTGATAAGTTGGTTGGGGTTGATAAACCGGTTGTGTGGGCTGATATGGGTCTTGATAGGGCTGCGGCTGCTGATAGGGCTGTTGATAGGGCTGTTGGGGCGGCGGCGGTTGAGGTTGAGGCGGCCAGTCGCCAACCGCAGAAGGAGGCGTCCAAGAAGCAACTGTACCGCCGCAACGCGGACAAAAACGCGCGATGTCACTTACACTATGGCCACACGACTGACACGTTACTTGTCCCATATCCTGCCCTCAACTCTGTCTCCCTTGCGTTCTCCCGGTGTCGGAAAGCCAGACCGTTGCCCGCTCTCCTACGCCAAAACGAGATGGCAAAGTTCAATCCTCATCACTCTCATCATCGGCATCGGCGGGGCTGGCTTGTGATGCAGATAACCCTTTTACTTCGGCTGAAATCTCAGCGCGACGTTGTTTTGCCAACTTCATAATCATCGAAAGGTGTTTGCGTGCGCGGCGTGCTGCTGCCTTGCTACCCTTTTGTCGGAAGGCCATATTCTCAGCGGCAAAACGACCGACTTCGACTAATAACTGTCCAGTGGTGCTACCCTGTGAGCGCCGGTCAAAGAGTCTGCGTTCGCGTCCGCTGCGGCGCTCCGGTATACCGGGGGGCGGCCCTAAATCAACTTTTCTGCGATCCTCCTTGCGACGTTCTTCACCTTCTCGTCTCTCCGAGTCTACCCAATTCATCTGAATTTCATCTGCCATTATTTTCTCCTGAATAAGGTAATCAGATTCGCAATTCTATTACCTGTAATGAGCAAGTGTCCCACAAAGGAATAAAGCACCGCCTAGTCTAGCACAGAGTTGTATGGTTTCAAGGCAATGTTTGGAAGCGACTTCAAAGCTTACCCCGCAGAGGTGACAAAAGGTGTGAGGGGCAGGGGATAAGTATTGCCGCCTTATCCTTTTAACATCTCTCTTGCATGGCGACGGGCTGTCTCCGTTATCTCCGCTCCGGTCAACATCCGCGCCAACTCTTCGATTCGGCCTTTACGATCCAGTTTATCGAGTTGGATTTCGGTCTGTCCGCTAATGACCTCTTTGCGAACTAAGAGGTGGCAATCAGCAAAGCGCGCCATCTGCGGCTGATGCGTAACGCACAGTACTTGATTGGTTGCTGACAAGGTCTTCAATTTGATGCCAACCGCCTCGGCAACCCGCCCGCCGATGCCGGTGTCAATCTCATCAAAGACGATGGTGCGCGGAAATTCCGAAGCGTTGGCGACCGTCTTGAGCACCAACATCAAACGCGAGGCTTCACCGCCGGAGGCGACTTTGGCAAGCGGTCGGAGGCCTTCACCGGGATTAGCGGAAAAGAAGAATTCGATGCGATCCATTCCGCGCGCGCTGAATCCGTCTGTGGCCTCTGCGCCAGCAGGTGCGGGCATCTGTACTTTGGTTTCGAAACGCGAGTTCTCTAACGCAACCTCTGTCAGGGCGCTTACAACCGCCTGATCGAACGATTGAGCAGCCGTAACGCGCTGGTTGTGCAGATCATTGGCCACTCGTCGGTAACGCTGCTGCGCTTTTTCGAGTGCCGCCCGCAGTTCACGTTCGCGCTCGTCGCTGTGTTCGATATTGGCCAACCGTTCTTTCGAGCGCGCCAGATGTTCTAATGCCGTCTCAATCGCCCCGCCGTATTTGCGTTTGAGCCGAGACAGTTCGGCCAAACGATCTTCAATGTCGCCAAGTCGTTCGGGGGAAAACTCCAGTCTGTTGGTGAAGTCACGCAAGGAATAGGCGAGATCGTCGAGCAAGGCGCGGGCGGATTCCAATCCTTCCCCATAGCTGCGAAAGTTTGTATCGTACTCTCCTAATTCATCAATTCGCCGCATGGCTTGGCGTAAGCGCGAGATAGCCGAGTCATGATCTTCATAAATCAGTGCGATGCATTCCGTGCAGAGGGTAGTGATCTTCTCTACATTGGTGAGGCGACGGCGCTCTTCTTCCAGTTGTTCGTCTTCACCGGCAACCAATTCGGCGCGTTCCAGTTCGTCAATTTGAAATCGTAATAGGTCGCTCAGTTGCAGCTTATCGGCTTCATCTTTGTGCAACTCTTCCAACTCGCGTTTGAGGCTTGCCCACTGTTTGTAGTGCATGGCCACCTCTTGTCGTAGTTCGGAGACGGCGGCATAAGCGTCCAACAGTTCGAGATGGGTGTCCGGGTCGAAAAGTGTTTGTTGTTCGCCTTGTCCGTGAATATCAACCAAATAGGCGCGCAAATCGCGCAGCAATGATTGGGTAGCCAATTGGTGATTGATGAAGATTTTATTCTTCCCACTAGCGGAAATCTCTCTGCGAATGAGCAACTCGTTGCGGTCGCGCTCTTCCAACGCAATGCCGCAGGATTCAAGCAAGGATTCGAGTTCTGGATTCCGCTCGACGGAAAACAGACCTTCGACAAAGGCTTTCGAAGCGCCGGATTTTAAGAGGTCGGATGAAAATCTGCCGCCGATCAATATGCCCAGCGCATCAACGATGATCGATTTGCCGGAACCAGTCTCGCCCGTGAGCAGATTCAACCCCAGTTCAAATTCGACCTGTAGCTCGTCAATCAGCGCAAAGTTGGAGATGTTCAAAACCGTAAGCATGCGTTTCGTGCATCAGGATTGAAGTTGAGCAGCCAAAATTACCGTTGCCACTCTTGGCTGTCAAGGATGCGCTTCACGGCTTCGTATAGATTGTCTGCAATCCAGGTCGGGTGACAGGGCCATCGGTCGCTATGAGCAAGGGTCTGGTTGCCGTAACCGGTCAGCACCAGTACGCTTTTTGCTCCGACATTAGCCGCCAGATTTATATCGCTGGCCTTGTCCCCAATCACAAAAGAGAGTGGCAAATCAATGGCATGTTCTTGAACGGCGCGGTAAATCAGAGCAGGCTGCGGCTTTCGACAATCGCAGGCGCGGCGATAGGTGGCGTCACCGTAGCGCGGGTGATGCGGGCAGAAGTAGATGGCGTCAATTCGCGCATGCTCTTGCGCTAATAATGCTTGCAAATGGTCATGCATATCGGTAAGCCGCGCTTCGCTGAACAGTCCGCGTGCGATGCCTGATTGGTTGGTGACGAGGATCGCTTTCAAGCCGGACTGATTGATTAGGCGAATGGCTTTCGCAGATTCGGGATAGAGGCGAATCTCTTCCGGGTGCGAAGCGTAGCCGATGTCTTCGTTTATGGTTCCGTCGCGGTCGAGGAAGATGGCAGGTCTTAACTTAGACTCTTCTGTCATAGCTCCATTCTACCAAATGAAAGGAGCCGCAATCGGCGGCTCCTGCTACTGAAGGGTTACATTCGATTCAGGCATCGCGAAACTCTCATCCGTCAGGGGGTGAGAGTAACTGATAAAACCGTTGTCCCTACCGCATTGCGAATTTCAATGTGTTGTATGTTGGTGATTGGGCGAATGAAAGCGGGCAGTGCCAGCTTTCCGGGTTCGGTGGCCGTGCTCCATTCAACTTCGATCTCGCCCTTATCATTGGCACGGAAATCACCCATTGAGAAGCCGTCAATAATGATAAAGTAGAGGCGGCTTGATTCAATGTCTTCGGCTTCGATCTTGAGGTCTTCGCGTTGACCGCGCACCCGAATTCGGACTTTGCCGCTGGCATCCGGGTCTGCGCCCGTGGGCATAAAATTTACTTCCCGATCAATCTCTTGACCGCCGCCCCCGCCCCCGCCCCCGCCCCCGTCATCTTCAGGGTCGTCGTCGCCAATTTCCGAGCCGCCGGGTTGAAAGGTTCCTTGTAAGATCAAACTGCCGGAGAGATCGAAAATTTGAATGTGGCTGATATTGATTGCAGGCAGTAGCGTAGCGGGTAGGAAGCGACCGCTGGAGCCATCGCTGGTGAAGATTGCTTTAACGAAGCCGGTGCGCGTGACATCGGTAATCATTCCCAAATTCATGCCATCTGCGAAGATGACATAGGTGTTGCCGATTTGCAGGCGTTCGGCTTCGACACTGAGCGACTGCCGCTCCGCTTCGACATGAACGCGCGCTTTGCCGCCTGATTGTGACCCGGCGAGGGCCGAGAAGAGGCGCGCCTCTTTTTCCGTCTTCTGATCGGTAGGGGTGGCAATGGGAGAGCCGAAGTCCCCACCTAAGATGACCAGTCCGCTGCTGGCTAGCCGCAACTCGACGCGGCGGATTTTGGTTACCGGGTTGAAGGCTGTCGGCAGACTGCCATCATCGGTTGAGAACTCCAATTTGATACCGCCCAGACCCGTAGAAACGATGTTGTCACGCAGCAAAACATTGTTGACGAATAGCTGATAGAGTTGTCGAGGCGCAATCCCGCGTACTTCGATTTCAAACTCTTGTTTTGAGCCGACGATCTGAATCTCGGCTTTCCCTTCGCCTTGCACAGAGGCAACCCGTAGCAGCGATGTTTCGGCAAAGAGGCTGCGTACCGGCGGCGCGCAATCCGTATTCAAGCATTCCAAAGGCTTGAGCAGATCGAGGCGACCTTTGCCCAGTTTGCCACTGAAGCCGGGATTTTGGGCGTCAATGTTGATGGCGGCGTCTTCGATAGTCTTTTTGATATCGGGAATGTTTGTATCGAGCGCGGCGATGAGCGCGGCTTCTCCGGCTGCGAAGGGGGCGGCGAATGAAGTGCCGCTCCATTGCGCGTATCCGCCTTCAGCGCCGGGGTAGGCGCTAATCAGCTTCACGCCGGGCGCGCTCACATCTACATACTCTCCGAAGTTCGAGAAGTGTGCGCGTTGGCTATTGAGATCAATTGCCGAAACCGCCAGGACATCGAGAGCGCTGGCCGGAAATTGCGGCGCTTCGGAGTTTTCATTTCCGGCTGCGGCAATCAAGATACTGCCGCGCTCTTTGGCATAGCGAATGGCGTCGTCGAGTAATGAGGAAAATTCCGGCATGCCAAAGCTGAGGTTGATAATTTTTGCCCCTTGATCGGCGGCATATTTAATCGCCGAAGCGACGGTGAACTCATCGGCTACGCCGCTAACGGGGAAAGCGCGAATTGGCATAATCACCGCATCTGGGGCGATCTTCGAGATAATGCCTGCAATGAAGGTTCCGTGTCCGGCGACCGTCTTATTCGGGTCGTCAGGTAACTCGCGCGGGTCGTTGTCATTGTCAACGAAATCCCAGCCGCGATAATCGTCAATCAGTCCGTCGTTGTCGTTATCAATGCCGTCATTCGGAATGTCTGCATTGGGACGGCTATCTTGCCACACATGAGCCGAGAGCATGCTGTGCTGATAATCCAGGCCGGTGTCAATGACCGCAATGATGATGCCGCGTCCCGTAGATCGCGCGTGCGCTTGTTCTAGTTTCAAAAGGGTAAAGAGTTGCGTCTGGTTGATGAACTCTTCATGCGTTTTCCCCGGCGTCGCAAAGCCGTCGGGGAAGCTCATAGTAGAACGACCGAAGAGAGCCGGATTGGAGACCACAGGATTGAGGGCGGCACTCAATACGTCCGGGTCTTTAGCAAGCTTCTTGCGGAATTTGACCTCTTTCTTCTGTTTCGGTGTCGCTAATAAATAAAAGTTCGTGCCGTATAGATTCTTCAATGTCGTGGTCTTGATGCGCGCATTAACGGCATCAATCGAAGCGCCGGGTCGCAGTTCGACAACGACTTCGCCTTTACGGAATTCTTGTACGGCAGCCGATTGCGCCCGTAAGCCGGTGGCATAAGTCAAACAGATCACACTCACCAAAAATGGGACGACGGTTCTACGTTTCATACTAACCTCACGTTTTCTAAGACCCGGTTTTATTATACGGGTTCTTGCGGTCAGCTTCAGCCCTTCAATCCGGGTTGCCGATCAAAACGAACGGCGCCCAGTAATAGGGGTGTCCGAAGGTCTCTTTAATATGGAGCTGAGCCGAACGAATTGCCTGACGCTTCGATTCTCCGGCGTTGAGGCGACGATACATTTCGCGCATAAATTCGTCGGTGGATTGGTCGCTGACTGCCCACAGGCTGGCGACCAATGATGGCGCGCCTGCATAAAGGAAACCGCGCATTAAGCCATGAATTTCATCACCGGGGAAGATGGCATTGACTCCCGTGTGGCAAGCGGACAAGGTGACAAGCTCCGCTTGCAACTTCAGATCAAGGAGGTTGTAAAAATTCAGCGGTGCATCAGAGAGCTTCAAAAAGGAGAACATCGGGTTATCCCTTCGGAAATAACCGTGCGACGCCAGATGCAAGAATTTGGCTTTGGGGGCTGCCTTGAAGAGGTTTTTTCGGGTCGCCTGTTCGCCCATCAGCACAACCGAATCGGGAAAGAGCGAGCCGATGGCGCGCAGTTCATGCTCGATGTTCGGCGTATCACGATGTGCGATACCGAGCGCGACCAGCTTGCCGCTGCGCTTCTGAGGTTGCCGCCGTGTGACGAATTCACGGCAGAGTTGATAGACCGCAGCGCTCGGCGCATAAGAGATTTCATAACGATCAATCAAATAGTTCTGCTCGTTGCGAAGCGCGTGAAACGGAATGTAGTGCAAGACGCCATGCGGGATGATGAGCAGGCGACGGGTGGGCAAAGAGGCTTCGAGCGGTGCAAACAATGCTTGATAGAGTTGTGCCAGATAATCATCCGTCGCGTGTTTGAGTTGGCCGAGGTAGGCATTGACATAGCCAGCGCCGAAATTGAATTTCTCAAGCTGAAAGCGCAACGCCGCGAGCAGGCGCTCGACCTGACTTTTGGAGGCGAGATTGCGAACCAACCGCACCTCTTCGGCGGTGGCGATGAAGGCGGAGAGGTGATCACCGGTGGTGAAGTATTCAATGGCGCACTCGCCCTGCTTGAGTGAGGCGCGCAAATCGGCAATGGATGCGGCGCGCAGGCGTTGGCTTTCAGCAAACGCTGCGTCTTCCGATTCCAATCGGCGAAAGAGTTGTGCAATCTGTTTCTCGCAACGATTGACTTCGCGGCGATAGCGCTCGGCAACCGGCGCGCGGCGTTGATCGCCTTTGTCATCTTCCAATCCGGCATGCGAACTGTACCAGTTCAAATCTTCGATGAGCTTGAGCAAGCGGGTGCGAGTCGTCTCGCCGTTCGATTTGCCGGAGTCACGCGGCGATTTTTCAGACGATTCGCGCAAGTACCGCGCCATCAGGTCGGCTAAAGCCCTCGACTTGGCCGATTCCACCAGTCGAAAGGCCTCTTCGAATCCCGCCGCATCATTCACGTCTAAACAGGCATTGATGGCGTTTTCATAAACGTCCATTTTGTCGTGTAGGAATGTCGCTTTGAATTCATCGGTGACGATTCCGCCGCGCATCTGTTCAACGATTTCGACGGCTTGGCGAAACCGTAAGAGAGCTTGCGACCGACGACCTCTTGCCGCCTCAACTTTGCCGAGCAGATGGTGAGTTTGATAGGCGATGGCTGGAGCGAAGTGTCCGGCAATCGCTTTCATTGCAGACCGCGCCCGCTGACCCGCTAGGTCAAGATTGCCGCTTAGAAAAGCAGCCCGCGCCGCCAGCAGACGTGCTTGTGCTGTTTTGGTGATGAGCTTCTGGTGACGAAAGACCTTTTCGGCGGCAGCGGCATAGTTAGCGGCTTGGTCGGCCTGCCCGGTTTGCAGCGCGAGTTCGGCCAGATAAGCGTCTATGGTCGCGCAAAAGGTTGCATTTTGCGCGCGGGCGAAGGCGACGCGCGCATCAGCAAACTCTACTTGTGCCCGTTCAAACTGACGAGCGCCCAGAGCGGCGAGAGCCGCTGTGACCTGCGCTTGCGCAGATTCGTAGGGCAGATTGAGTGCGGTAAACTGATCCTTTGCGGCTTCAGCATTCTCCAATGCATCATCGAAAGAGTTGAGCGCCAACAGAACTTCAGCAATTTCCAAATTGCACCACGCCACGAGTTGCGGTGCGCCGAGCGCGGTAAGCTGGTCACGCACTTGGTAGTAAGTTGCCATAGCCGTGTTATATCTGCCGCGCAGAAACTGCAAATAAGCGATGTGAAATTGCGCTTGGGAAGCTTGAAATGGGCGTTTGTTGCGCTGCCAGACGGTCACGGCATTTTTCAGCAAAGCGAGCGCCTCTTCGTGACGATCCATTTCGGTGAAGATATTCGAAATGTTGAAATTGACTAGTGCCTCTGCGAGGCGATCACCGGCAGTCGAAAAGATGGCGCGGGCTTTTTGATAATGGGCTAAGGCTTTCGGGTATTGATCGAGCCGGTAATAGATATTGCCGATGTTGGTTTCTAACTGGGCGGTGTAGGTCGCTTCCAGATGGCGAAGCCCCCGCCGCGCCGAACGGGCAGTCTGCAACGCATCGTCATAGCGACCGAGTTGCGTCAAGACGTCAATCTGTTGCCGTTGTAGGTGCGCAGCCTCCTCAGAGAGACGAGCCGCGCGCAGATTTTGAACGGCTTGAGTGAAGAGGGAATCCGCCTCTTTGTGAAGGCCGGAGAGGTGACAGAGTCGCGCGCGACTGGCTTGTGTAAAGGCTGTCAAAATCGGATCGTCATCGAGCGCGGCCAGTTGTTCGATGCGTTCGACCAACTGCGTCGCCATGATCGGGTCGCTATTGACCAGACGATCAACCGCCGTTTTGAGCGTCGTGATCTGGCGCAGGTTGAGCTTACCGCCGCGCTCGACAAAGAAGGCTTGCGCACTTGCCGCTTGCATCAACTGATCTGCCAGATTCCTGCTCACAATGATCTTCGACCTCTATGAAATATCTATTGCGGGGGGGTCGCCCCCCTTGTTTGCTTATTCCGTACGGCCTTTAATGGAGTTCGCCAATGGATAGGCCGGAAACATTGATGCTCATATCGGGGAGGTCAAAGCGCAGGTCATAGTCGCCAAACTCGACTGCTTGCAGGGTGAACTCGCCCTTTTCATTGGTCAGAGTCGTGAGAATGGTCTGCTGATTTTGTGCCAGACCGACAGGGATGTTTGCTACTGATTCAAAGCGCATATCATCACTGTGCAGAATTTGCCCCATCACTCCCGCGTTGGCTTGGTCGGCCAGCAATATCTGTAAGTCAATGCTGTAGTTGTCTGCTCGATACAGCAATTGCCGATTGGTTGTCGCGCTAGAGCGCACACCTGCGACTTGTGGTTGTGCAAAGCTGTCAAAGAGCAGGGCCGCGACGGTTTGCTGTAATCTGGCGACTAGACCCGGCTGTGTACGCTTGCTAGCAAATAATCGAATCGCTTGCTTGGTCAACCACACGGGAGGTTCAATTGAATCATCCGTAGCGGCAAGCGAAGAGACCTGTTCATAAAAAGCGCGACTCTGCTCGCATCGTGAACACCCTGAAGCGATGTGTGTGGCTACCGATTCAGACTGGTCTGATGCAAGTTGGCCATCCAGAAAGGCAATCAAATTTTCGAATCCGGGGCATTTCATTTTTGCTTCCTCACGAAATCAACATTCACGAAATCAAATTGGCGTGAGCGCCCGTTGTGTGATTGGGCGCTCACGCGATTGTATCATTGACGCGAGGCTGCGGCGATGGACAACGCCGTTAAGGTCTCGCGACAAAAGCGTGCGGCAACACGCTGTCCGGGTCGTAAGTCGGACAACCGCGCAGGCCGCCCGTTGAGGGTAATCTCCGTCCTATCTGTAATCGTCAACGTCACCCCCTCGTCGCTTCCATTCGGGGCAATGACCAACGATTGCGTATCGAGATGGAGGCGAACGATCTCGCCTTGAACGCCGATGGCCTCACAGTCTGCTTCCCGGCTGAAGGCAGCCACCGCAAGGGCTACCAATCCCTCGCGGCACAGCCGCGCCCCGACACGCATTCCGGCTTGTAAATCGGATAGGCGCGCAGGTCGCTCATTCAAGGTAATTTCGGTGCGCGGTGTGATATTGAGCGTAAGCAGCTCGCCACTATCACCCGGCGCAATCACCAGCGTTTGTAATTCTACGTGAACTCGAACAATGACGCCTGTGACGCCCGACACCGTGCAGTCTCTACCGCCATCCGCTGCGGCGATGGCAAGAGCGATGAGCGTTTCGCGGCAAAAACGCGCGCCGACGCGCATTCCGGCTGTCAGTTCGTGAAGCCGCGCCGGACGCCCGTTGAGCGTTATGTCAGTGCGCTCCCTTACGGTGAGTGTGACGGCTTCGCCATCGGTAGAGACCAGGCTGACAGTTTGCGTATCAAGGTTGACCTGCCGAATCTCTCCGGTCAGGCTGACGACCGAACAGTCGGGACTTTCGCTGTGTGCGGCGATGCTGACCGCAACGAGCGACGCAAGGTTATAGACGGCTCGGGCGGCCATACCGACACGCAACTGATCGAGCGTCGCCGGTTCTCCGTTGACCGATATGCGGGTATTGTCACCGACATCAAGGGTGACCGCTTCGTCGCCTCCGAGCGGGCTGATTGTCACGCTGGTATTTTCAAGATCAACGGCTCGGATATGGCCGAGAATGTCGAGCAACGAAGTGGCGGACACCCGCCGCGCATTGAGCGTCGTTGAGTCGAAGCTGGCGCGCACATGGAAGCCGCGCGCCAATTGCTCAATCGTTGCTGGTTGACCATTTAAGGAGAGCGCCGTGTCTTCAACAACGTTAAGGGTGACCGTTGCAGAACCACTAAGCGGGTCAATGGTGACTGTTTGATTGGCGAGACTCACATCGCGGATAACACCTCGAATTTCGGCAAGCGATTGCGCTTCAAGGGTGAGGGCTTGCGACGAGTCTGCGGAACGAATGGCGATGATACCGAACCCTGAACCGAACTGCGCGAGGGTAGCGGCTTGATCGTCAAGTTTGATGGAGGTGCTGCCAGTGATGTCGAGACGGAGGGGCTCACCTTCCGCAAACGGGCTGATGATGACCGCCTGTGACATTTCATCTATGCCGCTAATGGTTCCGTCTACACGCAGCAGATCGGCGCGTTCGGAGCCGCGTGCGTCAAGTTTAGCCGCAACCAATGAGGCGCTGTCATATTTTCCGGTTATCTGGTCGCCGCTTTGCAGTTCATGCAGGCGAGCCGGTTGACCATTACGGGTGATTTGGGTTCGGGAATTGATTTGCACTGTGATGCCCGCGCCATTGCGAGCGGTGATCGAGAGGGCATTTCTTGCGAGATTGACCTCCCGAATCGTGCCTTTAATTTTGATGGGTGACGCCTGTGAATCAATCGGCAATACAAAGAGCAGGCCGATTGCGAGGAGAGCGGCTGTCAGAACGTTGAGCAGATTGTTCATGGTTCTTCTCCTTCTGATTTTCGGTCTAAAGACAGCCACATAATGACTTCAATTAGTAGAGAGGCAAGTGGTGGGTAAAAAATACATAGCTCACAACTTATCGGCGATCAGTTTTTTCAGCTTTTCGAGGCAGCGGGCGCGGGTTGGACCGATGGAAGGGACGGGGATTTTCAATTGCCGGGCAATATCTTCGTAACTCAGTTCGTCCTTCTGGTAGAAGAGCATCAAAAGCAGGTTCCGGCAACGTTCCGGCAGCGTGGCGATTCCTTGTCGTACGGTTTGCTGACGTTGCAAACCGATCAATTGTTCATCGGCTAACAGGTCACGATCAACAATTTCGATAGTTTGACCGATGCCATCCTCTTCCACCTCGTTGTCAAGAGAGTCTGTGCGGCGTTGGCGAGCCGAAAGCCGCCAACATTCGCGGGTCGTCGTAGTAATGAGCCATGAAGCGATCTTTTCGTGATTGCGCAGGTTGGCGAGGTTTTCCAACAACTTGACGATAACCGATTGAAACACGTCGGCTGCGTCATCGGATGAGAGGCGAGTCTTGATAGGGATTGAATAGATAAGCCGCTGATAGCGGGTAATCAAGGCTTCCCACGCATCTTCTTTGCCTTTCAAACATTCGGCAATCAGTTTTGGGTCGTCAAAGCGCGCCAATTTTTCGGCGCGACTCCGGGCAGCTTCTTTCTCCATTCAATTGTCGCTTTCGAGCGTTTATGCTAGCAGATGACCGGAGAATCGGGGTAGGGCTGATCTACACGATGGGCTAAAAAGAGAAGGCTGCCGGAATTCTTACCCCGACAGCCTCGTTATGAGCGTTATTTATTAGGCCGATTACGCAGCCATCGCTTTTTGCTGCAAGAGACGGCGCAATTTTAATCGCGCTTTGTGCAGTTGCGATTTCGAAGTGCCCGCGCTGCAACCGAGCAGCTTGGCAATCTCTTCGTGCTCGTAGCCTTCCACGTCATGAAGCACGAAGACGGTGCGATAGCCCGGAGGCAACTGACGAATGGCGATGTCGAGCGCGATCTTGTCAACAATGGGCATCGCTTCGGGGTTGATCGTATCGGGATCAACCGATTCCGGCATCTCGCCATCGTCAGTGGTCAGCTCAGATTTGACGGAACGTTTGCGAAAGTGCATCAGCACCTGATTGACCGTCAGC
>CAYXVU010000163.1:0-10645 GCA_964468725.1 uncultured Clostridia bacterium
GGCGTGACGTAGGCACGAAGATTTTTCCCGCCGCGCAGATCAAAATTTTTCTCGAAGCGGCGGCGGATGAACGGGCGCGCAGACGATGGCGCGAAGAGATCGGGCGCGGCCAGCAAGTCACGATGGAGGAGGTGAAAACCGAATTAGACGAGCGCGACCGTCGCGACCGCGAGCGGGCGGCGACTCCGCTTGTCAAAGCCGAGGATGCGATAGGGATAGACACTTCGACGATGACCCGCGAGGAGGTCGTTGAACGGGTGCTTGAAATCATCAAATCGCGCAGCTAAACTTTGACTCGCCACCGTCGGAAGGTTGAAGGGATTGAAAACTCTTTAGCGGAAGCAGATCGCCGTTGTACGAAAGAGCCGTCTCCACCAACTTGCGCCTCACGTTGACGTATCGGACGGGCATCAAGGGCGCACCTCGCATCGCACTGACTCACGCTATGGGCATCTTCACCGGATTGATTATGGAGATCGGTCGTTTGCATCGCCTTGAGCGCCGCGCAGAGGGCGCGCGCCTCACCATCGCTTGCGAAAAAGTTTTAGCGGGTACGCGCATCGGCGACTCGATTGCCATCAACGGTGTGGACATTACCGTAACCGATCTGAGCGACGGTTCCTTCTCCGGCGATGTCTCGCTAGAAACGCTCAGCCGCTCGACGCTCGGACAATTGCGCGTCGGAGGGCGCGTCAACCTCGAACGCGCGCTCGGCGTCGGCGAACGCTTAGGCGGGCATATGGTACAAGGGCACGTTGACGGCACAGGCGAATTGCTTTGGGTTAAGCCGGAAGGCAATGCGTATCGCCTGCGCTTTCGCTTTCCGCGCGAGTTGGGGCGATATATCGCTATGAAAGGTTCAATAGCGGTTGATGGGATCAGCCTGACGGTTGCTGAACTCGGTGACCACTGGTTCGAAGTCGCCGTGATTCCGCACACCTGGCGCGAGACGACGCTCGGCGAACTGCAACGCGGCAGTCCGATCAACCTCGAAGTTGACGTGCTTGCCAAATATGTCGAACGATTGTTGCAAAAAGGTGAGCCGAATCAGGCAAGCAGACTGACGCTCGATTATCTGATCGAGCGCGGATATTAACGTGAGGTCTTATGGGTTTTGCAACTGTACAGGAAGCGCTAGAAGAGTTTCGCGCCGGACGAATGGTCATCATCGTGGATGACAAAGACCGCGAAAACGAAGGCGATCTGGCTTGCGCCGCTGAAAAGGTAACGCCCGAAATCATCAACTTCATGGCGAAGTTCGGGCGCGGGTTGATCTGCCTTTCGATGACACCGGAGCGATTGGACGAATTGCAGATTCCGCTGCAAATTTCGCAAGCCGACAATACGGCAACCTATGGCACAGCCTTCTGTGTCTCCATCGAAGCGCGGCGCGGCGTGACGACAGGAATTTCGGCGGCGGATCGCGCGACGACGATTCAAGTCGCCGTTGATGCGCGCAGCAAACCTTCTGATTTGGCTCGCCCCGGCCACATCTTCCCGCTGCGCGCGCGGCACGGCGGCGTGTTGGTACGACCCGGACAAACCGAAGCGGTGATTGATCTGGCGCGCAACGCCGGTCTGACACCCGCCGGGGTGATTTGCGAAATCATGAATGATGACGGAACGATGGCGCGAATGCCTGAACTGCTGAAGTTTTCCGACGAACATCATATCAAGATCATCTCGGTCGCGGATTTGGTCAGCTATCGCATGGCGAACGAAATGTTGGTGCATCGCGCGACAGCGGCCAATGTGCCGACCGTGTATGGCGAGTTCCGTGCCTTCGCTTACACCAATGAGATCACGCCCGATGTCCACCTCGCTTTGGTGATGGGCGAAATTGACAGCGAAAACAGCGTGCTTGTCCGGGTACATTCGCAATGCGCACTCGGCGATGTTTTCGGTTCGTTGCGCGACGATACCGGTTGGCAGTTGCACCGTTCGCTGGAGATGATCGCCGCCGAAGGCAACGGCGTGCTGCTCTACCTGCGACAAGAAGGCAGAGGACATGGATTGGTCAATCAACTGCGCGCCTATGCGGCGATGGACGAGACGAATAAAGATGCTTTCGATGCCGATGCCGAAGTCGTCGGCACGCGGGCAATGGACCCACGCGATTATGGCATCGGCGCGCAGATTCTGCATGAACTCGGCGTGCGAAAGATGCGATTGATTACCAATCATCCGGTCAAGCGCGCCGCTATCGAAGGTTTCGGGTTGGAAATCACCGACCGTGTGCCCATTGAAATCGAACCGAATGAAACCAATGAAAAGGTGTTGCGCGCTCGTAAAGAGAAGTTGGGGCATCTGTTGACCAAAGTTTAGAAACGGATTTTCGGTTGTCAGTTTTCGGAAGCTGGCAAGGGAAATTCGCACCGCAATCCGAGAGAGAGAAAGTTACAACCGACTGCTGACCACTGACTATGCGTAGAAAAATACTGATCGCCTTTGCCGCCTTGCTGACGTTACTTCTCCTCTTCGTCGTCGGCGTTTTTTGGTACATTCGCAGCGGTCGGCTCGACAATTTTCTCCGCAATCAAATCATCGCCGCCCTCGAAGAGTCCGGCACCAAAGCGACCATTGGCAAAACCACACTCGACCTTCGCGGCTATAAAGTCACCCTCGAAGACATTCGCCTCGAAACCGAAAAAGACGGCAAACCCTACGGCTCCATCGGCAAACTGATCGTCTCCTTCTCCGTGCTCGATTATTTGAAGCAAAAAATTTCGATCAATGAAGTCATCATCGAACGCCCCAACCTCTACATCGAGTTTGATGAAAAAGGCCGCTTAAATCTGGAATCACTCCGCGCGCCGGAAAGAAAGCAGGAGGACAAAGGCGATGCCCTGCGCTTTGCCGATGCAACCGTGACGCTTACCGATGGCGAGTTGAATCTGATTGATAAGTTTCGCAACCTCACGATCAACCTGCGGAACCTCTCTGTTGAACTCAAACCCGAAGGCGAAGCGACGATTGCCAACGCCATTCATCACGCGCTGACCCTCAATTTCGCCAACTCGTCAGCGGTCTTTGAAGGAAAACCGATTGATAATCTGAAGGCTCATCTGGCCGCAAAGATCATCAAAGACGGAGAAACCGAGCAGGCAGGCATAAGCAAACTCGATGTCACATCCGACATCGGCAGCCTCAACGCTTCGGGGCAGCTTACCGATTTCAGCCCGTTCAAATATGAGTTGAATCTGTTAGCCGACCTGCCGCTGGCAAAGCTCGCGCAGATCTTCGCGCCCGATCTGAAACTTGATGGCAACGCGCGCTTCGATGGCCGCGTAAACGGCGCAGCAGCCGATTATCGCGTCGTCGGCAAAGTCGAATCGTCCGCTCTCGCTGCGGAAGGCATCCGCATCACCGGCGTTCGCGTCAACACCGATCTCACGGGCAAGGGCGACGAGTATAGAGCCACTGCCGACGCGACTTCCGGCAAGGTTAGCGGCAAAGGCGTGAGCCTCGGCTCCATCGTTTTCAAGGACGCCAATCTGCAAGGCAAAGGAGCGGACTTTGACGTGACCGGCGGGTTGGCGCTTGCCTCGCTCAAGAGTGGCGCGATTACGGTCAACGGCTTTCGTGCGCGGTTAGATGTTAATAATGATCGCGCCAACCTTTCGCAAATTACCGCTTCGGCGCTCGGCGGCTCCATCACCGGGCAAGCCTCGCTGGCCTATTCCGGCAACGGCGCATCGAACGTTGACGTGCAATTCAAATCCATTGACCTCAATCAAGCTGCAACCCTTGCCTCAGCAAAAGACGTTACCGTGCGCGGCACAGCCAATGGCGTAGCCCATGTAAAGTTTCCCGGCCTCAACTTCAATGCCCTCACCGGGCGCATCGAATCGGCGTTTGACGCTACGGTTTCGCCGCCGGATTTGACGACGGAAACCCTGCCCGCCAGCGGCGAAGCGGTCATCCTCGCTACCGGACGCGGCTTCATCATCGAGAAGCTGGAAGCCCGCTCGCCGCAAAGCCAACTGATAGCCAACGGCACCAGCGATTTGAAAGGCAATGCAACGCTCGATGTCAATTTCAAGTCGGAAGAGCTTGCCGAAGTGCAACGCATCGTGGATGCCTTCGGCTTCATTCCGCAAAAGGTCAAGGATGAATATGGCGTAGCTGTCTCCGGCCCCGGCGAGTTCACAGGCCGCGTCGTCGGACAACTCTCCGCGCCGCGCGTCACCGGCCATCTCAAACTGGCGAGCATCGCTACCCACAAAGACCCGGACGATGAATCATCAACCGGCGAAGTCTTCGGCGCTTTCGAAGGCGACCTCCGTTACACCCCCGATTTGTTGACGATTGAAAACGGATCGGTCGTGCGCGCCGATAACTCGCGCGCCGATTTCACGCTCACGGCTCCCCTCAAAGATGAAAACGCCATCGCCGTGAAAGCGGCGGTTCGCAACTTTAACCTTGCCGCCATCATCAACCTCGCCGTGCCGAGGTTCAAAGATGTCATCGAACGCGGAGCCATCAACGGCACGATTGATCTGCGAGGGTTGCCCGGTTCGCGCACCATCGCAGGCACAGCGGATATTTCGCTCACCGCCGCCGAATTCAACTTGCCTGCCGCAGAGGACGGTCAGGAAGCGAAGAAAGTTTCGGTTCCCGAATTCGTCGGGCAAGTACGCATTGATAACAGTGTGCTGACGGTCAACGATATGCGTATGCAAGTGGGCGAGACTCTGATCGCCGGAGAAGGGCGATTCAACCTCGACACCTATCAGTATTCGATCAACGCCGAGGGGAGAGGCATTGATCTTGCCGAATTATCAAAAGCCGCTTCTGACAGCGTGCAACTGGCAGGGCGCGCCGATCTCACCATCAAAGGCGACGGCATCTGGAAAGAGTGGGCGGACATCAACGTGCAAGCCGATGTGCAAGGACAAAATGTTACTCTCAACGGACGCAGCCTCGGCGATGCCAAATTGAAGCTCTTTACCGACAATGGCCTGCTGAGGATTGAAGCGACGGGTGACATCTTGGATTCGCCGCGCACTTTTTTGGCGACCGTTGATCTGCGCGACCGCGAAAATTACCCCATCTCGGCGCGCATCGAACTCAATAACGAAGACCTCGCACCCTACTTGCAACTAATCGCTCCGAATCTCGCCAAATTGACCGGGCGAGCGACCGGCACGATTGTCTTCAGCGGGCCGCTGCAAGACACGGACAGGTTGCAAGCGGTGGTCAATCTGAGCAAACTCGAAATCGGCGGCAACATCGCCGAAGGTCAAACCTATAAGCTCAGCAATCAGGGCGATATTGTCCTGACGGCTACGCCACGCGAAGTCAAACTCGAATCCGTGACCTTCACGGGCGAAGGCACAAGCGTCAACATCGGCGGATTGATCTCGCGCGAAGAGGCGCTGACTTCCAATCTGGCCATCAATGGCGAGGTCAATCTGCGATTGCTATCCTCGTTCACCGAAGCGGTCAATGTATCCGGCATCGCCAAAATTCAGGCGGCCATTACCGGCGCACTCGATGCGCCTCGTTTCGTCGGCTTTGCCGAATTGAAAGATATCGGCGCGAGCGTTGATACCTTCCCGCTTTCGGTTGCGCGCGGCAATGGCATTCTGCGCTTTACGGCCAATCAAGCGGTGTTGGAGAATTTCGTTGCCGCAGCGCCGGGCGGCGGCAGAGTACGTTTAACGGGCGGTGCGGCGCTCGCTAATCTAGTTCCCGAACGTTGGCTCATCGAGGCGAAAGCCGAGCAGGTCGAAGTCGAATACCCGCGAGACACGCAAGTGTTGTTCGATGCCAGCCTTGCTTTGCAAGGCAACGACCGGTTTCAACTATTGTCGGGCAAAGTGGATGTGCGCCGCGCCTCGTATACAAAAGAGATTCTGATTGACGACTTGTTGACCGGCAATCTGCCCTTTACGGAAGATTCGCTCTATGCCGGTTCAGGCGGCGGCGGCGGTGTCTCCAGCAGCCGCACCAACCTCGACATCAAAGTGACGGCCAATGAAACTCTGAGCATTCAAAACAATCTGGCTGACGCGCAGGGCAGCGCCTTTATCACCGTGCGCGGGACGATGGATAATCCCGTAGCGGCAGGGCGCATCACGCTATCGAGAGGAACATTAGAGTTTCGCAATGACCGTTATGAAATCACGCGCGGAGTCATCAGCCTGCCGCCGGGACGCGTAACCGAACCGATTCTCGATATCAGCGCCGAAACCGAAATCAAAGGCTATAAGATCACCATCGCTTTCCGCGATACGCTGGCGAAATTGAAGACCTCATTGCGAAGCGAACCGTCGCTGCCCGAAGCCGACATCATCAGTCTGGTCTTAACCGGCACAATTGCCGAAAGCGCCTCCTCGCAAACGCAATACGTCAAGCAAACCGGGTTGGGGTTGGCGCAATCATTGATTGGTGCGCGCATCTCCGAGACAACGAGCAAAACGGCCAACCGGCTATTCGGATTGAGTCGGCTTTCGGTTGATCCGTTGGTCGTCGGTCGCAACAACGACCCGACTGCGCGAGTGACGCTCAGTCAACGCGTCACCAAAGATTTAAGCATCACCTATGCACAGAATCTCTCTTCGTCCGGGCCATCGGGGGTGGACAGAGTGATTTTGGTCGAGTATCGCTTGAGCAATCGCTTTTCAGTCGTCGGATTCAAAAACGAGCGCAGTGACATCGGCTTTGAAGTGCGACTTCGCAAACGATTTTGAGAGGGCAACTTTATTTCATGCCATTTCGACTCTGCCATCGAATGAGGTTGTTGGGGCTGCTGGCGGCGCTGTTGGGGTTTGCCGCGCCGACACAGGCTAATGATTTCTCCGATTTTCTCGGACGGCGCATTACGCGCGTTGCGGTGGTGATCGAAGGCGTCGCCAGTAATGTGACTTCGAATCTCGATAATTATCTTGACGTGGCGGCGGGGCAGGAATTCTCCGCTGTGCGAATTCGAGACTCGCTGGCGCGGCTCTATCGGTCGGGGTTTATCTCCAACGCGCGCGTCGAAGCGACTGCCGTCGAACGCAATGGCGTCGTCTTAACCTTTGTCGTCAAAGTGCAGCCCCGCGTCGAAAGCGTGGGCTTCGACGGCATCAGCGATCAGCAAGCACAAGAGCTGCGGTCGCGACTTACGGGACTCGACACCGGCGAAAAGTTGACTGCCGCCGTTATCAATCGCGGACTTGCGGACATTCACGCCTACTACTCATCGCGCGGGTATTATCAAGCGAAGGTCACATCGGATGTACGCCTCGACCCGACCGCATCGCGCGCCACCGTAACCTACACAATTGCGGAAGGTGAGCAGGCGCGTTTGGAACGCAAAGCTTTTACGATCATCGGTGCATCGGTTGATTTGACCAAGGTCACTACCTTTCTTGAAGAAGGCAAGCCGTTTAGCGAAATTGACATCCAGCGCGAATTGGAAGCGTATAAAAAAGCCTACCTCGAACAGGATTATCTCGCCGTGCGAATCTCCTCTGCGGTCGCGCCCGATCTAACGAAGAACGCGGCGCGGCTGACGATCAATATCGAATCGGGGCCGAAGATCGAAGTCGTCGTCAACGGCTTGCCCGACGCCGAGAAAAAGAAACGCGAATTGCTCCCCTTTTACACGCGCGGCAACCTCGATGAGTTTTCGCTCGAAGACGGTCGCCGCCGGTTGCTGGAATATGTGCAGTTGCGCGGCTACTTCTTCGCAGAGATTACCAAACCCTCGCTGCCCGATACGACCGAGCAAGCCGCGCGGCTCGAATATCTCATCGAACCCGGCGTGCGCTATCGGCTCACAGACATTGACATAAAAGGGTTGGAAGCGCTCTCCGATTTCACTATCTCCGAGCAGTTCCTCTCGGAAAAGGCGTCCTTCATCCCCTTCTTCGGTTTGGGTCACGGCAAAACCAGCAATGAACTGCTGCGGCACGATGCTAACCTGATTGAGCGCGCGTTGCGCGATTTGGGCTACCGTCGCGCGAAGGTGGATGTGCTGCGCGGCGTGTCCGTGAGCGGTGAAAGCCTGCTCATCACCTTCCGGGTCAAGCAGGGCGCTCGTACTCATGTGGATGAGATCGCGCTGCGCGGCAATACCGTACTCACCGCCGATGAGTTACTCAATGAGGTGCAATTAGAGGCGGATGCACCGCTGGTTGCCAGCGATGTACGCGATAGCGCGGATCGCATCCTATCGGCTTATGAAGCGCGCGGGTACGCTAATGCCGAAGTGGTTCCCGAACTGGTTGACCTCGGCAATTACAGCGGCAAAGAGCATGCTCGGCTCATCTACGTCGTCAATGAAGGCAACCGGGTTCGCATTCAAAACGTCAGCGTGCGCGGCGACACCTTAACCAGCCAATCCCGTTTGTTAAAGGGGTTCGCGCTCTTCAAACCCGGCGACTGGTTGCGCGCCGAAAAGATTCAAGAGACTGAACGCGCGCTCTATGAAACCGACGCCTTCAGTTCGGTCAACATCACATCGAGGCCTGTGAATGTGACTGCCGACGGCACTGAAGAGCATGACGTATCGCTGAATCTGGTCGAAGCGAAGCCCTACATTTTGACCTATGGCTTCGGCTATCAAAAGAGCAATGAGAACCTCAAGGTTCCGGGATTGCGATTTCTCAAAGGCGCGCGCGGGTTGGTGCAACTGACGAATGCCAACCTGTTCGGCAAACTCTACAGCGGCAGCGCGCAAGTGCGGGTCAGCGAAAACGAATTATTTGGACAGATCTCCTTTCAAGACCCGCGCCCGTTCGGCAAACAACTGCCGGTACTGATTTCGCTTTTCGGTCGGCGACTCGGTGACCGCACCTTCAACACAGATCGCTACACGGCGCTCATCCAAGTCGAAAAGCGGCTCTCGCCTGCCAGCATTCTCTATTTCATCTACAACTTTGAGCGCGTCAGCATCTTCAATCCGCAAATCGCTCCCGATGTGATTGAAGAAGAGTTGCCGCGCAATCAACGTTCGATTCGACTCGGACGCATCGGCCCCAGTTATGTGCGCGACACACGTGACCGCGCCTCCGAGCCAACACGCGGCGCGTTGACGCTGGGCAGCTTTTCGGTGGCAACCAAAGCGCTCGGCGGCAACAGTCAATTTGCCAAGTTCTTAGCCGAGCATAATCGCTACTACTCGATCAAGCGGTTCCGTGACACGGTCTATTCGGTGTCGGGCAGATTGGGATTGGCTGCGCCCTATGGCGGCAGTTCAACGATTCCGATTTCGGAGCGGTTTTTCGGCGGCGGGGCGCGCGATCTGCGCGGCTTTGACTTTGAGTTAGCCGGGCCGCGCGATAACGATGGCAACCCGCTCGGCGGCAATGCCTTGCTGGTCATCAACAATGAACTGCGGTTTCCGATCTATCGCAATCTCGGCGGCGCAGTCTTCTCCGACACCGGCAACGTCTTTCGCAGAGTGCGCGACTTTCGCGTGCAAGAGTTGACGCAAACCGTCGGCTTCGGTCTACGCCTGCAAACTCCTGTTGGCCCGGTGCGCGTAGATATCGGGTCGCTGATTTGGAACAAGCCGGACGACTTGAAGAGCTATCAAATTCACTTCTCCTTCGGCTCGGTGTTCTAAACCGACGATGAGTGACAAGTGAGAAACAAGAACGAAGAAACCTCAATGGCTGATGGTAGCAGAATGCTAAACGCAGAAAACCGACGCAGAAAGATTGGCGCACCCTGCATCCATTCCGATGACTCGTCACCGATCACTCGTCACGCATCACTTGCGAGTTGTCACTCATCGCTGCCGCGTGCCGGTTTGTCATTTATCACCCGTCATTCGTCACTCGTCTCTCGTCACTTGTCGTTGATGCTTTGCACCTTGTTATGGGTCGGCATCGCACAAGCTCAGGTGCAAAACGTTGTGGATCAGATTCTCGTTATCGTCAATGACGGCATCATCACAAAATCGGATGTATTGTGGGATATGTCGATGGATAACCAATCGCCGAGTCCGACCGGGCCGGTCAGCAAAGATGTCATGCTGTTGAAGTTGGAAGTTCTGGTTGACCGGAAATTGCTGGCGCAAGAAGCGGCGCGCATTCCGTCTGCGGAAATCACCCGCGCCGAATTGGAGAAGAAGCTCAACGAAATCATCGGCGGCTTTGCTTCGGAAGCCGACTTTCGCAAGCGCGTCGAATCGGTCGGGCTGACCCCTGCGAAACTCGACGAGTTAATCAAAGAGCGCATCCTCGTCGAACGCTTCGTTGATTTTCGCTTCAAGTCGTTCGTCTTCATCCCGGAAGACGAAATCAAACGCTATTATGACAGCGAACTCGTCCCCGAAATTCGCGCGCGCGGTCAAGTGCCGCCCCCGCTCGATCAGGTGCGTGAAGAATTGAGCGAATTATTGAAGGCGCAAAAGATTGAGCAGGAGCTTGACCGCTGGATACGCGAAGCCCGTCAACGCGCCGACATCATTCAACTCGCCGAACCTTGATGCGGCAGTTGTGGGGCAGGCTGTTCGCCATATTTCCCCTTGTCGAGTTGTTCAGCCTCTTCCCCATCGTTCAACTATCGCAAGGTGACAAGACATCATGATCGTAATGAAATTTGGCGGTACGTCGGTCGAAGACGCTGCCTCTGTCGAACGGGTTGCCGATATTATTCATGCACGCCTTGCGCTCCGCCCAGTCATCGTCGTCTCGGCAATGGGCAA
>CAYXVU010000163.1:10745-13899 GCA_964468725.1 uncultured Clostridia bacterium
CGCCGGACAGGTTCCGGTCTTGCAAGGCTTCATCGGCTCAACGCGCGAAGGGGCGACGACGACGCTCGGCTTCGAAGGGTCGGACTACACCGCGACCATCATCGGCGCAGCAATGGAAGCTGCCGACATCCAAATCTGGAAAGATGTCTCGGGGCTCATGACTACAGACCCAAACCTCTCTGCGAGCGCTCGCACTGTCCGCCTATGCTCGTATGCCGAAGCCGCCGACCTCACCTTCTTTGGCGCGAAGGTTTTGCACCCGAAAGCCATTCATCCGGCGGCGCAAAAGAATATCCCGGTTCACATCTATAACTCGAAACGGCCCGAAGCCGTTGGCACAGAGATCATCGCTCAAACGCCCGCGTGCGCCAATCTCATCAAGTCCATTGCTTATACGCGCCCGGTCACACTGTTGCACATCAAGTACGACGTGACGGCTGAAGGTGTGCGCGCTTCTTCGATGAACGATTTTCTACGTTCGGTGTTACAGGCGGTTAATCAACAGCGCCTCGTCCCTCTGCTGATGGCGGTCTCCTCATCCAGCGTGATGCTGGCATTCGATAGCCGTGCTGTGAGCGAAACCGGGCAGCGCGACCTCCGCGAAGAGTTGGCGAAATTTTCAACCGTCACCATTGAAACGGAGCGCGCTATCGTTTCTTTAGTCGGCGAAGAGCTTCGCAGCGATTCAACGTTCGCAGGACGCGCTTGCCAAGCTCTCGCCGCAACCAAGCTCGGAGCCATCCTGCACGGCTCTTCCCCCATCACCCTGAATCTTGTGGTCGGCGAATCGGAAATTGAAACCGTGATTGCCCGATTACACGCAGGCTTTTTTGCTGATCTCGACCCGCACTTCTTCGTTTGAAGCGCGCAGGAGCGAGTCGAAAACCTGCCAGGCAAGAGCCTGACGCCGCAAAAGCATCGCCTGCCACGCTCTTACGCCTTTGCTCAATGTCAGGCTCACGGCATTCTCTGCTCCTCAATCCGATTCCGCTCGCGCCTCCGGTTAGAATCAATCTCCTGCTGCCTCGTTGGATTTATTTCACGCGCTTTCGTATCATTGCTGCGGACGCAACGCGCACAGCAATACGATTGCTCATTCCAGACCCGAAGGTGAGATATGAAGCAGCCCATTCATTTTGACGAGAAGCGGAAGCCCAATAGTCTTTTCGGTTCGGCTTCCCTCCCCTATGGCTCGATATTTTTATTGGGTGGCTTGTCGAACTCGTTGATTGAAAGAATGCATCGAACCAACCTATGCAAATAAAAGCACTCATCTTCGTCACCGTCTTCACATTGTTAATCTCTCCGCTTGGCGCGCAATCACGGCGCTCGCAAGCCTCGAAACCGGCGGCGACTCCGCCTCCGGCCAGCGTAACAAAAGCCTTAAAGAATTCATGGCGTGGGCTTGCGCCCCTCACCTCTTCAGCAGCCGATGTTGTGCGAGTGTTAGAGTTGGATACCGAACCATCCGAAGGCATGGCAGATGGTCCCTTTCGTGTCGAAGGCGGCGAAGTCACCTTCTCCTACATCACACCCAGTTTGGCGAAACTCTATCGCGCGCCCAAATCGCTGATCGGCAAAATCTTCACCATCTACTTCAAACCGGACGAGGCGATCTTCAAAACCGACTTGAATCTAACCCGTGAATTCAAGTCGTGCTCGGAAGATTTAGACAGAACCTCGTATTACCTGGTCAACGACGTGGGCGTAGTCTACCAACTGCAACGTCGCACCGACCAGGTTGAGATGGTTATCTATCAACCATCACGCGCACAGATCAAGTTGCTGGCGGTCAATACAACCTGCGTCTTTTAACAAAGCTCGTTGTCAATCTTTAGCCGTCTGTTATCGTTTCTTACGCAACGGATGACGGACAACGGACGACGGATAAATATGAAACTCGCTCTTATCGGTTACGGCAAGATGGGTCGCATGGTCGAAGAGGCAGCGGCACGCCAAAGCATCGAAGTCGCTTGCGTTCTCAATCGTGTGGGCGTGGTGCGCGGCCAACTTGCGGATTGCAACGTTGCCATCGAGTTCTCTGAACCCTCAGCCGTGCTCGATAACCTCAAACAGGCTGCGGATGCTCGCCTTGCCGTCGTCATTGGCACAACCGGTTGGTACGACAAACTTGAAGAAGCGCGGCGCATCGTCGAAGCCAGCGCGCTCGGCTGCATTTATGGATCGAACTTCAGCATCGGCGTCAATTTGATGTTCAAACTTGTGCGCCTCGCAGCGCAGATAATCGCGCGCCACGAATCCTATGACCCGTTCATTCAGGAAGCCCACCATCGCTTCAAAAAAGATGCGCCTTCCGGCACAGCGATCTCCTTAGCTCGCATCATCGAAGACCCCTACAACCGTTCGATCTCTATTGCCAGCACGCGAGCTGGCCATATTCCCGGCACGCACGTTGTCGGATTTGACAGCGACGCCGACACACTCTCTATCACACACACAGCACGCAGTCGCGCAGGCTTTGCCGAGGGCGCACTTGTCGCCGCCAGATGGATTGCCGGGCGGCAAGGCTTTTATGAATTCTCTGACATCATCACGGATGATTTTGAATTTTAGATTTCAGGTTTTGATTTGGGAGATGCGGATACCGTTCGGCTTCTTCTCGTAACCGCCGCAGCAGACAAAACACGGTCAGCGTGAACAGCGCAACGCAGGAATAATCAATTATCGAGAGAAAGGACAGGCCAGTGAACATTTCGACACTCAGAGGTTGCGGAACGGCGCTCGTGACGCCTTTTAACGAAGACCGCTCGATTGATGAAGCGGCATTGCGGAGCTTCGTGGAGTTTCAAATCGCAGAGGGCATTGATTTCCTTGTGCCTTGTGGCACGACCGGCGAAAGCGTCACCCTCAGTTTCACAGAGCATTGCCGCGTGGTGGAAATCGTGTTGGACGCAGCGCGCGGGCGCGTTCCAGTGGTTGCGGGCGCGGGCGGCAACAACACGGCGCACGTCATCGAAATGGCACGGGCGCTTGAACAACTTGGGGTAGACGCACTGCTTTCGGTATCGCCTTACTACAATAAGCCGACGCAGGAAGGCCTCTACCAACATTTCCGCGCTATCGCCGAAGCGACCCGGTTGCCCATCATTCTTTATAACGTGCCGACACGCACCTCCGGCAACATCTTGCCCGA
>CAYXVU010000164.1:0-13674 GCA_964468725.1 uncultured Clostridia bacterium
TTCTTGAATAGCATCAGCAATTGTCAGGGCCGTTTGTAGGGGAACAGTTGGAAACGATATTCCACTTCTTCGTCCTCTCTTATTGGTTCCTCGCTTACTTGGGCGTTTGGAGGTTCGTTTCTTCTTTCGGGTACTCTTTGGTTTTGTTGTTTTCGGAGGTTCTTCCTTGATCTTATCTTTATCATCAACTTGATCGCTCATGATCACTCTCCTGTTGAATATCAAATTTGTTCAATTTCATCATCTTCCGCCTAACTATTAAATGGGCGGCGAAGACTTGCCATCTGCATCTATATGGTTCCATCTGCATCTGTATGCTTCCATCTGCATCTATACGGTTTTTTCCATATGCTTTTGTATGGCTGGCAAATGGCGGATGCGCTCTTTCAGCCCGATCTTCACTGCCCGATCATAGCGAATCTCCCACCGCCGTTTCGCGCGATTCCATCTGCCGCCAGCCCGCCGGAGCTTTTCTTGCACGGAGGTTTCGTTAAGCCCTACTTTCACGCTGACGATCTCGTCAATGCGAAACGGCTTCTTTTGAGGCTGCCAAACAGTCTCTTCAATGATTAACTCAACTGTCTTATAGCGCCGCTTACGCCGTTCATCATAGCGGTAACGCACACAAACTAACTGCTTGCCATATTGTGTCAGCAGCTTCTTTGTGCCGCCCTGTCCGGGTCTGAGAGATAACCCGATTCGCATAGCTGAATTCCTTATTGAAGCTGTTACCGTTTTAGAATCTACAAGGCGACAGGAATATACGCTGGCTGTGAGAGTGAATCAAGCTCCCTTTTCGGTTGACATCTGGCTTTCCACGCTCTTATAACCGTGCCATCAAGTTTTCACTGCCCATTCGCTCGGCTATACCGGAGGGTGACGCATGGCTAAACTTCTCGATGAGGTGCGCGAGGCGATTCGCACCAAGCACTACAGCATTCGCACCGAAGAGAGCTATGTCGCTTGGATCAAAGACTTCATCCTCTTTCACCGAAAACGCCATCCCAAAGAGATGAGCGTAGCGGAGGTCAATCAATTTCTCACCCACCTCGCTGTCAAGTGCCACGTCGCCTCGTCAACACAAAACCAAGCTCTCAGCGCCTTGATCTTCCTCTACCGTGAAGTCCTCCAACAGCCACTCGGTCGGCTTGATGACATCAAGCGCGCCAAACGTCCCGAACACTTGCCCGTCGTTTTAAGTCGTAAAGAGGTGTGCGCGCTGCTCGCACAAATGAGTGGCACCCCACTGTTAATGGCACAACTTCTCTACGGCTCCGGGCTCCGTCTCATGGAGTGCCTGCGATTGCGCGTCAAAGACCTCGACTTTCATTACAACCAAATCACGGTGCGCGATGGCAAAGGGGCCAAAGACCGCGTAACCATGTTACCGCTGCGGTTGAAAGCGCCCTTGCAAGAACACCTCGTGAGCGTCAAGGCACTGCATGAGAAAGACCGGCAAGAGGGATTTGGAGCTGTCTATCTGCCCTTTGCTCTTGAAAGGAAATACCCGCATGCGAATGGCGAATGGCGGTGGCAATATGTCTTTCCGGCGGCTCGCCGTTCCGTTGATCCGCGCTCTGGCAGCATCCGCCGCCACCACCTTGATGAACGTGTTTTACAAAAAGCCGTCAAAGATGCTTTGCAGAAAGCTCACATCGCCAAACCGGCCAGTTGCCATACCTTGCGCCATAGCTTTGCTACGCACCGGCTCGAAGACGGCTACGACATTCGCACCATTCAAGAACTGCTCGGCCATCAAGATGTCGCCACTACTATGATCTATACCCATGTTCTCAATCACGGCGGACAGGCTGTTCACAGCCCGATGGATCGAATCTGACGGATGGCAGTTGCTCACACGAGAGGAACGAAATTTTGGCCTGTAGACACAAATGGGCTGTTGTTAGGTTAGCCCTGTGAGGAAAGCCGCTCGTCACGACGTTATCGAATGTTGATGGTTGCTGATTTGAGAGGTGTGATGAATCTCCGCTCTCATGACAAAAGACGATAATCACCCAACTCCATTGCACGGCACGTGAAAAAGGTAACGGTGAAGAGCCGGAAAAATGCGGCACAAAACCGGGTAGCTCGGTCAGGCAATCAACCTTCGACTTTGCGTCTTTGCATCTTTGCGTCTTGGCGGTTTCGCGCCTAGCGGCCATAAACCGGGTCGAAGGCCGTGCGACTGGCTGCGAACTCTTTGACGCGCGAATAGATGCCGTCGCTGTCGAGTCCGTATTTTGCCAACAATAGACTCTGCGAGCCATGCTCGATCAACTTGTCCGGAAAGCCTAAACGCAAAACCCGCACATCGCTCAGATGATGCTTCTCCAATAGCTCTAAGATCGCGCTGCCAAATCCGCCCATCAAGTAATGATCTTCGGCAGTTACCAGCAGTCCATGCGAGCGCGCCAGCGCCAGAATCAACTCTTCATCAAGCGGTTTGACGAACCGCGCGTTGACCACCGTTGCTTTGATTCCGTCGCTCGCCAGTCGGTCGGCGGCCTTTACGCAATAGGCGACCTCTGAGCCGATGCCGAGAATCGCCACATCCGTGCCTTCGCGCAAAATCTCGGCTTTGCCGATCTCCAACGCGCGTATCGCGTCGTCCATCGCTACGCCTAACCCGTTGCCGCGCGGATAACGCACCGAAGCCGGGCCGTCATAATAGACCGCCGTCTTGAGCATGTGGCGCAATTCGTTTTCATCTTTCGGCGCCATCAGCACGAAGTTGGTCATCGGTCGCAAATAAGCGAAATCCATCAATCCGTGATGCGTCGGCCCATCGGCTCCGGCTACGCCTGCGCGGTCGAGCGCAAAGGTCACATCCAGATCCATCAACACCACATCATGAAAAATCTGATCGTAAGCGCGTTGCAAGAAGGTCGAATAGATCGCGGCAATGGGTTTGATCCCTTCGGTCGCCATCCCCGCCGCAAAGGTGACAGCGTGCTGTTCGGCAATGGCCACATCGAAGGTGCGTTCGGGGAACTCTTTCATCACTTTGTTGAGCCCCGTGCCGTCGGGCATCGCCGCCGTGATTGCCACGATGCGCTCGTCTTCGCGCATCAGGTCAATCGTCGCATCGGCGAAGACCGATGTGTAAGAGGGCGCAATGGCAGGCTCCTTGATGAATTTGCCGGTGGCGATTTCGAAAGCCGAGGTGCCGTGCCACGCCGCCTTGTCGCGCTCCGCCGGAGCGTAGCCTTTGCCTTTCACCGTCAAGGCATGAATCAAGACCGGGCTCTCCTCCTGCTTGGCGGCTTCGAGAGTCTGCAAGATCGAATGAATGTCATGGCCGTTGATCGGCCCCATATACTTCAACCCCAACTCTTCCCACAACGCGCCCGGTATCAAGGCGCGCGTCACCGCATCTTTGAGCGCCTTCGCCCCCGTCAACATCATCTCGCCGACTGCTGGAATCGATTTCAAGACCTCTTCGACTTCGTGTTTGAATTCATTGAAGGGACGGGCTACCCGTATGCGATTCAAATACCCGGCCAACGCCCCGACGTTGGGTGCGATGGACATCTCGTTGTCATTGAGCAGAATGATGCAACGCTTCTTCAAATGGCCGACTTGATTGATGCCCTCCAACGCCATGCCCGCCGTTAGCCCTGCATCGCCGATGAAAGCGACGACGTGAAAACCTTCATCTTTCAAATCGCGCGCCGCCGCCATCCCGATGGCCGCCGAAATTGAAGTCCCCGCGTGCGCCGCGTTAAAGACATCGTAAACCGACTCTTCGCGGCGCAAAAATCCGCTAATGCCTTCGTATTGACGGATCGTCGGAAACTGATCGCGCCGCCCGGTGATGATCTTATGTGCGTAGGCTTGATGGCCGATGTCGAAGACCAGCTTGTCGTTCGGCGTGTCGAAGGCGTAATGCAAAGCGAGAATCAACTCTACCGGGCCGAGACTCGCGCCCGTATGACCGCCGATCTTTGACAGCGTCTCGATCATGTATTCACGGATTTCGTCTGCCAGCGGTTGTAACTGTGCCTCCGGCAGCTTGCGAAGATCGGCAGGATCGTTGATTTGCGATAACAGGTTCATTCTCTCTCCCCTTGAGATTGATCTCCGGCGCACCCCTCGCACAGCGCCTTGGCGATTGGTCAGGGCTGCTTTCGGAAATAGAAGAATAACTGCCTCACGAATTCCTCGCAATAGGGATGGGCTTTCACACCGCAGCCTTGAAGAGTAGAATCGCTTCGTCATAACGGATTCGCTTGCATCCGTCGCGGGGAGACCGAACCGAGCGAGAGACACGATGTCACAATCATCCTTTTTCGAATTGTTGATGCAAGACCGGCGGGCGCTCTCCGTCTCCGAGCTCACTGCCCAGATCAAGATTCGCCTCGAAGGCGAATTCATTGATGTGTGGGTCGAAGGCGAAATCTCTAACTTTCGCCCGCACAGTTCCGGCCACTGGTATTTCACTCTCAAAGACGAAGGCGCAATGCTGCGTTGCGCCAGCTTTCGTATGCAGAATCGGTTGATTCGCTTTCGCCCGGAAGACGGCTTGAGCGTGCGCGCGCGCGGCAGAATCTCGCTCTACGAAACGCGCGGCGAGTATCAACTCTTGGTCGAATACCTCGAACCGGTTGGCATTGGAGCCTTGCAACTGGCATTCGAACAACTTAAAGCGCAACTCGAAGCCGAAGGCCTCTTCGATGCCGAGCGCAAACGCCCGCTGCCGCTTTTACCGCACTGCGTCGGGGTAGTGACCTCGCCCACCGGCGCTGCTTTGCGCGACATCTTGCGCGTCATCGGTCGGCGCAATGAAGCCGTGAACGTGTTGATCGCTCCGGCACGCGTGCAGGGCGATGGCGCGGCGCAGGAGATCGCTCGCGCCATCGAATTGCTCAATCAACAAGCGGATGTCGAGGTGATTATCGTCGGGCGCGGCGGCGGTTCGATGGAAGATTTGTGGGCGTTCAATGAAGAAGTAGTGGCGCGCGCCAATTATCCTTCGCGTGCGCCGATCATCTCCGCAGTCGGTCATGAAACCGATTTTACGATTGCCGATTTTGTCGCCGACCGGCGGGCTTCGACGCCATCGGCGGCGGCGGAGATGGTTGCCTTTGCCCGCGACGAAGCTATCGCCATGATTCATGGCTTGCGCGAGGCGATGGGACAGGCCATGCGCTACCAGTTGCTGATGCGCCGCCATGAATTGCAGGCGCTGCACCGGCATCCCGCTTTTCATCAGCTTGCCGGGCGAATCCACAGTTTGCGCCAAGACATAGACGCAACCGCTTATGCGCTGACTGCGGCGATGACCAAACGTTTGCGCCGCGCAGACGCCGTCCAACAGGCCGCTGCGCGGCAGTTGCGCGAACTCGATTTGCGCCGCGTGTTGACGCAACGACGAGGGCAGTTTCAGGTGCTCGGCACGCAACTGACGGCAGCCGCGCGCGCCCTCTTGCGTCGGCATAGCGAGCCGTTGGTGATTGCGGCGAGCAAACTCGATTCCTTATCGCCCTTGCGCGTATTGGGTCGCGGTTATGCTATTGCATTTGACAGTGAAGGGCGTATCATCAAACGCGCGGCTCAGGTCGGCATCGGCGAGCGCGTGCGTGTGCGCCTTGCCACAGATGAATTTACCTGCACGAAAGATTAGCCCTCGTATGGCACTTGACACACTACGGGACGGACGACATGGCCACCCCACGATTCAGGGTTCTCTATCTCAGCCTGGTGTTCATACTGGTCGGCGTCAGTGCCTGTCTGCAGCCGCCAGCGCCTGCGGGCATCGCTTTTTTCAAGTCCGACCTCTCGCCTAAAGTGCAGGCTCTCCTGTATGCCGATATCGAACGCGTGAGCCAAGGCAAAGCGCGGGCGCAGTTCTCCAGAACGCCGCGCACCCCCGAAACGCTATACGATTTCGCCTACGATATTGAACGCGCCAACGAGTTGGCTGGTCGCCCCGATCTGGCAGCCGTCATCGGCCATGATGAGAGTCGCGGCTCGTTGCTGTCGGCTCCGATCTACAACGAAGCTCGCATCCCGCAACTAGTGCCGACCAGCACCAGCCACAAGCTCAAAGAGGTTGGACAATGGACTTTTATGCTCGCGCCGGACGATCAAACCGAAGGAGCCTTCATCAGTCAATTCGTCACCACAGAGTTGCATGCCAAGTCGGTAACCGTCTTCTATCATGCCGACGAGTATGGCATCGGGTTGCGCGATGGCATCCTGCCCAATCTGCAAGCGACCGGGACGACGATCATTGATCAACTCCCTTTCGATTGGGTGCGCGAGGCGGGCGAAGCAAAGGCCATCGCCAAGCTGAAAGAGATCGTCAGAGCCTCGCTACGACGCGGCATCCCGGAGGTGGCCATCATCGCCGGTCGTTCGCGGGAAGCCGGTATTATTGCGCGTCTGATCTTCGCCGCTGCGCCACAAGTGCGCTTCGTTGCTGGCGATGGAGTTGAAGTCGGGACAATCTTTTTGAAAAATGCTCAGCAGGCAGCCGAGTCATTTTTTCTGGCTGCCTTCTGGCATCCCGACTTCGCCGATGAGGTTTCCCGTGCCTTCGTCGAACGATTCCGCCTTGCCATCGGGCGTACCCCCATAGCTGGCGAAGCGCTGCTCTATGACTCGGCAATGGTGCTGGCAGAGGCGGCGCGCGAGGTAGGAAATGATCGCACGGAAATTCGCCAATATCTGAATGATCTGGGCAGTCGTCGCCCGCCCTATCACGGCGTGACCGGCCTGATCGCATTTGGCGCGGATCGAAAGACGCGAATGGTAATGACGCAAGTGAAGCATGGCGTCAGCGTGGTGCTGACCGGCGAATGAGGCGACCAGCGATGGCCAAGGCGAGGAAATCGGGCATCAATTTACGTACAGCGCTCGGCATTGTCGTTGCCGGGTCGGTGCTCTATGTCGTCGGCATTTCGGTCTTCATCGTCTTCAAACTGATGCCCGCGTCGGCGCGCATCAGAAATCAGACCGAGCGCATCGGCGCGCAGTTCGACTATAGCCGTCAGCGCGCGGCGACGATTGAGAGGTCGTTAGTCGAAATCGAATCTTTGCTCAATCCTGGGGCGTCGCGTGCCGCGCCATATCGGGATGAGATCGTCCGGCTTCGCAAACAGTTGCAATCCGCCATTGATACGACTGGCGGGCAGTCGCCGAGCGCCGTATCCGGCATTCCCAGCGAGACGCGGGTTGCACTGGCGCGCGCCATCGATGTCGAATCGCAACTGGGCGGGGCGCTCATGCAGACGCTTGCTCATCTTGAACTCGGCAACCGCGACGAGGCGGCGGCGCAACTTGAACGTTGCCACGCCTTGAAAGATGCCATTCAAAAACATCTGAGCGACGCGCAACGCACGGGGCTGGCCGATCTAATTGCCCGTGAACGCGAGTTGGCGGCGCTTGCCGGTTCGACTCTGCAAACCATTACCCTGTGGGGGCTGCTCGGCGCTCTGCTCATTCCGCTGATCGGGCTGTTCGTACAACGGCGCTTTTACCGCCCGCTGGCGCGGCTCAATCAAGCGCTTGACCGCGTGTCGCAAGGGAAGTTGGATACTTCGATTCGCGTGCAGCGCGCCGATGAGTTGGGGTTATTGAGCGAGCATTTCAACGAGATGACGCGCGTCTTGCGGGCGCGCGATGAAGAGGCGCGCCGCGAACGCGAAGAGCGCATGCGATTGGCCATCGAAACCGCCCAGATGGGGACCTGGGATTGGGACATCACCGGCAAGCGCATCGTGCTCGATCCTTACGCGGCGCAACTGGTCGGTTGTCAGCCGAACGAGTATGACGGCACGCAGCGCGCGTTTTTCCGTTTCATCCATCCGGAAGACAAACAGCGTGTTTCACAAGCCGCACGGGAAGCGGCGCAGAGCGGCTCGACCTACAGTCTGGAGTTCCGCGTCATGTGGCCGGACGGCAGCCTGCACTGGTTATCATCAAGGGGGCGGCTATTCAAAGAAGAGGCGCGCTTCGCCGGTCGCATGATCGGCGTCTCGCTCGACATCACCGAGCGCAAAAAAGCGGAAGAGGCATTGCGACTGTCAGAGGAGAAGTTTGCCAAAGCATTTCGCGCCAGCCCGACTTCGATCATGATCAGTTCGCTCAACGACGGGCGCTATATCGAAGTCAATGACACCTTTTTGCAGTTGACCGGCTACCGGCGCGATGAAGTGATTGGCCGCACCTCTGTGGAGATGAATGTGTGGACGATGCCCGAAGAGCGCGAGCGCTTCATCCAAGAGATTACCAAGCAGGGCGCGGTGCGTGATTTTGAGGCGCGCTATCGCAAAAAGTCGGGCGACCTCGGCGTCATTCTCCTATCGGCAGAGATCATTGACCTCTATGGCGAAGCCTGCTTGCTGGCGGCGGGCGCGGATATTACGGAGCGCAAGAAGGCCGAAGAAGAGGTGCTCGTGTTGGCGCGATTCCCGCAAGAGAACCCGAAACCGGTGTTGCGACTGAGCGGCGAGGGAGTGATTGTGTATGCCAATCCGGCGAGTCAAATGATTCTCGACGACTGGGGATGCGCGGAAGGGGAGTGCGCCCCCGATTTCTACTGCACCATCGTCGCCGAAGCTCTGCACAGCGCGTCGCGGCAAAACCTCGAACTGCTGGTGCAGGGGCGCGTCTTCGCTTTCACCGTCACCCCTATCACCGAGGCCGGTTATGTCAATCTGTACGGCGAAGACATCACCGAGCGCAAACGCGCCGAACTCGATATTCGCAAGTTGAATGAAGAGTTGGAGCAACGCGTCAGCGAGCGCACCGCACAGTTGGCCGACGCCAATCGCCACCTGCAAAACGAAGTCAACGAACGGCGGCGCGCCGAGCAGGAGATCGAAATCATCAATCGCGAGTTGGAGGCCTTCAGTTACTCGGTCTCGCACGACCTGCGCGCCCCGCTCCGCAGCATTGACGGATTCAGTCAGGCGTTGCTCGAAGATTACGGCGAGCGATTGGATGGTGCGGCAAAGGAATACCTCGGTCGGGTGCGCAGCGCCAGCCAGCGCATGGGGTTGTTGATAGACGATATGTTGAATCTGTCACGCATCACGCGCAGCGAGATGCGCCGCGACGCGGTTGATTTGTCGGCGATGGCCGCTGAGATTGCCGACGAATTGCACAAACAACAGCCCGCGCGGCAGGTTGAGTTCGTCATCAGTGAAAACCTCGTGGAAAGCGCCGACGCGCGCCTCCTGCACATCGCATTGCAGAACCTGCTTGGCAATGCCTGGAAGTTTACGGAGAGATGCCCGGCGGCGAGGATCGAATTTGGTCGCCTGGCCAACAACGGCCAAGCCGCCTATTTCGTGCGCGACAACGGCGCGGGGTTCGATATGGCCTACGCGCACAAGCTCTTCGGCGCCTTTCAACGCTTGCATTCGATGAGCGAGTTCAGCGGAACCGGCGTCGGACTGGCAACCGTACAGCGCATCATCCACCGTCACGGCGGGCGCATCTGGGCGGAAGGCGAAGTCGGGAACGGCGCAACGTTCTATTTTACGTTGTGAGCCGAATGCCAGGTTAAGAGGTTGTACCGTCACAGGCATCAGCATCAAGCCTGGTTTCGGCATCAAGATGATGGAAGTGAGATATGAAACGAATCTTTGCTGTGCTATCTCTGCTGGCCGTCGTAACCTTGTCTCTGCCGTTCAGGTTTGTCGCCGGGTTATCGCTCATACCGGCACAGTCTGACAACCGGGCTATCGGCAACAGACGATAGCCAAGGGACAACAGACAGGTTGTTCATGAGGGATTATGGATAAACGAGTCATTGTCTTAGTAGAAGACAATCGAGACGATGAGGCGCTCACTTTGCGAGCCTTCAAAAAGAATAACATCGCCAATCAGGTCGTCGTCATGCGCGACGGGATCGAGGCGCTCGATTACCTGCTGGCGCGCGGGCAGTATGCAGGACGCGAACCGGAGAGCACCCCGGCAGTCATCCTGCTGGACTTGAAACTGCCGAAGGTAGACGGAATGGAGGTCCTCAAACAACTGCGCGCTGATGAACGCACGCGCCTGATTCCGGTCGTCATCCTGACCTCTTCGCGCGAAGAGCAAGACGTAGTCAATGGGTATAGCTTGGGAGCCAACAGCTACATTCGCAAACCGGTCAACTTCGAGAACTTTCTTGAAGCCGTGCGCCAGCTTGGCCTCTATTGGTTGCTGCTCAACGAACTGCCGCCGGAAAACCGGAGCACGCCTCCGGCCACTGGAGGCCGGTTGCGCTAATCGTCTGGTCAACGAGGGAACCGAGATATGAACTCTCCGCTACGCGTATTGGTCGTTGAAGACTCAGACGACGATTACGCCTTACTGATTCGGGAGTTGCAAAGAGGCGGATTGGATATCCGCGCGCAATGCGTGGATAACCGCGACGAGTTCAATGCCGCGCTGGAGCAAGCGCAATGGGATGTCGTGATCGCCGATTACAGTCTGCCGCAGTTCTCTGGCACAGAGGCGCTGGCGCTCATGAAAGAGTGCGGCTTCGACCTGCCTTTCCTCATCATTTCGGGAACCATCGGCGAAGAGACTGCCGTCGAAGTGATGAAAGCCGGGGCGCACGATTACCTCATGAAAGACAACCTCAAACGTCTGGTTCCCGCCATCGAACGCGAAGTGCGCGATGCTGAGATTCGCCGTCAGCGCCGCGATAGTCAGGAAGCGTTGCGCAAGTCGAAGCAACAGTATGAAGCCTTGGTCAATACGCTGGACGGCATCGTTTGGGAGGCTGAGGCCGATACCTATCGCCTCACCTTCATCAGTTCGCAGGTCGGTAGACTGCTCGGCTATTCGCCCGAATCCTGTGTGCAAGACGCGGACTTCTTTTCCCATACCATTCATGAGGATGATTTCGATTGGGTTATGTGTTTCTGTTCGCAGGCGGTCAAAGAGAACCGCGATCATCAGTTGGAATATCGAATGATTAAGGCCAATGGCTCAATTGTCTGGATGCGCGATAATATCGCCATCATTCGAGAAGGCGACAAGACCATGTTGCGCGGCATCCTGACCGATATCACTGATCGCAAAGAGGCGGAAGAGGCGCTCAAACAGACCGAAGAACAGTTGCGGCACGCGCAAAAGATGGAAGCCGTCGGACGCATGGCGGGCGGCATCGCGCATGATTTCAACAACCTGCTGACCGCCATCATCGGCTATGCCGAAGTCGCCCTCAACCAGTTAAACACGGGCGACCCGGTGCGCCATTATAACGAAGAGATTCGCAAAGCCGGTTCGCGCGCCGCCGAACTCACCGCCCAGTTGCTCGCCTTCAGCCGCAAACAGGTGCGCCAGCCGCGCCCCATTGATCTTAATCAGGCGTTGACTTCGATGGAAGACATGCTGCGGCGCTTGATCGGCAAGAACATCGAGTTGGCATTGAATCTGCCGCCTGACCTCGGCACTGTGAAAGCCGACCCCGGACAGATTGAACAAGTGATCGTCAATCTCACCGTCAATGCGCGCGACGCCATGCCGAACGGCGGCAGGCTGACAATTGAAACGGCAAATGTCGAACTCGATCAAGCCTATGCCGCCGTGCATCTGGGCGTCAGCGCCGGACACTATGTCTTGCTCAGCGTCAGCGATACCGGGTGCGGCATGGAAGCGGACGTGTTACCGCACATCTTCGAACCGTTCTACACTACCAAACCGCACGGGCAAGGCACGGGGCTGGGGCTTGCCATTGTCTATGGCATTGTCAAACAGAACAACGGCGATATCGCCGTCGTCTCCGAACCCCAACAGGGCACGACCTTCACCTTTCATTTTCCGTGTGCCGACGAACCGGCGGAAGAGTTGCGTCCGCCCTCCGGCCCGCTCGTTCAACTGCACGGAACCGAGACCATCTTGCTGGTCGAAGATGATGAGAGCATTCGCAACCTTACCCAAGAGATGTTGTGCTCCAGCGGCTACGCGGTGTTGGAAGCTGCCAACGCTGGAGAGGCGCTGCTGATCTGCGAACGTCACAGCGAGCCGATTCAACTGCTCTTGACCGACGTCATCATGCCGCAAATGTACGGTTACGAACTGGCGCAGCGCCTGTCGCCCATGCGCCCGGAGATGAAGATCCTCTTTATGTCTGGGTATACGGGCAATCCGACCGTCGAACGGCAGAGCCTCCCGACCGGAGCCGCCTTCATTCAAAAACCGTTTACGCCCCTGACGCTGGCGCAAAAAGTGCGCGAAGTCCTCAACTCCTGACGCCGATCCGAAGTCGCACAGATTGATTTGCCGGAGATGTTCGGATATTGTCTTGCCGACCGCTTCTCCCGATCAGGAGAAGCGAATTTCAAGAATCGGCAACCGATGAGCGAGGGTATGGCGAAAGAAAAGACGTTCGAAGCGTCGCTCAAAGAATTGGAACGAATCGTTGAGCAATTGGAGGGCGGCGATCTGCCGCTCGAAAAATCGCTGGAGTTATTCGAGCAGGGCGTCAAGCTGTCGCGCGAATGTCAGGCGCGCCTCGATGATGCGGAACGCAAAGTGGAGATGTTAATCAAAGACAGCGATGGCTCGTATCGAGTTGTGGCTTTTCATGAAGAGGAGGAATGAGCGAAGCGATTACTGAGTATCTGGCGCGGCGCGCCGAAGAGGTCAATGATTGGTTGGCAAAGCTGGTGCCCGCAGAGACGGTCGCGCCGCGCAACTTACACCGCGCCATGCGCTACAGCCTGTTGGCCGGTGGCAAACGGCTCAGACCCATTCTGACCTTGACGACCGGCGAGGCTTTTGGCGCGCCAACCGCTGAGTTGATGCCTGCCGCTTGCGCCATCGAAATGATTCACACCTACTCGCTGATTCACGACGACCTGCCGGCGATGGACAACGATGACTTGCGACGCGGGCGACCGACTTGTCATAAAGCCTTCGGCGAAGCGCTGGCCATACTGGCAGGCGACGGGTTGCTGACGCAGGCCTTTCGTGTGCTGGCGGCGGATGGCGTCGGGCGCGATGCGGCGCGACAAGTCCGCTTGATTCGTGAAATTGCCGATGCCGCAGGCACCGTCGAAGCATTGATCGGCGGACAGGTGGCAGACATCGAAAGCGAAGGTCAGACGGTCACCCAAGCGACGCTCGATTACATTCATCGTTCGAAGACCGGCGCGATGTTGCGCGTCTCCGTAGTCGCGGGCGGCATCCTAGCGGGCGCCAATGATGAGCAACTGGCGCAGCTCGCACGCTTTGGCGAGCGCATCGGTTTAGCCTTTCAGATAGCCGACGATATTCTGGATGTGACTTCGACCAGCGAGCAACTCGGCAAGACGCCGGGCAAAGATCAGGCTGCCAATAAGGCGACCTATCCGGCTTTACACGGTTTGGCGGCGTCGGAGATACGGGCGTCTGAATTGGTCGCCGAAGCGGCCGAGATCATCACCGGCTTGGATATTGAAGCGCAACGGCTCATCGAATTGGCGCGCTTCATCATTGCGAGAAGTTCATAACCCCACTTGCCTGTGAATGAAGAGTGCCCTATCCGTCATGGTCTGCTGCAATCAGCGGCGCTGGTGACTGAGGAGATCGGGCAGGCAAGGGCTTGTCTCAGGGATTGACCAGCGTCATTTCGGATTGATTGCGAAATACGGTCTTCATCTGCTGCGCGTTAGTCTCCATCAGCAGATTGCTTTTGTCCGAGACAATGCGCGCTTTTTCCAAGTCATACACCACCAGCGATTTGATCGT
>CAYXVU010000165.1:0-13528 GCA_964468725.1 uncultured Clostridia bacterium
TTTGTGGAAATCTGTGGAAAAAATCTTCGGGTTGTGGAACCTTACAAGCAATTTTTGGATTTTCAACAGGTTCCACAAAGGCTCCACAGACCCTATCTGTGGAAAACCTTACAAGCTATTTCATTTCACTAATTAGGCTGTTGATGGTTTTGTGGAAAACTAGATCTTTCTCATTCAGTTTTGTGACTTTGTTAATGCTGTGAAGGACAGTGGTGTGATGCTTCCCTCCGAATTCTCTTCCGATTTCCGGTAAACTGGCTTTAGTCAGGGCTTTACAAAGAAACATGGCTATTTGGCGAGGGAAAGCGATAGACTGAGAATTGTTCTTTGATTTCAAATCCGAAACTTTGAGACCATAATGTCTTGCAACCGTCTTTTGAATAAGTTCGATAGAAACGCCTTCGGATTCTTCATCAATGATATTGCGCAAAACCTCCTGAGCCAGTTCGATACTGATGCTGACACCTTTTAGAGACGCATAAGCAAGAAGTCGAACCAGAGAACCTTCTAACTCGCGGATATTAGATTTTATTTTGCTAGCGATGAAAAGGGCTACGTTATCTGGCAAATTGACCTTTTCATTTTCAGCCTTCCTTTTAAGGATGGCGATTTTGGTTTCAAGGTCAGGAGGTTGAATATCGGCAATCAAACCCCATTCAAATCTTGAATGTAGCCGTTCTTCTAAGGTTGGAATTTCACGAGGGGGGCAATCGCTTGAAATAACGATCTGTTTCTGAGCGTCATAAAGCGCATTAAAAGTATGAAAGAATTCTTCTTGAGTACGCTCTTTACCAGCCAAAAATTGAATGTCATCCATAAGCAAGATATCGATATTGCGGTATTTCTCACGAAAACTGAGCGTTTTGTCGTAGCGAATGGCGTTGATCAACTCATTCATGAACTTTTCAGATGAGATATACGTGAGTTTCATATCATGGTTATTCGATTTGATGGAATGCCCGATAGCATGCATCAAATGAGTTTTCCCTAACCCCACACCGCCATAAATGTAAAGGGGGTTATAGGTTTTTGAAGGTAAATCGACGACAGCAAGAGCTGCCGCATGGGCAAATTGATTACAAGAGCCAACGACAAAAGAATTAAAAGTATACTTGGGATTGAGAGGTAATTGATCCCCTTCTCCATCAAGAGGTTGTGATGAGGAAGTCATCAACTTATTCGGTAATTCAGCGGCATTGCCATTGATAGATCGCTGATTGCGTTCCGGTTCTCGACCTTTGAAAGAAACATCTGAATCGTTCTCATCGATGAGAAAATTCACCTTCAGCCCATTCAACTGGAGTTCTTGCAGTGATTCTTCAAGGACATCAAAATAATTGCCAATAATCCAATCGCGAAAGATGTCATTCGGGACAGTGAGATAAAGGGAAGATTGATCTTGTCGAACTTGAGAAATAGGCTTGAACCAGGTGTCATAACTTTGATGATTCACGCGCTTGGAAATCTCATTGAGAATTGAGGAAAGTAGATCGGATTGCATGGTGACTCCAGTATTATTTGAGTATGCACAATTTCGAGGCAGACATGCTATACAGATTCGTTTGAGAAAACAATAAATGATTGAGGAAAAAATTCTAGAGCGAAGATTTAAGATGTGCTAGTTGATAAATAATTGATCTCTACCTGCGATATATTGGTCGGTTCAATATCGGAAGTATATTGAATGACCTTATTGCCTTTTTCGATTGTCGGCGAAAGTTGTTGAAAAGTGATTCGAATCCCATGACCGAAAACAGATTGCAGGGCATCACTCACTTGGCGCTGTAATAAATCAGAGATGTAGGAACTAAAGAGAAGCGATAAATCAGGATTTTGATGGAGTGAAAATTGAGCAATGGCCAGGTGTTGAAACGCTTTTGAGACATCCAAACTGCAAATAATTTTCCCTTCATTACTCAAAAAAAAGATTGGGGGTCGTCCTTCAAAGTTCGTCAATAGAGGGGATTGGTCAACATATTCGAGTGCGGCATAATCGCCTGTACGATACCGTAAGAGCGGGAGAAAAGGATTTCGACCTCCGGTTAATACGATTTCTCCCCGAACGCCCGGTGCACAAGGCAAGCCCTCAGGGTCGAGGATTTCAATGAACAGATCATGGGGTATGAGATGGTAAGATTGCTCTACACGAACAGCGATCAGCCGGGATTCATTCATCGAGTAGATATCGATTACCGGGCAGTGGAAATGGTCTTCCAACTCTTTTTGTAATCCCGGTAGCAAAGTCATGGCAGAAGAGACCAAAGCTTTTGGTTGAGTCTTTAAAGGAAGTTGTGAAAGGGCAACGAATGCAAGCGGATCGCCTGTATAAATTTCAGGATTGCAATCATCTAAAAATGGCACACGGTCATTGGGATCGTGCCATTCATTAGGGTTAAGATTGACTTTGAGATAACCAGCTCCTTCGAGAAAAGATGAGACGGTCGCATAGGTATAAGTGTTGGCTTGCGCACAGACCGTTACGATTGAGACATTACCTTCGCCACCTTCAAGGGTGACGCCAAATTTTGATAATGCAAATCGGAGGGCAGGCAAGTACTTTGAGGCGACTACCGGGTGAGAGAGGACGCGCAAAGGCTGTCCTGTCGTACCACTGGTCGTGTAGACGATCAGATCATCCAATGGTTGTGAATCGGGAACGAAAGACCAAGGTTCGCGATCCAAATCGCTACGCTGACAAGTGGGTAACGAATAAAAGTCTATGGCGCTGCCGCCTCTGCGCCGGTAAAAAGGCACATCCTGAAGGCAGGTTTCGACAAAGTGTTTGAGCCAACCGGGTTGTTCGCCCTCTGCCCATCCAGGCTTAGCGGAATGGAGTTCCGTCTCATAGGCGCGCAGCCGCTCTAATCCTTCCAGTGTGATTCGATCTCCGCAGGGAAAGTTAAAACGTGGAGCCTGCGGATGCTCCCACATCCAATGCAGGAGTTGGCGTCCGCCTTCGGTTAATAGCGGAAAGCGCTCTTCTTCTGTAAGCGATGCATCTTTATTCATCTTAAATAGCGTCTGACGGTTTATCAGGGCGAGTGAACCAGTATGCCCATGCCAAAAAGACCAACTGGAACGGTAAGCGGATATAATGAAATAACGGGCTTACAGTAGGGAAAATCTGCGGGTTGAGCGCAACGTGGATGTTCGCTGGAAAAACAGCGACAAGCAAGGCGATGACTCCCCAGGCAGCTTGGCAAGTGAATCGAGGGATCAGGAGTAAGGCGCCGAAAACGATCTCAAAAATGCCACTCAAGTAAACCAATTCAAGGTGCAATGGTAAGTATGGCGGCATGATCTTCATATAAAAATCAGGATTCAGAAAATGATTGACTCCGGCTCCTATATAAAAAAGCCCCATTAAAACCTTCATCACCGATTTGAAGAGCTTCATCGTCAATCATTCACTGAAAAAGTTATTCGACCAATGTCGCAATGGCTTCCATTTCGATTTGGTAGCCATAGTGCAAGTCTTTCACCGGCACGATGGCTCGTGCCGGGCGATGTGCTCCCATAACCTTTGCATAGGTTGCATTGACTTGCCCCCACAAACTGATGTCAGAGACATAGACCGTCATCTTCAAAACACAGTGTAAATCGCTACCTGCCGCTCGCAAAATCTCGGCAATATTCTTGAGCGCCTGTTCGGTCTGTTCTTCGATTGTCCCGGCTTCTTTCCCCGGCTGATTCGGATCAATGCCCAGTTGTCCAGCCACAAAGACTAAGCCATTGTGAACCGTAGCTTGCGAGTAATGACCCGCAGGCGTCGGCGCATTCGCTGTTAAAATAGTTTTGATCTCCATGTGCGTGTTGTCCTTGTATGCGGAATCAAGCGATTCTTACGGTTCCTTGAGCAGATTCGTAGTCGGTTCCGTGACGCTCGGAGGTTGAATCATGTCCGCTGTGTTTCGACGTGGGGTTGCCATACCACTGATGTAAGCGTCATTCGGTAAGTAATGTTGTGACGGAACTGGTAGAAGATATTGACTGGAAGGTTGAATGGATTTCGGCATAATCGGAGTGTCATCGCCAAAGATTCGGTAATATAACATCAAAAGGATGCCCGCCATGAAAGTCGTGAAAAAGATGACAAGCGGCCCCGGCGTATCAATCGCAATGGAAGCGCCAATGAGAAGAGGCAAAACGGCTAAACTTGCAAAGACCACTTTTGCGCCACGCCGGATGCCTGTTCGGCGCTCGGAAGTCGGTTTGACTTTCTCTTCCAGTTGGCGCGCAACGTAAAGGTGTTCGGTAGTAATTAACTCCTGAACCGCTTCCATGCGAAACCCGCAGCGCGAACAGAAGCGCGTATTTTCGATAACCTGTTGGCCGCATCTGGGACAGTACATCGCCTACTCCTTTGCCTTGTCCGATTTCGTAGAGAGCATTTGTAACGCCGTACGAAAAAATGTGCAATAACGAAATCCCGCCGCGACTATTGATTACTGAATTCCTAACCGAATTGTTCTTTGAAAATAGGCGCGGAATGATGAGAGGAAAATCCTCTCTTAATCAAACAATGCTTCGATGGCCAGCACGGCTTTTCGAAAGCGTTCATCATAAGACCCTGAAACCAGCTTGTAGGGCCGGTTTCGCACCACGAGCTCTTGCCGAAGCCGATCTAAAAATGCGCTCCGTAAATGATCGCCAACGCGTTGCGGGTCAGCCACCCAAGGTGTATCAATATCAGCAAGCAAGTACAAATCATATTGACGCCGGTTCGCTTCGCTTTGAATCCATTCCGGGCAGGCGGCGAAAAAATGCTGGCTCCAAAGTGTCGTCGTAATCAGTTCCGTATCGCAAATGAGCAAGCGATTGGCAGAACGTGCGAGCTGGTCTTCTGTTGACATCTGACCTTTGGCAATTTGCTGGATGTCTTCGAGGTCGAAATTCAGATTCTTTTCTGCAAGGTATTGGCGCGCGAACTCAGGAACCCAAACGGTTTGGAAATGCCCTGCCAGTTGTGCGGCCAATGTCGTTTTGCCTGTAGACTCAGGTCCGACGACAGCCACACGTTTGACGAAGTAGGGCCGCACACATTCGGGAATATAAGACCAGTTTTCAAAAGGCCGCTCACGTATCAAACTGGCGCTGATAGAGAATCGTTCGCGCTGCAAATCTACCAGGATGTGTTGTGCGCCCAACCGGCACGCCAACTCGTCGCCATAGGTTTCCGAAGTGAAAACGAAGTCCGGCCCAGTCGGTAAAAAATGGCGAATGCTGGTCGTCCAAATCTCCCAAAATTGCGGGTGTTCGTGCGGCTCGGAAGGATTTTCATCCGTCAAGTGTAGAACCTGCGCATCGGGGTAGAGTTCTTTCATCCATGCCCATCGCAAGTGTCCGGGGATCGGTTCGCATTCGAGGCTGCAAACCAAGACGGTCAGGTGACCGACGCGCGACTTGGCATACTCTATGAGGTATTGATGGCCGCGATGTGGCGGTAAGAATTTGCCGATAATCAGGCCGGTTGTCTGCTTCTGAGAGACGTTCTCCATTCTCTGTAACCCATGACTGCCAACACGAGGAAAACCGCGTACAGCGCCATCGTCGGATAAAGCGCGCTTAAAAAATACTTGCCGATGGAGAAAACATTCACGCTAATCCACACCAACCAACACTCCAAAAATTTTCGCGCCATCATCCATTGAGCGATCAGACTCAACACGGCCATTGCCGAATCCAAATAAGAGAGCGAAGCATCCGTATAGCGCGACAGCGACCACCCCATAACGAAGGTTCCGACAAGCGCAATAGCCGCAAGCACCGAATGGAGTCGCATCGTAGTTTGCGAAACCTCCAACTCTCCATGATCTTTGCCGCCGCGCAACCATTCATACCAACCGTAAACACTGAGCGCAATGTAAATGACTTGCAGTCCCATATCGGCATAGAGCTTGACCTGAAAAAAGATCACGGCATAACAACAGACGCTCACAATGCCGACCGGCCAACACCAGATATTCTCTTTCACCGTCAGCCAAACACAGACTAGTCCGGTGATAACGGCCAGCGTTTCAAGAGGATTGAGATTTGTGAGATAGCTTTCCAAATTGCGAATCGGACATTAAAAATAACGATAATGACCGATGACCTTCCATGAAAAGAGCGCATCTTCAAGCTGTGCGCCGCAACAGATATTATGCACAATATGAAATCGCGCACGGTCATCCGTAAACACATTGGAGACGATGCCAATGTGCAATACGCCGCCGCCCAAATCCCATGCAACAACATCACCAGGCAGATAATTTTTCGGATTGTCGGTGACCGAAAGCGCTTTGCCTTTGCGCTTGAAATAGGTCATCAGGTTCGGAACCCGCCGATGGTCAATGTTGGTGTCAGGCTTTTTGAGTCCCCACTTTTGGGGGTAAAGAGAGAAGTTGCGCGCCATATCTTCATGCACCTCTTTTTGCAGATCAACGCTGACGGCGCGAAAGGCGCGGATGACCACATCCGTGCAGACCCCCTTCTCGCGTGGCACATCGCCGCCCGGATAAGCAATCTTCATGTAGGCGGGATCATAAGAGTGCGTATAAGAAGTCTGTTCGATTGCTCCCTCAATAACCTTTTTGATTTGTGACGACTCGACCGCCGTAACCTGCTCAGGATTAACGGCAGCCGCAGGCTGTTGACACGCCATCGCCGACAACGCAAAGGCGACAAAGAAAAACATCTTAACGCACTTGCTCATAACCTCTCACAGATGCCCCGCTGCGCTTGGGGGCTATCAAATCGGCTGACGTTTGTGTTCAAGCAGCTATCAGATTCTTACTCACGCCCGTAGGTTGCTGCGGCTTCTTCCGCGGCTTTGCGCGCCATCTCTTCACGAATTTTGCGGGCGCGTTCTTCGGCAGCGCGAGCTTCACGAATCACCCGCGAGCGCTCGACCGAATCGAGCGTCGCCAATCGGTCTTCGGCTTGCGCAAGGCTTTCGCCCGCAGGCCGAAGTCCAAGCGCGCTCATACACCGGCGCGCCAACTCTTCGCGACGGTCGGGGTCGCTCACAAACAGGGAGGCATCAACCATCGTTGCCAGTTCATCCAGTCCGCTCGCCAACAAACTGTAGGCGAGCGAAGGGAAGCGTCGTTGATGAATGAACCAACTATCGTGCAACAACCAACAAGCGATCAAGATCACGCGTAAGCGATTGCGCGCCTCTTTCGAACCGTCATGATGAAGTTCAAAAACGGCGGCGTGCGCTTTGCTGATCGGCTCGCCGCCGAGATCAATCAGCAAATCGTAGACGACTGCCGGAACGCGAATCTTGCCTTTCGATTGGCTGCGCGGCTCAGCTAAAAACTCTGCCGGACACTCGGTCAATCGCCGCGTCAAAGATTCTAACAATGGCCCTTCTTCTCTCATGTCGGGTTCTATCTCACATCGTGGGTGTGCTGCGTTGTGTCCAGATAATCTCCAAGCTCGGCTAATCTTGCCCCATACTCAATGCGCTCGATCCAACCTTTCGGCCAGACCTCTATCCCGTAATAAGCGCCTATAAACGCGCCCGTCAAACAAGCTATCGAATCGGAATCTCCTGCCGTCACCGCCGCACGCTGCAACGCCGCCAGCGGGTCGTCGAGGAATAAAAGAAAGCAGAGCAAGCCTGTGGCGAAAGCTTCTTCCGCAACCCACCCCGCTCCAGTCAGAGAACAAGGGTCTATCTGCTTATCCGCCTTCTTGATGGCCGACTGCAAATGGTGGAGAGCTACAAAACACTCGTCCCAGCCGCGCGAAATAAAATCAGCCGCATCAATCACGCCGGGATGCCGCCACAAAGAGCCGAGCCAATGGCTGTGATACAGAGTCTGCTGAGAATGAGCGTAGTCGAAAAGATAGGCCATCAGCCGTTTCGCCTCATTCCCTCTGCACAGATAAGCAATCGTTGCAGCCGTAAGATCGGATGCCGCGAGCGCCGTCGGATGACCATGCGTGAAGGCAGCTTGAAACTGTGCGATTGCAGAGCGCTGCTCTTCGCTGATGCCTTGTAGGAGACCAACCGGAGCAACGCGCATATTGGCTCCGCATCCCTTCGAACTCGCTACGGTCGCATCCCTCCATGACCGTCCCTGCGCGAGATTTCTACAAGCGCGAAGGCAGGTCACTCCGGGTGCGCGATCATTATCCGGGCTATTCAACCAATCAACCAAGGTCTGTCGCAGAGCCGTTTCCAATGCCGGAGGGTCAAATTTTCCCTTCGTCGCTACCGTGCGCAACGCTTCGCCAACGGCGAGCATCATCTGCGTGTCATCGGTGACTCGCGCCGGATTGCCAAGCGGCTCTTGCGGCCCATCAGGCGGGAAGCGGCGGAGGATATCGTCAACCTGTAAGAATTCGGTTGGCGCGCCCATCGCATCGCCTAAGGCTGCTCCAAATAGAGACCCGGAAGCTCGTTGAGATACGATCATAAGGTTTCAGACCTTTTTCGCCACATCTCCCGCCCCATAGTTGGCCTGACTAAAAGCACGGGCAAACTCTACTAACTCGTTCCAATTCTGCACGCGATGAATCGCCCAACCTTGTTGATTGGCTTGTACGAGCTTTGGCGTATTGTGCCAATCGCTCCACAAGTTCAAAACCATCGTGCCGCCGCCGCGCGCATTGGCGAGCGCCCTACGGGAGACATCCCAACCGCTGTTGCCTTTTTCATCCGAGTCGAACATGGTATCCACGCCGTCATCGGAGATGACCAGGATATGAACGGCGCGGTCGGACTTCTTACGATCTTGAAAAGTATCGCGCAGCAAGTGAATTGGAAAGGCGGTCGCGCCGCCGATATAACCGGTCAGAATGGCGAAGATCGCATGCTCGTCGCGGGTAAATTCTTTCGTCGTTTGATAATCATTCTTGCCGCTCCACAATGTCGCCTTGACGCTCGAACCAACTCGCAGAGCCGATAAACAGATGATCGCACCCGCTAGGGTCAAAAACGAAGTGCTCCATTGCGGGTTGGGCATCGAGCCGGAGCAATCCACATAGAGGTCTAAATCAACTGGCTCTCTTTCCGGCAGCGAGCCGCTACTGGTGCCATAGGTGCGCTGTACAGTCGTGTAGCCGGGAATGATGGCAGGGCTGACCATCACGCTCTCGAACCAATCAACCTCTTCAAGCGGCGAGCCAATATCCCAAACGTCAAGCCCTTCAACGAGCGGCTCCTGCGATTCGGGCAACACGCGCACCGGAAACGGTACGAGGTGCGGCGCGGCGCGCTCGCGATAGTAACGAATTGCCATCTCTTGCGGCGATAGTTTCACCCCTAAACCTTTGAGGATTTCGCCGAACTCGAAAGGCTCGCGACACTGCCCCTGCGAGCCGCCAGCCGAATTCGGATTGATCGCGCTGTTGCCATCTCCGATGCTGTCTTTGCCCGCGCGGCTCTCGTCGCCAGTGCCGACGCCTGAAAGCTCTTCATCAAAAGCCGGATGAATGGAGTCTGCGGCTTCGTCAGGATCAACTTCGATCAACCCCTCCGGCATGCCGCCCGACCCTGCATTGGTCGTGTCAAGCCAACCTTTAATGATCAGCCTCATTCGGTTGCCATCGTCTTCGAGCAAGTAGCGCAGGCACAACGCCGCGAAGCGTCCTGAACCTTTGAGCCAATCTTTCGCATAGACGCGCACTACGCGCGCGCCGAGTTGCGCGTCCATCTCTAACACGTCATCAATCTCGCCTTTGGCAATCGTGCCTTTTTGCATGCGCCAGAGGATTTCATAGATGCGCATGTAAAACGTCCACATCTTGTCGGCGTTTTCACCACCAAGCGTTTTGTAGACCTCAGCCATCCGCAAATTCGCGCCGCGTTGCAAACGATCATTGATGAGCAGATCGGCGTAGAGATTGGCGATGAAGGGCGCGTTATGTTCTTTGCCGGGAAGTGCGCGGCGCATGCGTGCGAGCATGCGGCCTTGATCGGAAAGATCGGCGGGGCAATAAACGTGGTGGCCGATTTCGTGCGCCATGATTTCAACCGGAAAATCGGTGAGATTGTTTGCTAGTATCTGCGCTAAGTCAATCACTACAGAAGTGTCGTTTAAGCGAATCATCGCAAAGCTATCGCCGAGTCCTTCAGTCTGCGCCTCTTTCGCATTGAAACACCATTTCGGCTCGCGCAGCTTGGTGAACTTGCTCCACAAAGCGAGCGCCTCCGGCCAGCGGGCTTGCCACTGATCTCTCAATTCGTGAAGTTGTAACTCTTTCTTGTTCAAATCTTCTCAACCGGCAGCGACGGAGTGCCGCCGCTCAATGCTCCGTCTGCGCAATCAGATAAATCACATGCGACAGGGGCAGAGTGATGGCTAGCGTTGTTTGATTCGAAGCGAAACTGCTGGCGCCAGCGAGTTGCGGAAAGGAGGCACGCTGTTGCTTATCGGTCACCCGCCCGTCTTTATCAATGAAAAAATCGTTGTTGAACTTCGAATCGAGCGGAGGGATTGAGCTGCCCAACCGATGCAAAGTTGCGCCGAATAAATCTACCGTCAGCATCCAACAGTGTTCATCATCAAAGACGATGAATTCACCCTCCGACATGGCGACTTCAGGCGGTGAGATGAAGTCCCCGCCGAAGCCGCGAAAGGCACCGGCTTTCGCCACGACGCGCAGCGTCTTTGACCAACCCGCGCTTTTACTGGCGGCAAGCGGCGCAAGCCAGGGGTCTTGTTGTAATCGCTCGACGACCGTTTCGATGGGAGTTGTCTCTTCTTGCGGAATCAGCAGCGCGGCGCGTGCCAGACTCGGTTCCAGATGGCTGCACACTTCGAGCGCGCCCATCCGATAGTGCGCCATGCCGCAACGCCAGGCGATGATTTTGCCGAGATCGAGAAAAGTCTGCACCGATGCGCAGTGCTTGCCCATCTCGGTCATCGCATCAACCCAATAGGTGATGCGCGTGTTTGGCGTGACCGAAAGGTTATAAATCGCGTTCGACACCGCACCCGCAAACCAGGCAGCATCGCTAATCAGCAGATTCGGCAGCGCATTGAATAGTTGATTCCACCCCATGAGCATCGCCGGATAGCGCATGCGCTCGCCCATTAAACCTTTGCCGATCAGTTCGAGTGAGATGTCGTAGAGCGCATCGGCTACGTCGTCAGTTTTATCGGCCTGTTGTTGAGCGATGGTGTTGATGATGGGTTCGACGACGAGGCGCAGGTGTGCGAAGAAGTCTTCGGCTTCGAGCGCCGGATAACGCCGTCGCGCATAAGCGAATTTGGTATTGAAGCGTTCGCGGTTGCGTTTCAAAACTTCAGCAAACGCGCCGGTAATCAGTTTTTCCATCGCAGCCACGCAAGATAGTTGGTGTAGCGTTGGTGAAAGTATTTCAATTTGAGGATATCATCGAACTGATGACCGTAAAGCTTACGTCCCTTGCTCCACTCGGCAAGCAATCGTTCGATCTTTACCAGCCGCGCGCGCGCATCCTTTTCGCTCACGCCGTCGAGTCCTTTGTCGAACTCCGCTTCCATCGCCGCCACCGGATCGTCGCGGTCACGATCAAGGCGATCATACTCGGCGCAGGACAGATCAAAGAGCTTGCGAATCCAGCCGATCTTGTCGCTGCGAAAGACGGCGTTTTCCGGCGTGTTGAAAAACGGGGCGTCACCGTCTTGCGCGAGTTTGTCATGCAGGACGAAGGGCATCGTCTGTCGCAAGTCTTCTAAAGAGACTTGCGTTTTATCGCCGCGAAACCAGGCGAGCGCTTTGGCAAATACCAACACGGTCATCAACGCTCGCACCGATAGTCCGTTCTTCGTCTGTACGCCGAGGTCTTTGAGTTTGTCTTTGCCGGTCTCCTGCGACATAACCAGATGTAAATCAATCGCCGCCAACTTCACTGTATCTTTGGTTTTGTATTCAATCTGCTCTGCGCCCGAATCGCAAAATTCAAAATGGCTGGCGAAGAATTCGATGCGGCGGCGCAACTCGTCGGGAAAGGGAACTTCGAGGATCTCTTTGTAAGCGCGGTCCAGCTCTTCTTCGCGGAAGACGATCTCTTTCGGCATGACCTCTTCCGGTTTGATGCGTTCTTCGATGCGTGTGAGCAGGTCGTTGAGAAATCGGGTATTGAAGTGCAAGGCTTTGACCACGATGTCAATGCGGTCGCGCAAGGCTTCGATGACTTGATAGGTTCCGCCGCCCGCATCGTCGTTGGCGGTCAGATACCAAGCCGAATCCGGGCATTCGTATATTTGATCGAGCACCTCGGCATAGTTATCGCCCATCACCGTCAGCAACGCCGACTGCGTGCGCGTCGGAATGCGATTGTATTCATCAATGATCTTGACGCGCATGCCAAGCCACCTGCGCCAGGACACCTGTACTTCATCCATGCTCTTTGCGTTGACCAGCGTCGAAGGCAGCGGATTGCCAAGCAGATCGGAGATGGTCATCTGCGGCTGACCATGTTGGATGGCGCGTTTGATGTCTTTGATCGAATAGCCTGCCAAGACGGCCATCAAGATCGCGCTCGCCGTTTTGCCGCGCCCCGGGCCGCCGACGAACAGACAACGACGGCGTAAGACCAGATTGAGCAGCGGCATGAGTACGAAGCTCGAATAGCTTTGCGCCGATGGCAGGACGAGTTTGCTCTTCTGATCGCCAAAGGAATAGGTCTGCGGCGGCGCATCGTTGTATTCGATGTCGTAATATGGGCTGATGATGGCATGATTGACGATCCAGAAATAGGCTTGCCGCAATTTTTCATCAAGCGGAGTCTGTTCGGCGGTTGTGGTGCTGACCTCCGAGACCGGGCCGGAGTAGAGATCGGCCACATCGAAACGCTTCTTGACGGTGACCGGATGTGGATTGGTCGGCGAGGCCGAGACTTTGGTGAACGGATTGGCTTTCAGCGTCATGCGCAAGGCATATCAAGGCGCGATGTGGCTGTCAAGATTTACCTAAAGATTGGCTATACTATCGCGCGAGGTGTGCAGATAATCATGTCAGGCGGGAGCAGAAATGATTACCTACAAGACGGGCAATGATCTGGATTTGGACAGGGTGATTGAACTCTATCGGGCTTCGACGCTCGGCGAGCGCAGGCCGGTTGATGAGCGCGAACGAATGCGAGCCATGCTTGAACATGCCAACCTCGTCATCACCGCCTGGGAGGGCGATCTGCTAGTTGGCATTTCACGGTCGCTCACCGACTTTGCTTATGCGACTTACTTATCTGACCTTGCCGTGCGCCTGTCACATCAACGTCACGGCATCGGTAAGGAGTTGATGCGCAGGACGCAAGCCGCCGCGCCGCAAGCTACCATCATCTTGCTGGCTGCGCCAGCGGCAGAGCCTTACTACCCGCACGTCGGATTCACGCATCACCCGCAAGCCTGGATTCTTCGCCCCGGCCAGCGGCTGACGGATTGATCGGAGCGGGTTGAGAAGCGCCAAGGCTACTCTTATAATCCGCAGCATTGCGCCGAGCCGATTCGTTTACGAGAAGATCATGAACTCGCTTACCGAAACGCAGGTCTTCAATAACCCGCAGCGCATCATCGAAGGTTGGTATTGGGCAATGCATTCGCGCGAA
>CAYXVU010000166.1:0-7854 GCA_964468725.1 uncultured Clostridia bacterium
GCTGTATGGGGCGCGTCTCAATCTGCAGCGCGCGCTCGTCGTCGGCGTCTCCCAGTCGGGCGAAGGCGAAGACATCAACCGCGTCTTAGAGATGGCGCGTGACAGCGGCGCGTATACAATCGGCATCACCAATGAACCGCAATCCGCAATGGTGGGTCTGGTTGAAGAGACGTTGCTGATGCATGGCGGGCGCGAACGGTCGGTGGCTGCAACAAAGACTTTCACAGGGCAGATGATGCTCTTTTATCTGCTCGCCGCTGCACTCTCTGAAAATCGCGCGGCAATTCGTTATGAAGCAATTCCCGAACACGTCGCCCGCGCCCTCGATGGGCAAGCGCGTATCCGTGAACTCGTCGAACGCTACGTCTTCATGGAGAACTGTATTGTCGTCGGGCGCGGCTTGCTCTATGCGAATGCTTATGAACTGGCGCTCAAGCTAATGGAGACTTGTTACGTCGTAGCCGAGAGGTTTTCTTCTGCGGACTTCCTGCATGGCCCGCTGGCGATGGTCGAACGCCATTTCCCCATCATTCTCTTTGCGCCGCCCGGCGTGACGCGACGCAGCGTGACGGAGTTGCTTGAACGGCTCGGCGAATTGCACGCCGACACGTTGATAATCAGCGAAAGCGATGCGCTGGCCGCGCTGGCTTCGCGCTCCATCAAGATGTCGGCCAGCATAGATGAATTCAACGCACCTATTCCTTACATCATTCCCGGCCAGCTCTTCGCTGCGTTACTGGCCGATGCCAAAGGGTTGAACCCCGACACCCCGCGCTCGCTGTCGAAGGTGACGCGCACGTTATGATCGAAAAGACTTTGAGAGTGGAGCTATGACGACGGATTACCCTGCGCGTTATGAAACCGACATCGTGTTACGTGATGGCTCGACCTTACGGTTGCGCCCGATTCGTCCGACCGACGCCGATGGGCTGATCGAGATGTCCAAACGCTTGTCGCCGGAAAGCATCTGCTTTCGCTTCTTCGCGCCGATTCGGGAACTGACCAAAGAGCGGGCGCTTGACTTGGCAACCGTTGATTACGACAACAGCTTTGCTCTGATCGGCGAAATCGCCGGGCGCATCGTTGCCGTCGCCCGATACTACCGCAGCCGCGAAGTCACTGACCGAGCGGAAGTCTCTTTCATCACCGAAGACGCATTGCAAGGTCGCGGCATTGCGACGCGCATGCTGGAACGCCTCGCCGAAATCGCCCGCGACCATCAAATCATCATCTTCGAAGCCTATGTGCTGGGCGACAATCGCAAAATGATTGATGTCTTCATCAAATCCGGCTTCGAAGTGCAGCGGCGCATGGAGGGCGGCGTCTTCTATGTAACCTTTCCCATCACGCCGACTCCGGCTTTTGAAGAGAAGTCGCTCGCCCGCGCTCAATCTGCTGCCGCCGCTTCGATCAAAATCTTCTTCGAGCCGCGATCCATTGCCGTCATCGGTGCCAGCCGGACACGCGGCAGCATCGGCTCGGAAATCTTTCGCAACCTTGAAGCCACAGGCTTTCAAGGCATCCTCTACCCAGTGAACGCTCATGCCAAAGTCGTCGGCACGCATCGCGCCTATGCGCGCGTCACCGACATTCCCGATGAAGTTGATCTGGCCATCGTTGTCGTCCCCGCCAAAACGGTAGCGGAAGTCGTTGACGATTGCATCGCCAAAGGCGTGCACGGGTTGGTCATCATCAGCGCAGGCTTTAGCGAAACCGGCGCGGAAGGACGCCTGCGGGAAGCCGCTCTTGTGGACAAGATCAGAAGCGCAGGGGTGCGGTTGGTCGGCCCGAATTGTATGGGCATCATCAACACCGATTCGCACGTGGCGCTCAACGCCACCTTCTCGCCCGTCTATCCGCCCGCCGGTCGCGTCGCCATGTCCACACAGAGCGGCGCATTGGGATTGGCCATTCTCGATTCGGCGCGCCGCCTCAATCTCGGCATCTCGACCTTCGTATCGGTCGGCAACAAAGCCGATGTTTCAACTAATGATCTGATTCAATACTGGGCTGATGATGAGCGCACGGATGTGATTCTGCTTTACGTTGAGAGCTTCGGTAACCCGCGCAACTTTGCGCGCATCGCTCGCCGCGTAGCGCGCAACAAACCCATCATCGCCGTCAAATCGGGGCGTTCCCAAGCCGGGGCACGCGCGGCAGCGTCGCATTCGGGCGCGTTGGCGACGACGGAAACCGCCGTCCGCGCTCTCTTCCGGCAGACCGGCGTGATTCGCACAGACACGCTCGAAGAGCTATTCGACGTAGCCAACTTGCTCGCCCATCAACCTATCCCTGCGGGGCGGCGCGTAGCGATCTTGACCAATGCCGGAGGGCCGGGAATTCTGGCTGCCGATGCCTGCGAAGCGCGTGGTTTGGAATTGCCGACCTTGTCGGATGCGACCATCCAGGAATTGCGAACCTTTCTTCCGGCGACGGCCAGCGTCGCCAACCCTGTTGATATGATCGCCTCGGCAACTGCCGAGCACTATCTGAAAGCGATGCGCGCCATCCTGCGAGACGAGCGCGTTGACAGTTTGATTGTGATCTTTATTCCGCCGCTCGTCACCTCGCCCGAATCGGTCGCCACAGCCATTGTCGAAGCCGCGAAAGAGGCGCAGGGCAAACCGATACTGGCAAATTTTTTAAGCGCCGCCGGAGCGCCAGAGATTCTCGGCCACATCCCGAGCTACACCTTTCCCGAAGCTGCTGCGACAGCGTTGGCGCGAGTTACTATTTACGGGGAATGGCGGCAAAGCCCGCTCGGAAGCGTACCGAAATTCGACGACCTGCGCGCCGATGATGCGCGCGCGATCATCGAACAAGCGCTCCTGCGCGGCGGTGGCTGGCTGACGCCGTTGGAGCTCAAACAACTCTTCGATGCCGTCGGCATCCCGCTTGCCCGCACCCATTGCGTGACCAGCGCCGACGAAGCCGCACACCTCGCCGGTCAAATCGGCTTTCCGGTCGTCCTCAAGGCGACCGGCCCAAACCTCTTACACAGAACCGAAAGAGGCGCAGTCGCTCTGAATTTAACCGATGAGGCCGCCGTACGCGCAGCCTTTACGGAGATGGCGACCCGATTGCAAGACGATTTCGCGGGCGCTCTTGTACAGGAACAGATCAAAGGCGGCATCGAGTATGTCGTCGGAGCAACGCTCGATCCGACCTTCGGAACCTTAGTCGTCTATGGCAGCGGCGGCGTATTGGTCGAATTGCTCAATGATGTCGCGTTTCGCATTCACCCGCTCACCGATTTGGACGTTGGCGATATGCTCAATGAAGTGCGCGGCACGGCTTTGATGCGCGGCTTTCGCGGCGCGCCGCTTGCCGATGAAGCGGCGTTGCGTGACATTATCTTGCGGGTTTCGGCACTGCTCGAAATCTGCCCGCAGATTTTCGAAATGGATGCCAATCCGGTGAAGGTGCTCGAAAGCGGCGCGGTCGTTGTGGATGCCCGCGTTCGCGTTGATCGGCTGCCTGAACCGCCGCGCACCCGCCGCATCGCTTATTAACTCGCTCATCAGCTTGTCACTGTGAGAAGCGGGCTTCTATAATTTCTCTCGCTAATGCATCACCAGCGATCACCCATGCATCAGACCTACGGTAGCGGAGGTTCTCCTGTAATCATGAATTCACCGAGAAAGTTGATCGTCACGCTTGTCTCGCTCTTCGCATTGGTTGCGAACATCGTTTTCGCGCAGGACGACAAAAACCGGCAGAAGCCAAAAGATCAAAGCGACAATCAAGTATTAGAGACACTGAATGTGCGATTGCCGATTACGGTCAAAGAAAAGAATGGCTTCATTGAGGGGCTGCAAGCTGCCAACTTCGAAGTCTATGAAGATGGCAAGCGACAACGCATCGAAAATTTTGAAGCGCCCAGTCAGTTGCCCTTCCGCATCGCCCTGCTGATTGACGTGAGCAACAGCGTCAAGCTCAAGCTGCCTTTTGAAAAAGATGCGGCGGAAGATTTCGTTGTCACCGTCACGACCTTTCGCAAGAAGGATCAGGTATTGATTGCCAGCTTCGGCTCGGAGGTCGAACTGCATCAGGACTTCACGGACAATAACGAATTACTGGTCAAAGCTATTCGCAAACTGAAATCGGGCGGATACACCAAGCTGTATGATGGCGTCTATCGGGTCATCGAAGAAAAGATGGCGACTATTAAGAGCGCCACAGCACGGTTGATTATGGTCATCATTTCGGATGGCGCGGATACGGCAAGCGAACACACTCTGAAGGACGCCATCGAAATCGCGCAGAAATATGATGTCACGATTTTCGGCATCAGCACGAAAAACATCTCTGGCATCTCTGCGGGGCAGGTCGAAGGCGAAGACGACAAAGAGTTGCGTCAGTTGTGCGAACAGACTGGCGGACAGATCTTTCTGCCCTCGCAAAAGGTGGAACTCTTTCGCGCTTTCACAGAGGTGAGAGACGACCTCCGCAAGGAGTACGTCGTCTATTACACGCCGACCAATCAGAATAAGACCGGCAAGCGGCGCAAGATTGAAGTCAAACTTCGAAACGCCAAAGGCGAGTTGTTCCACAAGCAAGGCTATGTCTACTAATCGGCCAGTCGCAGGACGAATCTAACGCAGTCGAGGTTTTTTATGACCAGAGTTTTGCTCACTTTCACCCTGACCGTGACGTTGCTAGCGGCTGCAAGCGCCCAGCAAAAGTCCAAACCGACGCCCAAACAACCATCACCTCAATCGCCACAACGACTCGAACCGAAACCCAAACCACAAGATGAGATCGGCGAAAGCGATGAGACCGTGCGGTTGAATACGGAGCTCGTCAACCTCGTCTTCACCGCTATTGACCGCAACAATCGCGTCGTCAGCAACCTACGCGAAGACGAAATCACCATCCTCGAAGACGGTCAGCCGCAACAACTCTTCACCTTCAAACGCGAAGCAACTCTGCCCATCAACATCGCCATCCTCATGGACTTGTCGAGCAGTCAGGAGTACACCTTTCCGCAAGCCAAAGCCGCAGCCGGGGAATTCCTGCGTTCGATCCTGCGCCCAAATAAAGACAGCGCGGGCATCGTCACCTTTCAGTCCGATGTTGAGTTGGTGCAAGGTCTGACATCGCGCATTGACACACTGAAACGCGCCTTTGATGACATTCAGTATGCGCGCCGCTTCAATACCTCGTCGCGGCGACAAGCGACGGCGCTCTATGACGCCATCTACATCACTGCCGATGAAGTGCTGGCGCGCGACGATTATCGCCCTGCCACCGAAGATGCCATCACGCGCCGCGCAATCATTCTCTTAACCGATGGCGTGGACAACGCCAGCAGTCGCAAAATCGAAGAGGCCATTGACAAAGCCTGGCGGTCGGGCGTGGTCATTTACGCCATCGGCGTCGGCGACCGCTTTCGCTTCGAAGGGGTGCGCGAAGACATCTTGCGCCGCATGTCAGAAGAGACGGGAGGTCACGCATACTTCCCGCACGGACCGGATGATCTGATGGCCAATTTCCGGCAGATTGAAAACGAGATGCGTAGTCAATATCTGATTGCCTATTCGCCGACGAATGTGGCGCGGGACGGACAGTTTCGTCGCATCGAAGTGCGCCTCAAGGGGCGCGATGAGGTGCGCGTCGTGCATCGTCGTGGCTACTACGCGGCTACGGAAAAATAGAGATGAAGTACAGTCGTTATCTTTTCATTGCCCTCTTTTTGCTGGCCGCGCTCGGCTTGCCCGCGCGTCTGTCTGTCAGTGCCCAACAATCACAACCGCCCAAACCGCCTGCGGCGGGCGACCAACAACAGAAGAAGGAGAAGAAGGCCGACGAAGAGCCTGCCGACCAAGACGAACCCATCAAACTCGGCACACAACTGGTCACTGCGCCCTTCAACGTAACCGACAAAACCAATCGCTATATCACCGACCTCAAAAAAGAGGATTTGGAAATTTTCGAAGACAACAAACCGCAATCGGTATTCTCTTTCGAGCGCCAAACCGAGCTTCCTCTCACCATCGCGCTACTGATTGACATTTCCATCAGCCAGGAATACACCTTGCCCTATGAAAAGATTGCCGGACAGCGATTCTTTCGCAAAGTGATTCGCCCGACGAAAGACCTCGCCGCCGTCGTCACCTTCGAAGGCGATTCGACGCTGGTACAAGACCTGACATCGGATGTCGAAAAGCTGAGCCGCGCGCTCGATGAAGTGCGCTTGCCAACGGTGGCAGCCGCGATTCCGGGCGTCGGCGGCACGCCGCCAATCAATGGCGGTTCGCGCAGTGGCGGCACTTCCATGTACGACTCAATTTACGCTGTCTCTTCGGATTTGCTGCGCCGCGAAGCCGGACGACGCGTGATTATCCTGCTCACCGATGGGCAAGATACGACTAGCCGCGTCAAAATGCGCGAAGCGATTGAGCGCGCATGGCGCAATGAAATCATCGTCTATGCCATTGGCATCGGCGACCGCTCATACGGCGGAGTGGATTCAGGAACGCTCAAAAAGATCACAGCGGAAACTGGCGGGCGCGCCTTCTTTCCCAAGCAGGAAGAAGACCTCGACAAAGCCTTCTCTCTGATTGACGAAGACCTGCGGACGCAATATATCTTATCGTACGAACCGAGCAATGAGGCGCGCGACGGTTCGTTTCGCACCATTCAAATTCGCGTCAAAGACCGCAAAGACTTGACCGTCCGACATCGGCGCGGCTACTTCGCGCCGAAAGCGACCTAGTTTCTGCTAGAAGGCTCCCGTAGCGCCAGATGGTTCATCGCAGAGGGCGCCGTAACGATTCATGGCTCCGAAAGGAACGGCCTGTTAAAGATCAACAAATAGGTCGCTCCTATCGGAGCCTTCCTTTTTGCTTTTCACCCAGATGTCCGATGCCCGGTCAAATTCACGGCTTCATCCCATCCGACCGATCACCGATAATAACCTGCCCACCTTCGCGGGTTGACCTCCGGCTTCTTTGCGATACGAGAAGAAGAGATCGTTTTCCGTCATCGTGCAGTAGGGCGCGATAAAAATCCGCTCTTCCGTTATCCCGCAATAGGCAAGTTGCTGCGCGTTGGCGGCGCGGATGTCGAGATGCGCTTTGCCGTTGGCTTTGAAATTCACCAGCAATTTTTTCCAATAGCCGAACTCTTTTTTATAGCGTTCGATCACCTCTTCGCCGACTTCGTACTGTTCGGCACTCGCGGTCGGGCCGAGCGCCGCGATACAGTTGCGCAGGTTCACTCCCTGCACGGTCATCAAGTCGGCCAGCGTGCGCTCGACGATGCGGCCTGCCGTGCCGCGCCAACCCGCGTGAATGGCCGCCATCGTGCCGGTCACCGGATCGCCGATCAGCACCGGCAAACAATCTGCCGTTTGCACCCCTAACAAAACGCCGCGTAGTTTCGAAATCATAGCATCGCAATCGGCCTGCGAATGATGCGCGTCGGCGGTTGATTTAATCGTCGTGCGGTTGATCGAGTGGGTTTGCTGAGTCGTCACAATCAACAACCCTTCCGCGCTGATCGCTTTCAAAAAACGGCGGCGATTCTCTTCGACATTTTCGCGTGCGTCATTTTTGAAGCCTGCGAGGTTGAGCGCGCTTTGAGGCAACGGGCTGACGCCGCCGAGTCGCGTGCTGAAGGCGTTGAGAAACCCCGCTTCTTCCAACGGCTCGCAGACCACATAGCGCAAGCGTGCCGTTCCCTCTGCGGTTTCGACCTCGCTTTCGCGCATCACGAAGCCGGATTCTTGTTCGTCGTTTAACTCTTCGATCATCACGTTGCAATGCTAACGAGAAGGCGGCTGCGAGCGCAAACTCCGTTGTTCGTTGTTCGTTGTTCGTTGTTCGTTGTTCGTTGTTCGTTGTTCGTTGT
>CAYXVU010000166.1:7954-13197 GCA_964468725.1 uncultured Clostridia bacterium
TCGTTGTTCGTTGTTCGTTGTTCGTTGTTCGTTGTTCGTTGTTCGTTGTTCGTTGAAGAGGTTGCGTTTTTGCTGAGCGAGCGTCAAGCGCATTTTCGCCGTAGAGCGTTGATAACCGCGCAATGTTCAGGCAACGAAGGTATAAAGGACAACCGACAACGGACGACGGACAACGAGCAGTCAAGTTTGACACATTCGCAAGCGACGACTTAGGCTATGGTTTTATCTTCAGAGGAAGAAAGGTAACCGTAGCCATGTTGGACGTGAATTTCGTGCGCGCCAATTTCGAGTTGGTGAAAAAGAAGCTTGAAGATCGTGGTTTTCCGCTTGCCGCTCTCGAACGCTTCTCGGAACTCGATCAAACGCGCCGCGCGCTGGTTCGCAACCGCGACGAGTTGAACACGACGCGCAATCGTGAAAGTCAAGAGATCGGCAAGCTGATGAAAGCCGGTCAAAAAGAGCAGGCCGAATCGCGGCGCGCAGCGGTGCGCGAACTCGGCGACCAAATCCCTGCCACAGAGAACAAATTGAACCTCATCGAAAGCGAGTTGCACACCCTCCTTGCGACGGTGCCCAATCTGCCGCACGATAGCGTCCCGATTGGTAAAGATGAACACGCTAATCAGCACATCAAAAGCTGGGGCACGCCGCGCACCTTCGATTTTACTCCGCAAGATCACGTTGACCTCGGCGTGCGATTGGGCATCCTCGATCTCGAGCGCGCGGCCAAAGTGACCGGCGCGCGCTTCTCTTTTCTTACAGGGTTAGGAGCGCGGCTGGAACGCGCGCTGATTCAATTCTGCCTCGATCTGCAAACCCGACGACACGGCTACACAGAAGTAGTGCCGCCCTTCATCGTCAATGCTAAAACGCTATTCGGCACAGGACAATTGCCGAAGTTTGAATTCGACCTCTTCAAATTGGAAGACGACCGCAGCTTTTATCTCATCCCCACTGCCGAAGTGCCGCTGACGAATCTTTATGCTGATGAGATTCTCGACGGCGCGCAATTGCCTATCAAACTGACGGCCTATACACCTTGTTTTCGCTCGGAGGCCGGAAGCTATGGCAAAGACACGCGCGGCTTGATTCGCCAACATCAATTCGAAAAAGTCGAACTCGTCAAACTGACCCGCCCGGAAGATTCTTATGATGAATTGGAATCGCTAACCCGCGATGCCGAAGCCGTGCTCGAAGCCTTAGAGCTTCCTTATCGCACCATCGTCCTCTCGACCGGCGATATGGGGTTCTCCGCAGCCAAGACCTATGACATCGAAGTCTGGTTGCCCAGTCAGAGTACCTATCGCGAGATTTCTTCTTGCTCGAATTGCGAAGCCTTTCAGGCGCGCCGCGCGCAAATCCGTTTTCGTCGCGAAGGCAAAAGCAAACCCGAATATGTGCATACGCTCAACGGGTCGGGGCTGGCAATCGGGCGCACCTGGGTGGCGATACTGGAGAACTATCAACAAGCCGATGGCTCGGTCATCGTCCCGAAAGCTCTGCGACCCTTCATGGATGGAGTGGAAGTTATTCGATAAGTGGGAATCCGAATCGAGAATTCAGGAGTCAGGATAAGTTTCGCAATTCTGCATTCTTGCTTCTGAGCAAAATGATGCGGCCACCACTGACACGAGCCGGAAACCGTGAGAGGGTTCTGACTCTGTTTAAGGCGAGCACGAAACGGTTCGCCACGCGGCTCAACAGGGATGAGGCCCGGAGCTTTGTGCGATGGCAAGCGCGCTTGTACCCGCCCGTCTTCCGACGTTGCCAATGATGGCCGCAAAGAGAACACCATCAGGCGTCTCAAGCTTCCACTTCTTCTGTAGGCATCTGGCGTGCCAACCGACAAGGAGCCAAATAAACCGCTATACCGCATCATTTTTACTGGTCATCAACGAAATCACGCGTCTTACAGACAAGCATTTTGACGGTTCGACTTGCAAGGAATCGGCTGTTTTGACAGATGCTCAATTACAATGGTTCAAATCGAGCAATCAATCTGCGCTGGCTGTGTGGAATCGCTCGTTCGGTGATGTGGTAGCGAGCCTGAAACTGCTCCTTCAGTTGGCGGAGAAAATCTGATGAGCCATATAAGAGCAATCGCTGATGGGGTTGTAAAGCAGCAATGATGGCAGGCACGATCTGCGCGGCGGCGTCCACTGCGCGAGTGGTGAGCAAATCGAAGTTCGAAGCATCGAAATCTTCCCATCGTTGCCGCACGACAGTGAAATTGCTGAGGCTGAGCGCGTGCGCGGCTTCATTGAGAAAGAGCGCTTTTTTGTGATTCGCTTCCAACGCCGTGACAGCAATCTGCGGACGAGCGACCGCCAGCGGCAGTCCCGGAAACCCTGCGCCGCTGCCAACATCGAGCAGCGTGCGCGCTTCGCCAAGCAAGTGTGCGCCAAATAACGACTCGGCGTAGTGCAACCGCGCAGCCGCTTGCGGCGCGATGATGCGCGTCAGATTGATGCGCTGATTCCAACGTCGAAGCATCGCGTAATGCGCGCTCAGTTGGTCAAGGCTTGAGGCGCTGAGTTCTGGCAATTCGAAATCGGCTATGATTTCTCTCAGCACCGCGCGGAATTGTGTGAGGCTTTCGTCGCTCATCGGATTCGTCATCAGAAATACAGAATACAGAATTCAGTATACAGAAGACAGAATGGAAGCAGAGAGCAAGCGCAGGCCTCCTGATTTATTCGGGCTTCTGAATACTGTATTCTGTATTCCTGACCCTGTAATTTTTCTGATTGGAGTCATGGTGAAGATCAAAGCGGTATCCCTCGATTTTTGGAACACCCTGTTTACGGAAGCGCCGGGTGGGTTTCGACGCTATCAAGAGACGCGCACGCGACTGCTCAAAGAAGCGGTGGCCGCGCACGGAGATTTCACAGACGAACAGATCGAAGCGGCCTTCTCGCGCGAATCGCAATCACATAATCGCATCTGGCGTGAGGAGCATCGTACCCTCATCGCTGCCCAACGTCTTGACCGCACCCTCGCATACCTTGAGGTGCAGCTCAATGCGGTGGTCAGAGCGCAATTGGCCGCCGCATACGAAGACGGCATTTTGGAATATCCTCCGGTGTTGATCGAAGGAGTGCGCGAAGCGATTGCGGTTCTCGCTTCGCGCTATCGGCTTGGCATCATTTCCGACATCGGCTTTTCGCCGGGTCGCGTGCTTCGCAAGGTGATGCGCGACGCCGGAATTTTGGAAGCCTTCGACTCCTGTGTCTTCTCCGATGAAGCCGGTCGCTCCAAACCGCACCGTGAAGTCTTCGCCCGCACGACACAAGCCCTCGCCGTCGAGCCACACGAAATCGTTCACATCGGCGATCTGGAGTTCACCGACATCATCGGAGCCAAGCAGGCAGGCTTTCACGCCATTCGCTTCACCGGCGCAACTCCCATGCAAGAAGGCGAAGAGACGATGGCCGATCAGGTGACCAAATTGTTTCGGGATGTGCCTCGATTAATTGAAAGCTTGAGCAACAGCGGTTGAGTCTTAGCGGTTAATAGCCATCGGTTTCGAGGCCAACCCGTCACGGTTGACAACCACGAGCGTCAGTTCTTCATCCGGTTGAAAATCTCTGCTGCCTTTGTTGATGGTGATCTGAAAACCGGGCTTTTTCGCATCGCGCACAGCATCGCTGACTTCCTGTCCGTTGATGAAGACGCGCGCGCCCGCTAAAAAATTCGCGCCGGTGATGATGGTCGCCTTCTTTTTCATTTCGATCTGCGACACCAGCGGAGCGGTGCTCACGTCAACCAGTTCAACCTCTCCGGCTCCAGTAACCATCACTCCGAGGCGTTCGATCAAGTGAATAGGCAGAGCGATCAAACGGCTGTCGGTCTGAACTTCATTAACAATCTCTGAGGTCATCGTGTCGAAGGTAAAGAGGCGTCCGCTCAAGGTTAAGACAAAGGCCATCGCCCCCGACTTGGAGAACTGTACGCCATGCCATAAAAAGATGAGATTCGGCTCGCTATTGCCGGGGCTGAATTTCGGCAATTGCAACCGAAAAGCGCGCGCTAACTCTCCCTGAGGGGTCAACCTCAACATTTCCAAAGATCGGCTCTTGCCAACAAAAAAACCGTTTCCTTTGCGAGTGAAGGAGTAGGGGACTAACAAATTGCCTGTCTCTCTATGAAAGAGTACATTGCCGCCGACTGCTACGCGGTTGGGAGAAAAGGAAAAACTTCGCAGGCTCTTCTGCTCAAGGTCATAGACACAGAAGGCGTTTCCCGTATCAGATGAACCCCTGATCTCATACGCTCCGTGAGCAACCAACAGATGGCTGCCTGCCATCATGCCCAGACCGGCAAGGCAAGAAGTTCTCTGATTGATCTCGAAGGCCAGATCGAAGCGGTCTTCATTCACTTTGAAGACCGATGTTTGCTCCCCTCCCAAAACGATGACTCGGTTGAACCCTTCATCATAGAAGAGTCCAGAAAGAAGAGAAGACTGATTGAGAGCCACTTGAGAGAGTTCTTCTCCATCCGAAGCACGCAGCATCGTCAGCGTCGGGGTTTCAGATTTCAAGAGCAAGAAGATCCGCGAGCCATCGCCATTGAAAGCCGCAACCTGAGATATAGTCGCAGCTTCCGGGAAATCTTTAGCCCACAATCGCGTCAGGTGGCCGGATTCGTCGGCTGAAAATCCGACCAGCTTTCTGGTACGGTCTGCGGTGAATCCATAAACAACAAACGCGCCTGTGGGCGCATGCGATTGTATGAAGATAACCAACCCTACTGATCCGCCGAAACCAAAATCCGGCGATAGATCAAATACATCAACAGGTAAGCCCTTCTCAATGTCATAAGAAAAGATGTGCGTCGCATTGTTACGCAGGTTCAGCCCTAACGTTAATCCGATGCGATCTCTCTGCACAAAAGCATTGCTCCAGGTCTCGGCAAACAGAGCAAAGTCAGGTAGCGGCGGAGTAATTTTGCGCGACTGCGCTTCTGCGCTTACCAACAACAACAGCAGCAGACAGAGAGCGGACAGACTCCGGCCAGACAAAGGTCTACTCATTTGAATTCTCCTTGTTTGTTGATCGGGTACTCTCTATAACTAACAGCCCGTTTCGATGTTCCAAATGTTTTTTCTCGGTGCAGGCAGACGATTATCGCAGCGTTTTGGGGCGGTTTTTCGGCGCATTGCGACCATTCCGCCGGACACCTTATACCGAGTTGCAAATCAACCTGAGATGGTTGAGCGGCGGTCTCTGACCGCCGACCTTTCG